>DATFDL010000812.1:0-8570 GCA_035252155.1 Pirellulales bacterium | reverse complement strand
CGGCAAGGGCGAGCCGCTTTCGCCCGTCGAACGCGACTTTGTCGAGGCGCTGAAGCAAGGCGCCCTCGACCCCGAGGCGGGCATGATCAAGATGCAGGCGTTGGTCGATCTCTACGGCGGCGATTCGGAAGATCAGGCGCCGCTCACGCGGCAGTGTTTGATTTTGGCCCGCCGCCGCCTGCAAAAGCTGCGCAAGGAAGTTGCCAGCTATGCCGACGAGCACCTGGAGAACATCGTCACTCAGCTTCGCCGGGCCGACGCGTTGGCCGCCGAGCGGCCTGCCGAAGCGCAAAAAGTGTGGCAGGCGGTGATCGAGCTCTACGACGGCAAACCGTGGGCGGCCGAGGTCGTCGCGCAGGCGCGGGCCCGCATGGTGGAGGCCGCCGCCAACTCGAAGACCGCCGCCAGCGAGGCCAGCGGATCATGAAGTCGAACTCTCCGGCAGACGAACCTCGTGGCGGCCCGGCGGGCGGTTTCCCCACCGTGCGTCCGCGGCGGCTGCGCTACGATGCGCGGGTGCGTGAGCTCGCCCGCGCCGTCCGCTTGTCGCCAGCCTCGCTCATTCAGCCGCTCTTTGTGCGACCCGGCCGGGGCGTTCGGCAGGAGATCGCGTCGATGCCCGGCCAGTATCAATGGTCGATCGATTTGCTCGGCGAACAAGTCGGTCGGCTGGCCGGCCAGGGGTTGGGCGGCGTCATTCTGTTCGGCATCCCCGACCACAAAGACTCCACCGGCAGCGCGGCCTGCGCCGACAATGGCATCGTCCAAGAGGCGTTGCGCGCGGCCAAACGCGCCGCGCCCGAGATGTTGCTCATCACGGACGTCTGCTTTTGCGAATACACCGATCACGGGCATTGCGGCGTGCTCGACACTCGGCAGCCGCCCGACGTGGACAACGACGCCACGCTCGAACTGCTGGCCCGCCAGGCCGTGAGCCACGCACGGGCCGGGGCCGATCTGATCGCGCCCAGCGGCATGATCGACGGCATGGTGGGCGCCATTCGCCACGGCCTCGATGCGGCCGGCTTTGAGCGGCTGCCGATCATGAGCTACGCGGCCAAATACGCCAGCGCGTTTTACGGGCCGTTCCGCGACGCCGCCGAAAGCACGCCGCAGTTTGGCGACCGCCGCACCTATCAGATGGATCCGGCTGGCCCGGTCGGCCAAGCCCTGCGCGAGGTCGAGCTCGATCTGGCCGAAGGCGCCGATATCATCATGGTCAAGCCGGCGCTGGCCTATCTCGACGTGTTGGCGGCGGTGCGCCAGCGGTTCGCGTGCGTGCCGTTGGCGGCCTACAACGTGTCGGGCGAATACAGCATGATCAAGGCGGCCGCCGCCCGCGGCTGGCTCGACGAGCGCCGCGCCGCGCTCGAATCGCTGACCGCCATCCAGCGTGCCGGGGCCGGTATCATTCTTACCTATTGGGCGCAGGACGTGGCCGCATGGTTGAAAGCAGAGAGTTGAGCCGCCGGGCGTTTGCCCGTGCGAAGCAGTTGATACCCGGCGGGGTGAACAGCCCGGCCCGAGCGTTCGGCGGCGTGGGCGGCGAGCCGATTTTTTTCTCGCGCGGCGAAGGCGCTTATCTGTTCGATCTCGACGGTCACCGCTACCTCGATTACATCGGCTCGTGGGGGCCGATGATTTTGGGCCACGCCCATCCGCGCGTGACCGAGGCGGTGGTCGAGGCCGCCCGTCGCGGCACCAGCTTCGGCGCCCCGACCGAGGCCGAAAGTGAGCTTGCCGAGCTGATCGTCGAGGCCGTGCCGTCGATCGACAAGGTACGGCTCGTGAATTCGGGCACCGAGGCCACGATGAGCGCCCTCCGCCTGGCCCGCGGCTTCACGGGCCGTGAGCTGATCGTTAAATTCGCAGGCAACTACCACGGGCACGTCGATAGTCTGCTGGTGGCGGCCGGCAGCTCGGCCGCCACACTGGGCGTACCCAACTCGCCCGGCGTCACGCCCGGCACGACCCGCGACACACTGGTGCTCGAATACAACGATTGCGACGGCCTGGCCCGGGCCTTTGCCGAGCACGGCCCGAGAGTCGCCGGAGTGATTGTCGAGCCGGTGGTGGGCAACATGGGGTGCGTCGTTCCGTCGGCGGCGTTTCTGCATGCCCTGCGCGAGCAGACGCACGCGGCCGGCGCGTTGTTGATCTTCGACGAAGTGATGACCGGCTTTCGCGTGGCGTATGGCGGCGCCCAGGCCCGCTTTGGCGTCATGCCCGATTTGACGACGCTGGGCAAGATTGTGGGCGGTGGTTTGCCGGTGGGCGCTTATGGCGGACGGGCTGAGATCATGGACCACGTGCTGCCGGCCGGCAAGGTGTTTCAAGCCGGCACCTTGTCCGGCAATCCGCTGGCCACGGCGGCGGGCATCGCCACCTTGCAGCAACTGCGCGACGATCCGCCTTACGAACGGCTGGAGCACTTGGGAGAAAAGCTCGAAGCGGGCCTGCTGGCCGCCACCCGAGCGGCGGGAGCGACCTGTTGCACGGCCCGCGTGGGCAGCATGCTCACACTCTTCTTTCACCCCGGGCCGGTAGAGAATTGGACCGCCGCCAGCCGCGCCGACACCGGCGCTTTTGCCCGATATTTTTGGCGCTTGATCGAGCGCGGCGTCTACATGCCATGCAGTCAGTACGAGGCGCTCTTTATTTCGGCCGCTCACACCGAGGCCGATATCGACCACACCCTCGCCGCCGCCTGCGCGGCGCTGCGCAACTCGTAGAACGGAATTCACTCCGTTGCTTAGACGCGGTCTCCATTCCAGCATGCGTTTCACAGCCGCACTACTTGCGAGGCTCGGGTGAGAAACCGGGGATCATGGCTGCAAATCACCAGGGTCATGCCGCGGCGGGCGAGATCGTCGAAGGTGGCCCAGAGCCGCTCGGCGGCCTCCTGATCAAGTTGGCTCGTAGGCTCGTCGGCCAAGAGCGCCATTGGTTCGCCAGCCAAGGCGCGCGCGACCGCGACCCGCTGCTGTTCGCCGCCGCTTAGCTCGGCCGCCAAGTCGTCAAGCCGGTCGCCCAGCCCCAGCGGTTCGAGCAGCTCTTGCGCCCGGGCGAGCCGGCGAGCGCTGCTGATGCCGCGCGGAACGAGCGGATAGCTCACGTTCTCCCAGACGCGCAGCCGCGGCAGAAGCGAAAAGTTTTGAAAGACAAAGCCCAAGCGGCGGCGAATACGAGTCAGGCCCACGTCGGACAGTCCCGCCAAGGTGCGGCCCTCGAAGATCACCTCGCCAGCCGTGGGTCGATCGAGCGCACCGAGCAAGGCCAGCAACGTGCTCTTGCCCGACCCTGACGCGCCGGCCAGCGCGCAGCACGTTCCCTTTTCGATCGTCAGTGAGACGGCGTCGAGTGCTCGAATCTCGCGCGCGGAACCGCGGCGGTAAATCTTGCTGACCGAGCGTGTATCGAACAAGGGCATGGAAGTTTTCGTTGGGCCTCACCGAAGCTCTCCCGGCGGGAGAGGAACCTTATCGCATGGCCGCGACGGGCGGCGCAGTTGCCATGCGCCAAGTTGTATAGAGGCTGCCGCTGGTCACGACGGCCCAAGCCAGCAAAATGGCCAACAAGACCGGCGTGGGGACCAATGAAAAAGGAACTCGCACCGGTTCGCCGCGAGCGAGGCCGGGTAGAAACAGCCCGGCGATGCCATAACCGTTGAACACGCGGAGCCAAAGCCACGCAGTCCAGACGGATATTGCTGCCCCCGCAAGGCTAAGCAACAAGCTTTCGGCCGCACTGCGCAGCATGACTTCGTCAGTTTGCCAGCCGATCGCCTTGAGGATGCCGACTTCTCGGGATCGCTCCGTCGAACCGTATCCGCTCGTGACGAGCACGGCCAGAATGGCCACCGAACACGCCAGGATACAATGCAAGTGAAAAATGCCGTCGCGATGCGCGGCGGCTTCGCGACAAAGTGTTTCCAATTCGCCGTGGTCGGTGGCGCTAGTGGCGATGCGCATTTGGCCGTCGGGCGATCGCCATTCGATCTGTTGACGGATCCGGCTGGCCACCCGCTCGCGTTGGCCCGGCCGGCAATAGACCAATGCCTCGGTGACCAGTTCGGGCTGATCGAAAATGGCGGCGGCAGTGCCGAGCGACGCGAATACCAGATTGGCCTGCCACACGGGTGCATCGGGCGTGAAGACCCCGACAACTTCCGAAACGTGCTCGCCGGCGCGATTTCGGTAGAAGGGTGGCACGAGCGAACCGACTTTGAGCTTGAGCCGCGAGGCCAGCCCGCTGCCCAGCACCAGTTCCTGAGCAGGACCGGCCTGAAACAGTCGGCCTTCGATACAATCAGCTTCAGAGGGCATGTGCTCTGGTGGGAGGCCCACCACCACCGCCCGATGGTGCTCGCGGCCCAGGACGATGGGACCAACGACCCGAGGCACAACGGCGGCTACTCCTGGCAGTTTGGCAATCTGCTCAACGCTGGAGCGTGGTAGCGGCACGCCGCGGCCGAACTGCCGGCCGGTGACATAAAGATCGGCGCCGGCGTCGAGCGAAACAGCGGCGTCTCGGGCCAAGCCAGCCGCGATACCCAGCCCGGCGATATACGGCACAAGGACGGCGATCAGGCAAACCACGGTGGCAATGGAGCGCCACGGGTGCAGCACCAAGGCCGTGACACCTGTGCGAGCGACGTGCAGCCACGACATGATCTTACTCCTCAGACCGCCCAGCATCTGTAGCGGCCGGCGGCGCCGGGAAGATCATCAGGGGATGCCAACGGCATCGCTTTTGTCCAAAAGTTGAGCCGGAAAAACGGTACGGCTCGCCGTTCTGCAAGCGGGGGTCGAACTGGCGCACGCCATGACCCAGGTCGCACTGGCAGCCGAAACCGAGACCGCGCACCAGCGATTGAAACTCCACGCTTCGGTCGCCGGCGCCCTTCGTGTTTCTGGCGACAAGCGCATCGCAAACCACCAGGGCCGCCGCTGCGACGGCGCCTGCGACGATCGCGAGCAGCACGGCATTCTCGCGAAACGTTCCCACGGAGTTTGTTTGCCCGCTCATAGCTCAATTCTCCGGCTCGATGACTTCGTGCAGGCGGTCGACTGCGAGCGCTTCGAGCGTTTGCCGCCTACCGCGAGGCCAGCGGATTTCGATGCTGTCGATCCGATCATGGTCGCCCAAGCCAAAGTGCAGCGTTTTGGACGACTGCGAGAGGTATCCGCCGCTGGGAGATACCTGCCGCGTGAAGATCTGATCGCCGACATGTAGTTTGACGACTGCGCCGATGGCGTCTCGGTTGCTCTGCGTGCCTTGCAGGCGGATGGCGATGTAATGGCGTGGAGCGAATCGATTTTTGAAATAATACGGATGGTCGTTAAAGTTGTTGACCATCAACTCCAATCGCCCATCGCCGTCAAAATCGGCGGTTACGGCGCACCGCGAACTGCGGGCGGCCGGCGAGCCGCCGACCCATTCGGGCAAAGACGGCCCGGCAGAGGGCGGCTCGATTCCTTGATCGGCGGCGCGGTCGGCGAAGGTGCCGTCGCCTTGGTTCATCATCAAGCTCGACGGATAATAAAAGAACGGATAGCCCATGCCCGAGGGCAGATAGACGTCTTCATATCCGTCGTTGTCGAAGTCGCCCACCGCGATGCCCCAGGGCCAGAACGTTTCGATGCCCGCCGCGTCAGAGACCTCGGCAAATCGCCCTTCGCCGTCATTGCGGAACAGGCTGTTGCCAAACAGCAGGTCGTCGTAGTCCAGCCCCAGGCGTTCGATCTGCCGCTTGTCATTCTCGGCCAGGCGAGGATTGACCTCGACGGTGCGTCCCATGAGGTGGCGATATTTTTTATGCGGCTCGACTGCCTTGGGCTGCTCAGCGTCGATCCACATATCAGAGTGCATGTCGGAGATCAGCAAGTCGAGCCGGCCGTCGTTGTTGAAGTCGAAGACCTTGGAGCCGATGCCGCCGAACGACGTGCGGCCCAGCGTGCGCCGCGTGACATCGCTGAAATGACCTTGCCCGTCGTTTTCATAAAGCTGGCTTTGTCCGAACATGTTGCTGACAAACAAGTCGAGATCGCCGTCTTCGTCGTAGTCGAAGATTGCCACGTCGCCGCTCCAGCCGTTTCCTTTCAGACCGGCCTCGTCGGTGACGTCGGTAAAAGTGCCGTTGCCATTGTTGCGAAACAACACGTTCGGCTCTCGGTCTTCCACGTTGTAGACTCGTGTCCAGATATCGGTTTCGCCGCGATAGTAATGTTCGCGGCTGTCGAACTCGTCGGTGGTCCAGCGGGCCGTGTTGGTGACAAAGAGATCAAGGTTGCCGTCGCCGTCGTAATCGAAGAAGGCCGGCGTCTCACTGTGAGCAACACAAGCGACTCCCGCTCGCTCGGTGATCTCAGAAAACCGGCCGCCACCCTCGTTCTCGAAGAGCAGGTTTCCGCCTCGGGTGCTGGTGACGTACAAATCCTGGTCACCGTCGTTGTCGTAATCGCCGAAGGCTGCGCCGACGCAAACGCGGTCGCCCAACGCCAACGGCCCGGCTCGTTCCGTCACGTTTTCAAACGTTCCATCGCCGCGATTGCGATAGAGCGCGTTGGCGCCCAGTTGGTTCAAGAAATAGACATCGTCGTGGCCGTCGCCGTCGTAGTCGGCCACGGCCAGCCCACAACCGTGATCGTAGAGATTGATCTTAAAGGAGTCGCCCTGCTCTTGCGGCAGAAACGACATGTGGAAATCAAGGCCACTTTTCGCCGCCGCCTCTCGAAAGCCCCGCGATCGGGGTTCGGTGGGCGAGCGCCGCGGGGCCGCGAACCACAAGATGCCGGCCACGGCCGCCGCCAGCGCACCTGACAGCAGCAGTTGGGCCAGCGTTTTCGAGGAGTTGCTCATCGTCAACCTCGCTGCTCAACCACTTCGTGCAGACAATCGACCGCGGGCGACTCGAGCGTTTGGCGCCGGCCGCTGGGCCAGCGAATTTCGACGCGATCGACCCGTTCGTGACTTCCTAAGCCAAAATGCAGCGTCTTGGATGACTGCGAGAGATATCCGCCATTGGCCTGCACCTGTCGCGTGAGCACCTGGTTGCCCAATCGCAGCTTGACCACTGTCCCGATCGCGTCGCGATTGCTTCGGCTGCCGCACAGCCGGAACGACACATAGTGGTTCGGTGGAAACTGATTCTTGAAGTAATAGGGCCGGTCGTTGAAGTTATTGACCACCAAGCCCACGCGGCCGTCGCCATTGAAATCGGCGGTCGCGGCGCATCGCGAGCTGCGGGCGGCCGCGGAGTCGCCGATCGGCTCGGCAAGCATCGATCCGCCCAGAGGCGGCTCGATGCCTTCCTTGGCCGCGCAATCGGCAAACGTGCCGTCGCCGCGGTTCATCATCAAGCTTGACGGATAATAGCCGAAAGGGTAGCCCATGCCCGAGGGTAAGAACACGTCGAGATCCCCGTCGTTATCAAAGTCGCCAACCACGACGCCCCAGGGCCAAAAGGTTTCCATCCCGGCGGCGCCCGAAACCTCGACAAATCGTCCCTCGCCATCGTTGCGAAACAGAGTGTTCCCGAAGAGTAGCTCATCGCGGTCCAGCCCTGCACGCCGCAACTGCTCATTGTCTTCTTTCCTGAGGAGCACATTGGTGTCCGCGGCGGGGCCGTGAACCGAGCGATATTTTTTTTTCGGTTGAATTGCCACGAGCGGCTCGTTCGCGTCGAGCCACATGTCGGAGTGCATGTCGGAAACGAACAGATCGAGCCGGCCATCGTTGTTGAAATCGAATGCCTTGCATCCGATGCCGCCGTAGGACACCTGTTTCAACGTGTGGCGAGTGACGTCGTGGAAGTGGCCATGTCCGTCGTTTGCATAGAGCCGGCCTTGGCCGAACATGTGGTTGACGAAGAGATCGAGATCGCCGTCGTCGTCGTAATCGAATGCCGCGACATCGCTGCTCCAGCCGTCCCCTCTTAGGCCCGCCTCGTCGGTGGCGTCGACAAAGGTGCCGTCGCCGTTGTTGCGGAAGAGGACGTTCGCTTCGAGATCGCTCGGTTCCCAGAGGCGGGCGAGCATATCGTTTTCGCCGCGGTAGTAGTGGTCGCGGCTGTCGAACTCCTCGGTGGTCCAGCGCGCCGTGTTGGTGACGAACAGATCGAGATCGCCGTCGCCGTCGCAGTCGAAGAACGCTGGAGTCTCGGAATGGGCGACGCAGACGACTCCGGCTTGCTCGGTAACGTCGCGAAACCGGCCATCTCCCTGATTTTCAAACAGTACGTTTCCGCCGCGCGTGCTGGTGACATACAAATCTTGATCGCCGTCGTTGTCGTAATCTCCAAAAGCGGCGCCCACGCAAACGCGGTCATCCAGGGCGAGCGGCCCGGCCTGCTCCGTCACGTTCTCAAAGTTCCCACCGCAATTGCGGTAAAGCGCGTTCGCGCCCAGTTGGTTCAGGAAATAGATGTCGTCGTCGCCGTCTCCGTCGTAGTCGGCCACGGCCAGTCCGCACCCGTGATCATATAAGTTGATCTTAAAGCTCTCGCCTTGCTCCCCAGGCAGAAATGACATCCGGAAGTCGAGTCCGCTCTGAGTGGCGACGTCGCGAAA
>DATFDL010000811.1:0-2924 GCA_035252155.1 Pirellulales bacterium | reverse complement strand
CGAAGCGGGCGAGCAAAGCAGGATCGAGTTTTTTGGTCTGCGGTTTGTCGAGCATGAGGTGGCTCCTCCAGCATCGGGCGGTTGGCCCGGCGCCGCTGGGCTTACGTTATCATAATTATTGGCGCGGCCGTGGGGCGGCAGCGCGGGCGAGCCGGTCGTTGATCGCCTCGCCAAGGCTGCCGCGTGGCACCGGCATCACTGCGATCGCCTTCGCGCCTGCGGCGTCGAGTGTGCGTAGGTGCGCGAACAGATTGGCCGCGGCTTCGATCAGATCGCCGCGCGGCGAAAGGTTGAGGACGCTCACAGCCTGGTTGGCGCCCGGAATGAGCGTCGGCCCGAACGCCAGCAAGGCTTCGCCCGCTTCGACGTTCGTTGCGTCCAGCCGTAGCGGCGTGCGCGGCGCGTAATGCGACGCGAGCATGCCGGGCGCGAGCGGCGCCGCGTTGGCAGACGCAGCCTCGACGGCCGGACGGTGCAGCGTGCGGCCCAGCGCGCGCTCGATGGCCTCACCGGGCACGCCTCCGGGCCGGAGCAAAGCGGGTTCGCCCAGACAGGCGACGATGGTGGATTCGACTCCGACGGGCGTCGCGCCGCCATCGACGATGAGATCGATGCTGCCGCGCAAATCGGCGAGCACGTGCGCGGCCGTGGTCGGCGAGACGTGGCCGGACCGGTTGGCCGATGGCGCCACGATCGGCTTGCCGAAGGCGCGCAGCATCTGTTGCGCGCCAGCGTGGCGCGGAACCCGCACCGCGATGCTGTCGAGCCCGGCCGTCGCCAGGTCCGCGACCGTGCAGCCGGCGGCCTTGGGCAACACCAGCGTCAACGGCCCCGGCCAGAATGCCGCGGCGAGCCGCTTGGCGTCATCGTCCGGCCGCGCCAATTTCCATGCCGCCGCCGCATCGGCAACATGGGCGATGAGCGGATTGAATGCCGGCCGGCCCTTGGCGGCATAGAGCCGCGCCACGGCCTGCCCGTTGGTGGCGTCGGCGCCGAGCCCGTACACCGTTTCGGTCGGGAACGCGACCAGCCCGCCGGCCGCAAGGCAGCGCGCCGCCTCGGCGATGGCAGTTTCGCCGCCGGTCAGCAGGCGGGTTGCGAGCGGGGCTGTCATTGCGGCACCATCGTGCCTAGATAGCACGTGCGGCGCGGCAAAAACCGCCGCGCTTGCAGGTCTGCAAAGCCAAATGTATAAGCCCGCGGCGCGGCCTTTGTTGCAATGTCGGAGTGTGGCTCAGCCTGGTAGAGCACCTCGTTCGGGACGAGGGGGTCGCAGGTTCAAATCCTGCCACTCCGACCACTCATTTGACAATCAGGTGTTGCGCGCTGTCGAAATAATTCGGGCCGCGGAATCATCCGCAGCCCGTTTTTGTTTGCGGCGGTTCGCCAAGCGGCGCGGTCAGAACTTGTAGCTCAGCCCGACGCGGCCGACGTCGACGTCCATCCGGCTCCAGGAGAAACTCGATGGGAAGGCCGGAAACGCCGCCGGTGTGACGATCGCGCTCGCGCCGTTGCCGAGGCGATAGAACAGATACTCGGCGCGCAGCGACCAGTTATGCGTCATGGCCCATTCGAGACCGCCGCCGACCACGAAGCCGTCGGAGGTATTGCTGAACGACGTGCTCGCCAGGTAGCCGGTGCCCGGCGCGCTGGCAGTGCCGCTGTAATGGATATCGCCCCAGGCAACGCCGCCGGTCCCGTAGGCCAGCACGTTCGGCGTTATCAGATAACCGACACGGCCGCGGAACGAGGCGAGCCAATCGAGGGTGGAATTCATCGTCGTCGCCGCGCCGCCACCGACCGGAACGGCCGTTCCGAACACTGTCCAGGCTTGGCTGTTCGAGCCGCGGTCGTGCGTCCAGGTCCAGTCGCCTTCGACGCCGAACACCCAAGCTGGGGCGAACTGATAGTCGTATCCGACGTGAGCGCCGCCCAGGAACCCGGAGCCGTCGAGGTTTCCAGATGTCGGGTTGACCCCAAAGGCCGCCGCCGAGGGCAGGCCGGTCCAGCTTCCACTGCTGTGCGACCAGGAACCGCCGATATCGCCGCCGATATAGAAACCGGTCCAGCTAGCCGGCGGCACCACCACGGGCGGCGCCTTGTACATCGGCACGGCGGCCGGCCGCAGGTCTGCTGCGAATGTGGGCGTGGCGGCCAGCACAGCCGCGGCGGCAACACCGAAAAGAGCGATTTTGTGCATTTGGTTCCCCTGACATGTAGAATGGACAGTCCACCGCTCCAACGCGCCAAGAGCCATTTTGGCTGTGTCTTTCGCGACACACCTGCTGGAATTCGATTTCTCTTAAAAGCCGAAAATCCGACTCGCGGCGGCGCACCGAGACGCCGTTGAATTGTGTTCGTGCGGCAATCCACCCCTGTTGCGAGCCTGCCAAGTCTGGGCGATCATGACATCATGATTGGCCGATATGCCTGCTTGCGCGCCGGCGCCCGCGCATGACCGGTTACATTCAGGGCCGTAATGTCAGCCTGACCTTCCGGCCGCCAAACCGCGCGCCGGTGCGGGCGCTGGGCAATTTCGACATCGACGTCGAGGAGGGCGAGTTTCTTTCCATCGTCGGGCCGTCCGGCTGCGGCAAGAGCACCTTTCTCAACGTGCTGCTCGGACTGACCAAACCGGATTCCGGCGAGGTGTCGATGCACGGCAAGCGCATCACCGGCCCCGGCAGCGATCGCGCGATGGTGTTCCAGGAATACGGACTGCTGCCGTGGCGCACCGTGGCGCACAACATCGAGCTTGGGCTTGAACTCAAGCGCGTAGCGGCGGATAAGCGCCGCGCCGTCTCCGAGCGTCTGGTAACGCTGGTCGGACTGTCCGGGTTCGAGCAGCATTATCCGCACGAATTGTCAGGCGGCATGAAACAGCGCGTCGGGCTGGCGCGGGCGCTGGCGACCGACCCGGACGT
>DATFDL010000810.1:0-16147 GCA_035252155.1 Pirellulales bacterium | reverse complement strand
TGGTGCCACTGGTGCCAGTAGACGCGCACCGCGCCGGGCCACGGCGCGCCCGATCGCATTTCGCCCTCGCACCACGTGCCCAGCAGCGACACAAACGGCGTGAGCGGCAGCCGCCGGCGGAGTTGCTCGATGGCGTCATCGCTCCACTGCCCCGGCAGAGCCGATGCGATCACCACCAGGGCCGGCGGCTTCTCGCTTCGGTTGCACCAGGAGACCGCGTCGGCCGGATCGTCGACCTCGACCACCCGGCATGCCGCGCGCATCTGCTCGACCGCCTCGGCGAACTCCGGCCGCGCTAAATCGCCGACGAGCAGGACGGTAGCAATTTCATCCATGAAGCCGTGCGATGGGCGGTGGCTGGGGCAGAGTCTTTGCGATGCCCCGGTGGATCCAGTTCAAGGTGCGAGTGCGGAACGGGGGCATTTGCGCCCTATCTCCCAAAACAGTTGCCCTCGCCAGCGCAAAACGTCCGGCTGGAAGGCCTGACCTACGGCTACAGCTTCACGTCTTCGCGCTTGGGCTTGGGTTTTTCGAGCTTGCGCAGGCCGTCTTTGGGCGGGGCGTTGTTGCCGCCGCCGGCCGCCGCGGCCATCCTCTGTCGCTCTGCGTGGACCGCCTTTTCGCTCCATTTCCAGCCGATCGGTACCTTCAGCTCTCGCTCGGCCAATAGCGCCCAGGGCGTGCCCGCGTCGCGCTGCTTCACGCGCTCCAGATACTCGCGGGCCTGCTTGGCCATTTTTTCAAGCTGGCTGCCGACGCTGATTTCGTCGGCCGGCGAGAGAATCCAAGTGTCGCTGTCGGCATTCTGAAATTTCAAGCCGGTTTTGGCCTTGGCCAGCATGGCGTTGTAAGCCTCGGTGCGCACTTTTGTGGCCAGCACGCGGCCCATCGCCAGGTCGTAGCCGGCCTGCCAACGCGGCTCGCTCATTTTCGGCCGGTCTTTCTCGCCTTGTTTCAATACCTGGTAAAGCGAATCGATCTTCGGCCCCAGCTTGGCCGCCAACTGCTGCGCCTGATCCAAGCTGCGCTTGAACGCCGCCTCGTCGTTCTTGGTAAATTCCAGCGTCGGATTTTCCATTGGGCTGATCATCGACATCTCGGCCGCTTTGACCAAGGCCAGCCGGGCTTTGTTGTGCTCGAGTTTCTGTTTGTACTCTTGCGGCGAAACATAGTCGGGCTGATAAGTCCGCATCACCGTGGGATCGAAAAAGTGATCGAGCCGCGCCGACATCGCCGCCACTTCGCCCTGCCGCCGACCCGCGCCATGCCGGTTCGGGTGTACGGTGAAGTAAATGCCGCCCGTCTCATAGCACAGCCGCGTCAGCGCGAACGGCCCAAAGCCCGAATCGAGATGCTCCAGGTCATCGTTGCCGCGGCTGAAGGCCAACTGCACTTCTTCGGGCACCAACGACTCCGGCCCCTGACGCACCGGCAGCCATCGCGCCGATTGATCGAATTGCGGATCGGGGTCGACGTAGCGCACCGAGACCTCTTTCTTGCCGAACGGCGCCGGCACGCCCACCACGTAGACGGGCATCTCATGCCGGCGGCAGAGCGTCAGCGTGTTCTCCAACTGAGCTTCGTCGTCGCCCACCTCGTCGCTGAAAACGATAATCATCACGTTGCGCCGCGGCGCCTGTGTGCGGAACGACTGATACTTCTTCGCCGCCAATCCCACGGCCGTGAAAGTCATCTCCTTGCCCGACGGGTCGTTCTCGATCGCGCGGATCGCGTGTTTGATTTCTTCAACGTCGTCGGTGGGGTCTTGCACGCGGAACGTCACTTTCTCGCCGAAGGCGAGCACGGCCGAGAGCAGCGGGGCGTTGTTGCGGCCCTGGTACGAGTCGCGATCGATGCCCAGCTCTTGATAAATCCGATCGAGCCGCTCAACGATCGTCTGCCGCTGCGCCTGCATGCTGAGAGACTGATCGAGCACCCACACGACCAACGTGCGACGGTCGGCAAGCGACTGGGCGATCTCTTCGGTCAGGCGATCGACGGCGCCGCTGGCCCCGGTGGTAGCCACGCCCGCCGAACCTTTGACGATCAGATTTTCGTGCAGCGTGGGGGCGGTGGCGATCTCGGCCAGCGATGGCTCGAGGTCGCTGGTTTCCGAAGGCATTTCGTCGGCCACTTGCGAACGGTCGTCCATCGTCGTCGCCAGGGCCAGTGCCGATTCGGCGCCCGACAGGCTGGCCGCACCCGTATCGAGCGTCGGGTCACTCTCGAAGTTGCTAAAGGCTTCGGGAATCTGCTCGACGTCGTGCGTTTCGAGTGGCACGACGGTCAGTGCGTAATCGGTCCGGGGCCGCTGGATGAACAGTATCGCCAGCACAACTAGAATGCCCAGATGCACCATGAGGCTGATGAGCCAAGCCCGGGTATCGCCTTCGAGCAAGCCCTCGTCGTCGCCAGCCCACTGGTGCCACGTTTGTTTCAAAGAATCGACGGTGCTCATAGCTTGCTCTCTCGGTTCCTGGCCTCGCGGCGGACTGCCTGCAATCCACCGAGTGTATTCTCTCGATTCCGGGTGGTTCGTGCAAGCAAAATCAGCAATGTGGATCAGCCGCCCTCGGCTGCTTGGCCGACACCCACTGCGTCGGCGTGGCATAATCGCGTGCGGCTGGCCCCACAAGTGGTGTCGGCAGTCTCGCGACTAAAGCCTCGTTTGCTTGCGGAGAACAGACCCCACCGTGCTCATTTCCGCCGCGCAACCGCTTCATGAGCAACGGGTTGCTGCAACCCCACGTTACATCAACCTTCCCTTATGCAAGCGCAGCTCGCGTTCGCTCGCCCCGTCGCCCGCTCGCGCACTCACCCGCTCGCCCCTTCGTCTCTGCCCCCTCTCCCCTCATCATTGCCGAAAACTGGCTTGGTCGTTTTTTCGGCTGTGGCAAGTGCCTACCCGGCGCCTCGCATGCACACCATGCCTTTGGCCGACTGTACGCGACGAGCCTTCGAGAGGTCACGGCTCCCAGCCCCGCTCGTGAAACGCGCGGTGGGGATCGCGGCCGGCCTGCTGTTCGGCCTGCCAGAGCTTGAAGAACTTGCTCGTGCGCCAACGGCGCTGGGTCTCTCGCGCCCACGTCTGTACGACGTCTTCGTATTCGCCCGCCTCAAGCATCTCGCGAGCCACCTGGGCGCCGAGAACGATATTGTGGGTCATGCCGTCGCTCTCAGGGTCGAGAAAGGCCATGTCGTCGCTGCGGGCCATCCGTTCGAGAAACTCTTGTCCGCTCATAACGCTCTGGTCGGCCAGCACTCTCGCTAGCTCGATCGATTCTTCAGCCGCGCGCCGAGCATCTTCAAAATTTCGATCTTCGTGGGTCAATTTTTCCTCCTTCGCGTTGGCCAAATTATAACCTGCCCGAAGCTGAGGTTTATAAAGCTGGCTCGCGGCCGCGAGCCGGAGCTGCCGCCGCGCGCTTTGTGAGCGCAGCATCGCATTTTTCTGTCCGATCGATCGTCGCGTCGCGCTCGGTTACACGTGTTCGGCGGCGAGCCAGCCGGTGCTGAACGCCGCCTGGAAATTGTAGCCGCCGATCGGGCCGTCGAGGTCGAGCACTTCGCCGGCCAGGTAAAGCCCCGGCACGATCCGGCTTTGCATGGTGCGTGAGTCGACCTCGTCCAGCGCCACGCCGCCCGCCGTGACCTCGGCCTTTTTGAAGCCACGCGTGCCGCTCACCGGCACGGCCTGCCGTTTGATCGCAGCCGCCCAACGCGCGCGGTCGGCGCGGGCCAATTCGGCCGCGCGGGCCTCGGGCGACAGTCCGGCGGCGCGCAACAGCGCTTCATTCAAGCGGCGCGGCAGCGTGGCCGCCAGCAACCCGCCAAGCTGCTTCTTGCCGGCGGTGGCGGCTTCCTGCTTAATGCGTTCGTCCAATTCGGCGTCGCTCACATGCGGCAAGAAGTCGCAACTCAGCGCCAGGGTGCGCGGTCGCGGGTGGCCGCTGATCGCACGGCTGACGTCGAGCACCACCGGCCCCGACAAACCGAAGTGCGTGAATAAAAACGAGCCGCGGCGCTCCGCCAGCAAGCCACCGCGCGAGCCGGACCCTGCGGCCTCGGTATCGATCACGCGCACGTGAACGTCGCTGATGGTCACGCCTTGCAGCTCGCGCACCCAGGCGGCATCGGTGGTGACGGGCGTCAGGGCCGGCCGCGGAGCGACGATCGTATGCCCGAGCGCGGCCAGCCAGCGATAACCGTCGCCCGAGGTGCCCGAGCCCGGATACGATTGCCCGCCGGTGGTGACCAACACCCGCTCGGCGGTGAGGGATCGCCGCGGCGTGCTCAGCAGGAAGGCGTCGGCCGCGCGCGTGAGCTCGACGAGCGGTTCTTCCGGCGCCAGGGTGGCGCCGCTGCGCTCGAGCCGGCCCAGCAGGGCCGCCAGAACGTCGGCAGCGCGATCGCTGGCGGGAAAGACCTTGCCCGTGTCGGGCTCGACTTTGGTGATGACGCCTTCGGTTTCAAACAGCTCGACGAGATCGGCGGGCGAGAGCGCGGCCAGGGCGGAATGCAAAAAGCGTCCGGCGGGCCCAAACTCGCGCACGATGCCGCGGCGATCGCAGGCATGGGTGAGATTGCAGCGTGTGCCGCCGGACATCAAGATCTTGATGCCCGGCCGGCGGTTTTTTTCCAGCAGCAGCGTGCGTCGGCCGCGTTCGGCGGCCCGCGCGGCGGCCAGTAGCCCGGCGGCCCCCGCGCCCACGACAACCACTTCCCACTCCGGCGTCCTCATTCCGCCTGATGTTATCTCACGAATGACCGCCCGTGAAGGCGAACCGCTACAGGGAGCCTTGACTTGCCCTTCCGCGCGCCTCGCTCGACAATCGGCTCCTGCCCGGAAAAGGATGGAGTCTTGATTCCTCCTTTCTGTCCCTTCGTTTTTCGTTTTTACTTTTGCATTTTGCGTTTTGACTTTCTTTCTCCAGTCCCCGGCTCCAGTCCCGCCCATGTGCCCCGCTAAACTGGGCTGGGTCGGTCTATCAAGCGTCACGGGGCGGTGAAGGTGGCCGGCGACTGCACGGCCGGGATTGCCGGTTCTTCGGCGGTGCGGTTAAAGTATGGATGTCTTGAAGTGGTCTCTATAGCCTCCGGCCTTCGGTGCACCGTGATTCCCAACGTTTTCATCAGCTCCACGATTGCTGATTTGCATTACCTACGAGACGGCCTACGCGATGTCATTCAAGAACTCGCATATCGTCCCGTTATGAGCGATTACTCCGAGGTTGGCTATCTGGAGAATTCGAGGGCTACGGATGCATGCTACCAAACCGTGCAGCAGTGCCAGATGGCTGTGGTAATCGTTGGAAAGCGGTACGGGTCGGTTGATGCAAGCGGGTTGAGCATCACGCATCGCGAATATCAGTCAGCCCAGAAAGCAAATCTTCCGACGATCACGTTTGTGGAGGCGAGTGTGTTGAGTTACAGAGAGGTGTACCTTGTTGATCCCCAAGCTTCGATTTGGGATACATTTCACGTGATGGATAACCCGCGGAAGACGTTTGCATTGCTCGACGAAATCGACAAATCGGAAACGTACAATGCTTGGATTCCTTTCACGACGGCTGCCGATGCAAAAAGAAGTCTCAAGTTGCAGCTAGCGGATTTCGTCGGCAATCGACTACAGGAGACCACGACGCCCGTTGATTTTCGTGACCTACTTGCGGAAGTTAAAACGCTCAGAAACTTGCTCGCGCAAAAGCCGCTTACGGAGGGACAGCCGGACGCGCAAAGAACGGGTTTCTTGCCGTCAGTCGTTTCCTCTTGAACGACAAGGCGGCGAATTACAGGCACTTCTTGGAGCGCCTCTTCGGCGATCTGGACATAGCTGTTGAAAAAATCGACTGTCAGCAGACTCTCGATAGCATCGTCCAGACGGCTGGTTGGAAGTTGGAACTTGTTGACACGATCCGTTTCAATGTTGGCGGGCCGCCGATGCCGGTATCGTCGCCAGAACATGGGCAGATGCTTGGCGGTTCTTATTACGGCATGCAAGGTGGTGGATACGAGATATTTGAGGATCACACTGCACGAATAGCAAGGACCACGTATGATGAATTTGACAAGTTGCAACGGGCAATTCATGCAAAGTCCCAAATCGCCTGACGGTCTACGGTCGCGGCGTATTGTCAGGCGGGAATCCATTCAATCCAACAGCGGCAGCGCGCGTGGCCGGGCGGCGCGGCTGTTCGCAGCCCTCGGCAAGTCGCGAAACACGGAGCCAGTCGGACCACTGCGCCGTGAGAAACTGTATGATCGTCAAGTTCCTCGTTGACACCAATGTTTTCCTCTATGCCGGGTCGAACGCGCCACACGACCAACGCGAGACAAATGGGCTGCCAGACCGTGTACAGCGAGGACGTGAACCCAGCTAGGTCTATGACGGCGTGACGGTCGTCAATCCATTCGTCGGCGTGACGCCCTAGGAATTTGGGAGCCATTGATGGCAAGGCAAGACGCCGAGGGCCAAGCCCCCGTGGGCACTTCCATCACTGAACGAAAGTAAATCTGACCCTGTCGTCCTTCCGCAGGACGACTCCCCGCGTCAAGTCCAAACAACGTCTGTTCAGCGAACGCCAGTATGGCTACGGCCTGATCGCGGCGGACGCCCGGAAACCATGCGACAAAGTCATCGACCGTGGCGCCATCTTCCAGGTTCTCGAACAGCGCCTTTACCGGCACGCGCGTGTCGCGAAACAGCCACTCGCCGCTGACCTTCCGCGGGGAGCGTTCCACAGCGGGGCACTGGCTCCAGTCAAGCGTCTTCATTCGAACTCCAAGCTCCAGCCAAATGATAGCGGATCGGCTAGCGCAATCAAAAAAACTGCCTATCGCCGGGGTAGTGGCTCAAAGGTGCGTCCGCGCTTTCGGCGGTCCGGCAGGATGCTCGTCAGCGCGATGCAGATTGATCGACATAAAATGAATGTCGCGCGTGGTGCAACGGTCGACCAGGTCCATGATGTTTCTGACGATGCTGGTTGCCTGCTTCCGTGGAATCGCGTCCGTCGATAGCCACGTCCCGTCTTGCCTTTGCCGCATGCCCCGCACTTCTATCTGCTTTGCGATGTCGTTTCGCAGATAGGAATACTTGTCGCTCAAAAGCGAAAACCTGATTTCGACGTGCCACTTGTTGCCACTATAATCCATGTGAAACCTCCCGTATAAGCACCGCAGCGAACAGTTCATCGAACGACCACGCGCCCGGACATCAACGCGGCCGTCGGCCGAAGCTTGCGCAACTTCCGCGGCATTCCTCGATAATTATTTATCCTTGCCCTGCAATCGCTGGATAGCGGCCTGATAGCCGGACGCAAGCTTTGCTCCGCCTGGATACGCTTCCAGCGACTTCACTGCGGATTGAAATGATTCTATAATCTCTGGAAGTAGTTTTATCTTATCGTCGATAATGGCTTGTCGCAGTTTGTCGATGTGCGGCACAGCGCGCAAGCGTTCGGCAACACTGGAATCTGCCAGGGGCTTCCAATCAGTTTCGCCCGACGGATCTCCCGTATGATGATACCCGTGACAAAGCCGCCAACTTCCGTTCCGTTTGAGAACGCCAATGAGCAGCACTTCCTCATAACCAGTCGGCTGGCCGTTATCACCGATCTGGTCGTATTGCGCGTACACACATGACACGTCGCGGACGACGGTCATGGCTCGCAACGCCTTTTCATGTTGTTCGATTACATTGTTCAGCAAGTCAAGCCCGGATTTGATAACGGAGTTTAGCTCGTTGTTCTTCTCTTCGATTGACATTGATTTAGGCTCCGGTGGTGTTAAAGGGCGGATGTAAAACCCACGGATGCGATTGAACGGCATAGTATCTCCTTCACCGTCAATGCGGTTTGAGCCGCTGGGAAAGGGGAACACCCCCCTATCGCCAAGAGGCAAGAATTCCGTACTCAAACGAAATTCGCTAAGCCGGTCAGGCTCGGCGAAGAAAACCCCAATTCAACGGGGCAACGTTGGCCGCTTCGTCCGCCCAAGGGTGAAACGAATCGTCAACAACTGCGCAGCCTAGCACGGAACGCAACTCAATACAAGGGGCAAGCAGGAATTTTTGCGGTTCCTCGGCCCTTGGATTCCCGTGCCGAACGGCGATAATGTGCAGACGAACACCTTAGAGTCGATTTCGAGAGCCGGCATTGTGGCGTAGGCGTCCAGCCTGCCCACCGGTTCTCGGTTAGACTCTTAAGAGCAAAGGCTTTCGATGCCGGTGACCAAGCGGAAAGCGACGGGAGCGCATTTCACTCCGCCCGATCTGGCGAGGCTGGTCGCCGAGCGCGTGGCGGCGCTCATCAGCGACCTCAAAGGGCCGCTCCGCGTGCTCGATCCCGCCTGCGGCGACGGCAACTTGCTGTGCGCCATCAACGACGCCCTGCCGCGCGAGATGCGGCCGCGGGTGACGCTTGTGGGCATCGAAAACGACGAAGCGTCGTTCGCATCGCTGCGGGCACGCCAACAAACCTTCGACGGCTGCCGCACCGACCTGGTCCGGGGCGATTTTCTGGAGTTCTTCGGCGACAATGACCTGTTTGGCTCGGGCGAGCCGCTTGAGCCGGTCGATTGCATCATCGCCAATCCACCCTACGTGCGAACGCAGGTGCTCGGCGCCAGGCGCGCACAGCAGCTCGCCGCGCGGTTCGGCTTAAGCGGCCGAGTCGATCTCTACCAGGCGTTTCTGGTGGCGATGGCCAGGCAATTGCGTCCAGGCGGCATCCTGGGCGTCATCACCTCGAACCGGTTCCTGACCACCCGGGGCGGACTGGCGACGCGCCGGTTCCTGCGCACGAAATTCGACCTGATTGAAATTGTCGACCTCGGCGACACCAAGTTCTTTGAAGCGGCGGTCTTGCCCGCCCTGGTCTTCGCGCGAAAGCTGGGCGACGCGGCAGAGGCAAACCGGCGACAGGAGCCAAGCTTCGTCCGCATCTATGAAGAAACAGCCGACGGCAACGGCGACACGCGGCAGTTCGCGTCGCTGGTAGAATCGCTGCGGCGTCCGCTGCCCGGACTTGTTCGCGTGAACGGTTGCCGATATCGGATTGCGACCGGCCGGCTGCCGCTCGCCAGCGACGACGCCAAGCCGTGGACGCTGCTTTCCGGCGGCGAGGCCGATTGGGTGGCGGCCATCGATTCGAAAGCGCAGTGCCGCATCGGCGATGTGGCGAAGGTGCGCGTGGGCATCAAGACCACCGCCGACAGCGTCTTTATCCGGCGCGATTGGGAGACGCTGCCCGGCGAGATTCGCCCTGAGCCGCGACATTTGCGTCGGCTTCTTTCGCAGGAAGATGCCGCGAAATGGCGACCGCTGGAAGCCGGAGGCCCGCAACGTC
The DNA here is from genome assembly GCA_035252155.1 of Pirellulales bacterium. Taxonomy (GTDB): domain Bacteria; phylum Planctomycetota; class Planctomycetia; order Pirellulales; family JAICIG01; genus JAICLL01. The sequence goes on along the minus strand of DATFDL010000810.1, from coordinate 6,803 downwards.
GCGTGCTTTATACCCACGAAGTCGTAGACGCGCGGAGGCGCGCCATTCGCTTTGCGGCTTCGTCGCCCACGTGGAAATACCTATTGAGCCGAAGGGAAAAGCTGGAGTCGCGCAAGTACGTGATCGACGCGGGACGAGCTTGGTACGAAATTTGGGTGCCGCAAGATCCGGAGGCTTGGTCGCTGCCCAAGATCGTGTTTCCCGACATCAGCCCCGACGCGCGGTTCTTTTGGGACGCCACGGGAGCGATTGTCGACGGCAATTGCTATTGGATTACGGCCAACGACCCAGCGGACGAAGAACTGCTGCTGTTTATCTTGGGCATCGCCAATTCGGCGTTGATTTCGCGCTACCACGATCTTGCCTTCCAGAACAAGCTTTATTCGCAGCGGCGGCGCCATCTGACGCAGTACATTACCGAGTATCCGCTGCCCGATCGCCACGCCGCGCCGTGCCGCAAAATGGTCAAGCTCGTGCGGCGGCTGGTGCAGGAGCCTCTTGCGGGCGAGGATCGTGCGCGGCTGGAAGCGACGATCGACGAGCTGGTGGCGCAGGCGTTCGGCATGGAGTGGCCGGACGTCATGGGTACGCCGGATTAAACACGGCCCGGCCGTCAAATTGGTCGAAAAAGTCCATGGGGATCGACCGTTGGCACTTGAAGCTCTTTTCGGCGACGTACACGAAATGCTCGGCCAGCCGCCGCCCCGGGCATAGCACCGCGCCTTGGCACACGCCCGTCTTCGCGTCGGTGAATGCGATCAGGTAACGGACGGTTTGCGTGGTAAAACCCGGACAGCCTACAACGGGTTCGTCAAATTGCGGCGAATATCTGCCGAGATCGACCGTTGGAGCGTCTTGGATTTTCACTTCCAACGCCTGGTGTCGGATATCGGGATAGCCGCCGATGAGCACATCAGCATCGGTCACTTGATAGCCAAGCCCGGCCGCCACAATCTGCTCAAGTTGCTGCCCGCGATTCTTGGTCGCGCTCGGCTGGATGCGCCTGCCGATGAGCTTCGACTGGACAAAATTGCGAATCGTCCGCAGGCGTAGTGTCGTCGTGGCGGCCGGTGTTTCGTGGATGCGCGATTTCTGCGGAACGATGCGCCGCATGAACCTGCGGGCCACGGCTGCTTCGTCGGGATAGAAGAGGATGGGGGGCTTCATCGACAAAACAATTTGTCGAGCGCGCGGTAGAATGATGAGCTGCTCTCTGACCGTCTCCTTACCAAATTTGCCGAAGTGCTCGACGACGTATTCGGGCGTCGCCACGATCACCGAGCGAATCTTATGGCGAGCGACGCCGACGCGGACGAAGACAAGGCGGACATCGTTTGCACGGAGCAACGAGCCATCGGCGTATTCGATTTGCGGCGTCGGCTGCGAAGGGTTGCGGTTCCAAACCTGCAGGTTATACGAAGTGCCCGAGGTGACGATGAACGTGTCGACGAACTCACGCAGCAGGCGCGGGACGCCTTTTCGCTTGGGCGGCACGATGCGCCAAGCGCCGACCGGCGCAGGTACGGGCAGGGCCGAGGATTCCTCCAGCACGCGCGCGACCGTCTTTCTCAGGTTCGAGCCATCGGTGCGAGTCTTGCCGGTCAGTTGAAAGGGCTTGCCGACCAGCGGGGCAAGCCGCTGTGCAATCTCTTCGCCGGGCGAAAGCTCCGCCTGCGACGCTGGTGGAATCGACAGAGGCCACTTCAATCCAGTCGCCCACCTTGGCTAACGGAGTCGCGTTGTAACCCGTATCTGTTTTTATCGGCGCCGGCTGATCGACAGCGTTAAGCAAACCACCGGCAACTCGAGTCGTGCCACCGGCTTCAGTAACCTGCGGACGAGCGGATGCAGCTCGAATCGGGTAAGGGCGCAGAGAACTGGGAACAAGTTTCGAGCAACGTTGCAAGAAACTAGGGGTCGGAGGTCAGGGTCGCGGGTCGGGGAAGATGAGAGGGCGAGGGCGCGACAAGGCGAGGGGACATCGGCCGGCGGCCTGGGGAAGAAGTCAAAATGCAAAATGTAAAATGAAAAGTCAAAATGACGCTTGGATCGATTCGCAAGCCCAAAGCCCCAAGCCCCGACTCCCGACCCCTGAATCCCGAATGCTGCGTGTGCGGATCGATCTAGCGCCTCCTAGAATGCCTCGATTCCGGCGTGGAGGATAGCTTGGAATGTATTGCCGGACGGATTTATGACATCCTGGTTCTTGCCGAGCCAACGCTTGAATTCCTCCAGGCTGAAAAGCCGCAGCGCGTAGCACGCTACGTGAAACGCACCCTGTTTATCGTCGAGCACGATCGTACTCGCATCGACGCTCGAGCAACGAAGATCGGCGATCGGCCAGGTGGGCGCCGTCTCTAACCTCGTGACGCCCGTACATAACAGAAAAAGCGGTTCCGAGATTTCGCGCACGTCCGTGAGCCGGACAATCAGCATGCGATGCGGAGCGGCAAAATAGTGCTCGACGCTTGCCCGCCGGCCGCGTAGTTCGTCGAAATGCTCTTCACCCTCAGGGACAATCCAGCCATTCACCAGGCTCATCGATCGGTTCTCCCAACTCGCCGTAGAACGTCGTTTTCACTCGCAGATGTTCGACCGTAAGGATTTCGTAGAGCTCTCGGTTCGTCCAACCGCGTTGACCCAAGACCGGTTCGCTACGATGCAGGCCGTGCTTCAGCCAGCGCTGAAAGACGGCTTTCCGCATCCCTTTGAGTGTGAACCGAATCGTCTCCGCGGCATTCATTGCGCGGCGCACGCCGGACCACGGTTCGTCGTCTCGCGCTGTCAACGCCAGGAATGGAAACGTCTCAAAGTTACCGAGCTGCGTTGTACGTAGGGTCGCCGCGAGTTCGTCGGCCGATTCGCTCAAACCCAGAACGATATTCATTCCCGCCACGTTCCATGCACTCTTACATTATAGCGGATTGCTCGTCGAAATGCTCGCTCAAACTATCCTGCGTGTGGCGTTATCACAAGATCCCTGCTCTCGCGGCTCCTCAGCTTTTCGGTTAGTCCAGGGAAAAGGGGCCTCAGCTCGAATCGGGCAGGGCGCGGACAACAGGGAACAAGTTTCGAGCAACGTTGCAAGATACTAGGGGTCGGAGGTTAGCTGTCGGGGGTCGGGGAAGACTAGGGGGCCAAGGCGAGGGGGCGAGGGCGCCACAAGGCGAGGGGGCGACGGGGCGAGGGCGCGACAAGGCGACGCGCCGGGGTAAACCACATTTATTCCGCGAAACGAGCCTCAATTCATTCTGTGGCGCGCTAAGGCAGTGCCAGCGAACTGAGCAAGAGCGTCTGGCCGGGGAACGGGTTCACGAGACGCTGGTCGGCCGTCACGAGCTTGCACTGCTCGCGCTCGACCAGAGCAAGATAGAGGCAATCGTAAACCCCGATCCTGGCTTGTCGCGCGAGAGCAGCTCGTGAATGCCGCCCCGGTACGCGTCGCGAAGGCGAAGAGCTTGATCGCTGTCGGCCTCTCGAACGAACCACTTGAACCCCACCGAAGAATCGAGGCCGTATCTCATGAGTCGCGGAGCTCGCGAATCGCAGGAAGCCCGATGTCGAGAACGCCTTGCCTGCGGAAGATGCCGCTTCGCGATCATTTTCGTCCCCCTGTGAGCAAGAAAGTATCGTGGGAGGGTTTTCATGGCAGCGACCTGTGGATCTCCTAGCCCCCGCGGCAAGCGCTGACTGATGCGGTGCCTAAAAAAGTGGCTTGGTCGGCATCCTTTATTTGCGCTATTGCCGGCGAGCTGACTTGCCCCGAAGCGGCGCCAGAGGAGCCTCGACGTTCGGCGACGGCACCGGGCGTGCAGCGGGTTCGTCGGGCGGGATGCGAAGCTCCAGACCGACCGGCAAGAGATCAGGATTTTGCAGCCGATCGCGATTGGCGGTGAAGAGCTCCCAAAACCGCTCGCTCGAGCCGAGATAGCGCGCCGCCAGGGCCGACAGCGTGTCTCCCCTTTGAACACGATGAATCCGCGGCGCGGCGCTGGCCTCCGGTTCCTCCGGCGTTTCGCCGTCGGTCGACGGCGGATCGAGCGAATCGCCGAACACATCGAGCGCTTTTTCGACGCGACGGGCGACCGGTTCGGTTCGCAATGGCGGAGCCTTGGTCGAGGGCCGCCAAGAGTCGGCACGCGTGGCGCCATCGCTGCCGAAGAGCGGTTCGGCCGTAAGTCTCTCGCGGTTTTTGTCGCTGGGACTCTCGGAATCGGCGCTGGGCGTGTCGTCGATGTCGTCGATGCGGGCAAGCAAGCGCGGCAACTCGACGGCTTCGTCGGTAACCTCCACCGGAGCGGCCGCGCGCGGCACGCGCTGGCGAGGCACGGGCCGGCCGTGGGCGGTCGCCGACTTGTTCGCGGCCGGCGAATTCTTCGGCCCGCGCGGCAAGAGCGCCACGGCGATGCCGACGGCCACCACCCCGCAGGCGATCGCAAGTTTCTTGCTCCGACGCATGGTAGCGGCTCGACCGAAAGAGGCAGCCCAGCCGTAACTGCGCCGGCCAGACGAGAATGCACCATCTCATTGCTTCGGCGCGCGGCGAAGCGAGGTTGATAAATGCTCTTGCGGGCCGCGCCGCCGGTAAGTACGGAAAAGTCGTGCGCTCTGCTTCACGCGGGCGTGAATGCGACAATGTGGGCCAATGTGGGACAGCCGCCCTTGGCTGTCTCGCGGTCGCCTTTGGCGACCACCCTCGCAGCCGGGGGCGGCTGTGCCACACCGACGGCGGACCACCTCACAGCCGGGGGCGGCTGTGCTACACCCAGCGGCGGACCACGTCAAAGCCGGGGGCGGCTGTGCCACACCTTTGGCGACCACCTCACAGCCGGGGGCGGCTGTGCCACACCTTTGGCGACCACCTCACAGCCGAGGGCGGCTGTGCCACACCGGCGGCGATAGGCGTCGCGCGCCGGGCCAATGCCAACCGCGCCGCGGCGGATGCCATAGCACCCAGAGAAACCCCCCAAGCGCGTTCTATCGCGGAGCGAAAGGCGACAAATTACTCACTCCGCATTCCGCACTCCGCATTCCGCACGAAGTAGCCGCATGCCGTTGGCCACTACGAGCAGCGTCGCGCCCACGTCGGCCGCCACCGCCAACCAAAGCCGGGCTAGTTCAGCGGGACCAAATACCGCCGCCAATAACACGATCGCCTTCAGGGCCAACGCCGCGGTGATATTTTGTCCCAACACCCTACGGCAACGGCGGCCGAGCCGAATAAGCTGCCCGATCGCGGTCAGCCGTGAAGACATCACCACCACGTCGGCCGTTTCCAAAGCAGTGTCGCTCGACTGTGTACCGAAAGCGATGCCGATCCACGAGGCGGCCAGCGCGGGCGCGTCGTTGATGCCGTCGCCGACCATCGCCATCCGCGGATGAATCTGCGTCAAGCGGCGAATTTCGTCAAGCTTGTCCGAGGGCAACAGCCCGGCACGGAACTCATCCAGCCTCAAATCGCCAGCCACCTGCCGGGCGACCTCCTCGCGATCGCCCGACAACATAATCAGGGGAGAAATTCCCAACCGCATCAGCTCGTCGATTGCCGCTGTGGCATCATCGCGCGGTCGGTCGGCGATGGCCAGCGCCCCCAGAAAGCGGCGGGCCGAACCGACCAGGATGATCGTCGCCGTAGCTTCGCGCGCGAGCTTCTCGTGCAGCTCGGCAATCGGCACGCTGGGGCCCGCGGCGCCGTCGGCCGCCAGCGGCGGCTGGCAAAACAGTTGCCAGTTGCCGGCGAAGTAGGTTTCTGAGTCAACTACGCCGCGCACTCCCAAACCGCGCAGCGCGGCGACTTCGTCCGCATGCGGCGCGGAGACGCTCGCCTGGCGAGCAGCCGCCATGATCGCCTGCGCCACAGGATGTTCGCTGCGGCTTTCCAAGGCGGCGGCGACGCACAGCAACTCTTCGGCGCGGACGCCGTCCGTCGGCTCGATCCGCACGACCTCGGCTTGGCCGCGGGTGAGCGTGCCCGTCTTATCGAAGGCCAGCGCGTCGATCATCGCGGCCCGCTCCAAGAACTCGCCGCCTTTGACCAGCATTCCACGCCGCGCGGCGGCGTGCAGCCCGCAGACAATGGTGACCGGCGTCGAGATGACCAACGCGCACGGGCAAGCCACCACCAGCAGCACCAGCCCGCGATGCAGCCACTGGCCGGCGGGCTGTGTGGCCGCCCACTCGACGCCCCATTGAGCGATCAACGGCGGCACGCCCGCCAGCACGATGGCCGCCGCGATCACCACGGGCGTGTAGTAGCGCGCGAAGCGGTCGATGAATCGCTCGGTGGGCGAACGCGATTGTTGGGCCTGATCGACCAGCCGGGCCACGTGGGCCAGCGTGCTTTCGGCGGCTGGAAGCTCGGCCACCATCACCAGCGATCCTTCGCCATTGATGCTGCCGGCAAAGACGCGGTCGCCCGCGAGTTTTTCGACGGGCAGGCTTTCGCCGGTGAGCGGCGCTTCGTTGAGCCACGAGCGGCCCTCGGCGATCTGGCCGTCGGCCGGCACGCGCTCGCCAGGCTTCACGAGCAGGCGGTCGCCCGGCTGCACGTCGGCCGCCGCGACGTCGCGCACTACATCCGCCTCGAAGCGGTGGGCGAGCGTGGGCGACAATTCGACGAGCGACCTGACCGCCCGGCGGGCACGATGCAGGCTGTAACTTTCGAGCCAAAGCGAGACGCCGAACAGCACCATCGCAGTGGCCGCCTCAAGATAGTCGCGGGTACAGATCGCTCCGGTGGCCGCCAGCGTCATCAGCGCGTTCATATCGAGCATTCGCAGCCGCACGGCCCGCAGCGCCGCGCG
>DATFDL010000809.1:0-4967 GCA_035252155.1 Pirellulales bacterium | reverse complement strand
CAGCCGGTCGTTGAATTGTTGCGCCCGGAAGAAGACGACTACTTCGTGCTCAAGCCCAAGCACTCGGGATTCTATTCAACCACGCTTGATCTGCTGCTCGATTATTTGCAGGCCGAAACGCTGGTTCTGACGGGCATTGCCGGCAACAACTGCGTGCTCTTTACGGCTAACGACGCCTATCTGCGCGATTTCCGGCTGATCGTGCCCAAGGATTGCGTGGCCTCGAACAGCGACGAGGAAAACCGCGTCGCTCCGGAGCAGATGCGCAAAGTGCTCAAGGCGGACGTTCGGCCATCGGAGCAAATCGATTTCGAGAAGCTGAAGTCACGCTAGTGCCGCATTTTGCACTCGCCGCCGGGGCTGCCGAACAGAGCGCCCCACACGAACCCGAAGCGTAAGCGAGGTACGGCGGGTCTCATCCTCGCTTACGCTTCGGGTTGGTATGGGGCGTTGCGAATCTGCGAGCAAAGCCGCCGGCTTCCAATTTTTTTCCAGTGTAATATGGCCAAGGCACCCACCCGGCGAACATTACTCACGCCGTAAGGAGTTGCCGCAACGGCATTTATGGCAAAAAGCTGGGCTATTATCCCCCCGCCTCTTTAATTCTCGCATCAACCGGAAATAATGTGATGACAAACGCGACTTAAGCCGTTAATCTAATGGTGCGGATTGGGTCGAGTTTGCCTTTGTTCCTTGTATACGCGGAAGGAGATCTCCATGAAGACACGTGCAATGATTTCGTTCGCCGTCGCGGCGTTGTTGGCGGCCACTGTTTACGCAGCCGAGAAGGCCGACCTGAAGGGCATCAAGTGCCCGGTGTCGGGCAAGCCGGTCGGCGAAGACCACTCGGTGGCCTACAAAGGCGCCAAGGTCTATTTCTGCTGCGACAACTGCCCGAAGGCTTTTGAAAAAGACACCGCGAAGTTCGCCACCAAGGCGAATTTGCAGCTCGTCGCCACCGACCAAGCCGAGCAGGTGAAGTGCCCCTTGAGCGGCCAAGACCTGAATGACGACACCGCCATCGACGTCGGCGGCGTGAAGGTCGCGTTCTGCTGCGAGAAGTGCCAGGGCAAGGTCGCCAAGGCCACGGGCGACGACAAGATCGCGTTGGTCTTCAGCGACGCCGCCTTCAAGAAGGCATTCAAAGTCGAAAAGGAATAGTGCGACGATCCGCACTTGGCCCACAAGGCGTCCCGTACGGGACGCCTTTTTTTTGCGCTAAGGTCGCATTGCGCACCAGCCTGCAGCAACCCGAAGCGTCAGCGAGGACGACGATCCGTTTTACCTCGCTTACGCTTCGGGTTGGTGTGCGGTGCTCGGTTCGGCAGCTCCGCGAGCCGGTGCGCAGTGCGGGCTTAGGGCCGCAGCGCCAATTTCAGGCAGTCGTCGTGCTTGTCGCGGAACATCGTGTATGCCCGCGGAGCTTCGTCGAGCGACAGCCGATGAGAAAAGACAAACGCCGGATCGACTTCTCCTTTTTGCCAGTGGTCGAAGAGCCGCGGAATGTATTTCTGCCCGTGCATCTGTCCCATGCGCAGACGCAATCCCTTGTTCATCGCCACGCCCAAGGGAAACTTGTCGACCAGCCCGGAGTAGACGCCCATGATCGCCAAGACGCCGCCCTTGCGGCAACACTCGATCATTTGCCTGACCACCGCCACGCGGTCGTTCACCAGCATCAGCGCCTGCTTGACGCGGTCATAGGCGTGCTCGGCGAAGTTGCTGCCGTGCGATTCGAGCCCGACCGCGTCGATGCAGGCGTCTGGCCCGCGCCCCCCGGTCAATGACTTCAGGGCGTCGGAAACGTCCACTTCGTTCTGGTCGAGCGTGATCGCGCCGCTCACGTTCGCCGCCATTCGCAGCCGCGCGGGAAGGTTGTCGATGGCAATCACCTTATGGGCGCCCAGCAAGGCGGCGCTTTTGACGGCAAACTGCCCCACCGGGCCGCAGCCCCAGACGGCCACGACATCGCCCTGCTTGATCTCGCAAAGGTCGGCCCCCATATAACCCGTCGGAAAAGCGTCGGAACAGGCCAGGGCCTGCTCGTCGTTCATGCCGTCGGGCACCCGAAAGGCGCCCACGTCGGCAAACGGCACGCGGATATACTCGGCCTGCGCGCCCGCGTAGCCGCCGAACATGTGCGAGTAGCCAAAGATGCCCGCACTGGCGTAGTTGAACAGCTTCTCTTGCAGCCAGCCGTTGGGGTTGCTGTTGTCGCAGAGCGAAAACTCTTGGTTGCGACAGTGCCAGCAGCGCCCGCAGCCGATGATCGACGAAACGACGACCCGATCGCCGCGGTTGATTTTGCGCACGTCCGCCCCAGTCTCGACCACCTCTCCCACAATCTCATGTCCGAGAATGTCGCCCCGCTGCATCGTGGCGATGTAGCCGTCGTAAAGGTGTAGATCGGAGCCGCAGATCGTCGTCACCGAGATTTTGACGATGATGTCCTGCGGGTCCAGAATCTTTGGGTCGGGCACATCCTCGACGCGGACCTTTTTGGCGCCGCACCAGCAAACCGCTTTCATGACATCCTCCTTGTGACTAGGGTTCGGGGCGTTCGACGCCGTCAGCGGCATCGGCCCATCGGTTGTCCTTCGATGGTCGGGACGGCGCCGGCTTCCATGATCTGCTTGAAGCGGCGCAAGTCTTCTTGCACTTGTTGGCCGGGGGCTTCGCCGCAGAGCCAGGCGATGGCGGCGCCGGCCTTGCCCGCCGGCACGTCGTACTTCAGAACCACCTTCACTTCGGTCCCGCGCTCGCCCGGCGCCGGCGCAAAGTGGATCGAGCCGGCCGTATCGATGTCGGAGCCTTCCAGCGACCGCCAGGCGATCAGCTCGTTCTCTCGTTCGTTGATGACTTCGGCGTCCCACTCCACACGGCGGCCGAGCGGCCCACGGGCAATCCAATGCGAGCGATGCGGGTCTTCACACCGGACCGAATCCAGATGCGACATCACGCGCGGCAAGTTTTCAAAATTGCGCCAGAACGAGTAGAGCGCGGCGGGCTCGCGAAAAATGGTAATGTCGCGCTCGACTTTGACTCCTTGCCTCGCGCCGACGGCGGCCTGGGGGCTGCGCCGCCGGGCGGTGTTGATGCCCAACGCGGCATAACCGCTGCAATGGCCGGTCGCTCCCCGATAGACCAGGCTGCCGCCTACCAGGGCCGTCGTCAGCCCCCCCAGCGTTCCGCGTCTCAGTCCAAGCAAGGCCATCGCGCCGCCGGCCAACAGCGAGGCGAATCGTTCGGCCGGGCCGACGTTCACCGGTTGCGCCTCGCCCTGCGCCGCTTCGTGCATCATCGCCCACCGGCTGTCGTGCGACTTCACTTCTGCCGTCGCCATGAGATTACTCCTTTCAATACTAGAACTTGCCTCCGGCGGCGAAGAACACACCGAGGCGGCCTACCACCAAAACTCCGTTCGTATAAAACTCATCACGTAATCGGCGGCGATTTCGCCCAACGGCCGCCGGCCGCAATAAATCCGGGCGTAGCCGGTCATCTCGGGCCGCAGCTCGGGCGAAACGTTGGTCAGCCGGCTGTAAACCGTCACCGTGCTCTGTTCGTCGCCGCTGGTTGCCGAGGGAGCGATCCGCTCGACTTCGGCCTCGAACGTTTCATACGGAAGCGCACGGGCCTTGAGCTCGACGATTTGGCCCGGCTCGACTTTCGATACCTTGCACTCGTCGAGCGTGATCTCGACTTCCAGGTTCGAGGCTTCCTCGATATCGCAGATCAAATCGCCTTCGGCGAAATACTCACCCACGCGGTCTTGAAAATGCTGCGTCGTGATCACGCCGTTCACTCGGCTATAAAGCGGCAGTTTTTTCCGCTGCTGTTCCAGAAACCGCAGCTCCTCTTGCTGCCTTGCCAACGACGCTTCAGCCGCCTTGATCTCTTCGTCACGATTGCCGGCCTCGAGCAAGGTAAGGGCGGCCTTCGCCTCGGCCAGCTCCTTCTCGCGCCGGGCAAGTTCTTCTTCGGCCTTCAACGTGCCCGTGCTCACCAGCGCGGCTTTCTCGCTTTCGACCTGCGCCAGCTCGGCTTTGGCGACTTTGTAGTTCGTCTGCGCTTCGTGCAATTGCTCTTCGGTAATGACTCGTTTGCGTTGCAGTTCTTTCGCCTTTCTCGCGGTCTCGATCGCCTGCTTGAGCTGAGCGGAGACTTGGACTTTTCGCTGATCGAGTCGATTTAAATTGTCGTCGAAGGCCTCTTTGCTCCGCCCCAGGTCGGCCTCGGCCAAGTCGCGCCATTCCATCGCCCGATCGACCCTTTGTCGCGCGTCGTCGAGCTCTTCGGTGCTGGCGCCCGTCTTAAGCAGCTCCAGGTTCGCCTCGGTTTCGCGGATTTCGGCCTGCTTTTGGGCGATGCGGCTTTCCAACTCGGGCACTTCGAGCAGGGCGACGCGCTCGCCCGGCGACACGTGCGTGCCTTCATCGCCCGCGACCTGCTTCAAGAACGCCGCCACGGGCGCTCTCACCTGCATGTGCGTGAGCGGCTGCACCTGAAATGTGCCGCTGACGCGCTGCTCGATTTTCACGAAGGTCAACACCGCGCCGACGGCCGTGAAAGCGGCGCACCAAAACAGAGTCCGACTGCGTCGTGTGAGCACCATTTGTTTCGCCTCGTCTGCAAATAAACCATGGAACATGCTGCGGCCAGCTACCAGTGCCAAAGGCGCCACCAACAGCACCGCCCCGACGTGGCCGACCCAGCGGTCGGCCGTTTTGCCCAGCGCCCACAACATCGCTGTGAGCAAGCCCAGCGAGACGCCCCAGCAGGTGATGCCGTAAGTCATCAGCACGCCCCTTCGTGGTGCGCATTGAGGCTTGCCGGCGCCCCACAGCAGCCAGCGCAGGTGGGCCGCCACGCACTCCAGCGCCCGCTGCCTGAGATTGGCGATGCCCAGGGCGTCGCTGAGCAGATAGTAGCCGTCGAGTTTGATGAACGGCGTAAAGTTGAAAAGC
>DATFDL010000808.1:0-11861 GCA_035252155.1 Pirellulales bacterium | reverse complement strand
ACTGCGGCGGTTGGGCATCGGGCCGGGCGATCGGGTGGTGGGCTATCTGCCGAATATCGCCGAAGCGGTCATCGCTATGCTGGCGGCGGCCAGCATCGGCGCCGTCTGGTCGTGCTGCTCGCCCGACTTCGGCGTGCAGGGTGTGGTCGATCGCTTTTTGCAAATCGCCCCCAAGGCGCTTATCACGGTTGACGGATACATCGACCTGGGCCGCCGCGTCGACGTGCTGCCGCGCGTGCGGGAAATCTGCGAGCGAATCGGCTCGATCGAGCACGTGGTGGTGGTTCCGCATCTCGACCCACCGTCTCTGAGTCTCGGCGGATTGCCCGACGCGGTCGCTTGGGAGGAATGGCTAGCTGGTTCGCCGGCCGGTCCGCCCACGTTCGAGCAGTTGCCTGCCGATCACCCGCTCTACATTCTCTATTCGTCGGGCACGACGGGACCGCCCAAGTGCATCGTGCACACGGCGGGGGGCATCTTGCTGAAGCACCTTTCGGAACTGGTGCTGCACGGTGACCTGAGGCGGGATGACCGGTTCTTCTACTACACATCGACCGGCTGGATGATGTGGAACTGGCTGGTCAGCGGGCTGGCGGTCGGCTGCACGGTGGTGCTTTACGACGGCGCGCCGCTGGCCCCCAAGGTCGACGTGTTGTTCGACCTGGCCGAACGCGAACGCCTGACGGTGTTCGGCACCAGCCCCAAGTATCTTTCGACGATCGAAAAGGTGCGACTCGAACCGGCGAAGACGCACGATTTGTCGTCGTTGCGGGCCGTGCTTTCGACCGGAGCGCCGTTGCATGGCGAAAACTTCGATTATGTCTATCGGGCGATCAAGCGCGACGTGCGGTTGTCGAGCATTTGCGGCGGCACCGAGCTGTGCGGTTTTTTCTTGAGCGACAACCCCATCGGCCCGGTCTATCGCGGCGAGCTGCAATGTCGGACGCTGGGCACAAACGTGCAGGTGTTTGACGACGCCGGCCGCCCGATTGTCGGGCAGCAGGGCGAATTGGTTTGCACCGCGCCGTTCCCTTCGATGCCGCTGGGTTTTTGGAACGATCCGGCTGGCTACCACCAGACCTACTTCGAGCGGTTTCCGGGCGTCTGGCGGCACGGCGACCGGGCCGAGTTGAACGAGCGCGGCGGCATGGTGATCCATGGCCGCTCCGACGCGACGTTGAATCCCGCGGGTGTGCGAATCGGCACGGCCGAAATCTACCGCCCGGTCGAGCAAGTGCCTGAGGTGCTGGAGAGCATCGTCGTGGGCCAAGACTGGGAAGGCGACATGCGGGTGGTGCTGTTTGTGCGGCTCCGCGACGGGCTGGTACTCGACAACGAATTACGGCGCCGCATTCGCGACGCGATTCGCCACAGCACGACGCCGCGGCACGTGCCGGCCAAGGTTTTGCAGGTGGCCGACATTCCTCGCACCCGCAGCGGCAAGCTGGTCGAGTTGGCCGTTCGCGATGTAATTCACGGTCGCCCGGTGCGCAACGCCGAGGCGCTGATCAACCCCGAGGCGCTGGCCTTGTTCAAAGACCGAGCGGAACTGGCGAGCTAGCCCGCGCTTGCGTTTGATCGAATTTGACCAATGCACGGGCGGAAGCCGGCGAGACTTCGTGTCAGTGACGTACGTCGCGTGAGAGAAGAAATGGCGGAGCGACGAACCGCCTTCTGTGGGGGAGCGGTTTTTTACGGAAGCGGCACGGAATCGATCTCGACAAGCCGAAATTCAGATTCAAACGATTTGTATGGGACCTCTATGGTTTCCCAACGACCTTCGCCGTTTTCGGTCGGTACGTGAGCGCCCAGTGCTAATGGTGGAAGCACAGCTAGCTGCTTCGCCGAATCAGTGATCGACCAAATGTGGAACAGATAGCGAACGGCGGTTTGCGCGGCCTCCCACTCGCGTCGAGTTAAATGCAGAGATGCCGCAGCCACGTGCTGGGGCGATGCTTTCACCTCAATTTGTAGGTCGGTCGGGTCGGAACGTGACCACATGGAAAGAACGTCGAAACCGCTTTTATTCGACTCGACTGATTGCCAATGTGGACGCCGGCCCACGCGTCGTGTTTCGAATTCGATTGAGCAGCGCTCACCATTTCGCCCGATTTGAGCAAGATAGACGGCGGCACGACCGCGGGCCGCGGCCGCCATCTCGTCCCACCAAGAGATGACATCGTCGGTCGGAGGCCGTTGACTGAGGCCTGCTTCACGGAAACACTGCCTCGCAGGCTCCGGCATGAACGGAAGCGACTCTGCCCGGCCCGCTGGGAGCAGCTTTGTCCATGACGGTTGAACCGCCTGGATGAAATCCCTAATCTGTACACGGAGCTTAGCGTCCGCCCCTTGGAATGATTGCACATATCGCCCCATCTCCGTCACTTCAAGACCGAGCTGCTCGTTAACCGCGATCCATCCACATCGCGTCGAAAGCTGTAGGACGCCCTCCGCTGGTGAGACGAGCATCGTTCTGAACGACCAGAGGTAGTCATCGCGATCCATCGGATGCGCCGCAACGGTATCGATTAACTTTTGGGCAGAATAAAGAAGCCCGGGCGACAAGACCGTCATCCGCCTACTCCGTCACGGAGCCCGTCGATCAGAGCTGCGATATCGTCATCATTGATTCCTGCCCCATAGTCATCGTCATCATCAAAGTTCGTCGGGTCGAACGGAATCGGGTCAACATTGAGAGAAGGATCATTGAGTGCCATGCTCATCCGGTCTATTTTCACGCCAAGCCGCGATCTCACCACTTCGTCGATGGTCGAACGGCACTCAAGTATCTCGATAGTTGGAACTTCATCCTTTTTTAAGCCGAGACGATGAATCCTGTCCTCCGATTGGATATAGTGTGCGGCGTTGAACGTCCGATCGACGTAGATCGCATTCCGGCAAACCGTGTGCAAGCTAATGCCCTCCGACGCAGCCGCTGGGTTAGCAACCATGACCTTAACCGATGCGTCGTCATGAAACGCTTTTATCTTGCCTTCGCGCGTTTCTTCGTCGTCCTCACTCCCGGCATCAACTCCACCGTGAATATAGACGGCCCCGAGGTCCGAAAGTCGACGTGCCATTAGCTCGACGTTAGCCACGAAAGAAGTCCAGATTAGCGATTTTTTTCCCTGCCGGGCTAACTGCCTTGCGCGCGAGCACGCATATTCAACCTTTGGCGACTTACCCTCTTCAAGTAGCTCAGCAAGCAACCCTTCATGTGCAAAACCGATTTCGCGCGCGAGTAATGACGGATTTGAGACTAGCTGCAACAGCCGAATAATGCTGCGGCCGAGAGCGCGGAACGCAACTCGATTGCGGACGTTTAGAACGGTTTCCGCTTGGCGCGCCGCCTCCACGCGCATCAGCCGATAGAGCCGAGCCTGGACCGGCGAGAGTTCAAGCGAAATGAGCCTACGGCTTACGGCCGGCAAATCGAGCTCCGATTTCGTCGTCCGTACGTAGACAGGTTTGATGGCGTCGGCGACGTTTGAGGAAGTTACCCGCATCTCTGGGTACAGAAAGGAGAATTGCGGAATCAGGTCATCTTCCGCCTGCGGCATCGGCGTACCCGAAAGGAGGAGCTTTCCCACAGGAAGGTGCGACAAACTCAATACCGCCTCTGCGGTAACTCGCTGCTTGCCGCTTTTAATCCGATGGCTTTCGTCTAAAAAGACAAAAACGCGGCGACTCGCGATATGCGCCGCAATCATTTCCCGGACGCGGGGGAGCTGCTGATATGTAATTAGCATGAATCGCGGGTCGCCACTAAGAGCCTGCTCGATTCGATCACGGCCACCTGTAAGGCGAACGAAGCATTGAGCGTCGGAAACACAAAGTTGCATTTGCTCGTCCCAGGCACTGAACGCGTTTTTGGGAGCAATTACGAGCAAACGGTCGTTCGTTTCGGCCCGAAGATGGAACAGCGCGAGCGCTTCCGTAGTTTTGCCGGCACCAGGGACAGAGAACGTCGCCCCCGCCTTCAATCCTGACAATCGGGCAACATTTCGAAGTTGCTCCTTCGTCAATTGTCGAACGAACTTCTTGACCGCCAACCGATCGATAATACCTTCCGAGGAAAGCGCAGGTGTACTCATCGCCTGTGCATAGGACGCTTCGCTTTCACGAGACTGCTCCAGAAGACGCCTAGCGGAGTCATCCACAGTCAGCGGAATGCCGTAGCCGCTCAATATCTCCTTGATCTGTGCCCGAACCGAAAGGAAGGCCCACCACGGGATAGAGGTCGCCAGCTCGGAGTGCTGGATGACGTCGGCGGTATGATCAAGAAAAACCCGCTTCAGCAGCCTAACCCAGTCCGTGTCGCGTACTGCGTCTCCCCAAGTGATAACGGCGCGCCTCGACGCCGCTTCGTAGGCGATGTTAAGCATTCTCGGTAAGCCACTTTCGGATGCGTCCGAGCCCGAGCTCAATCGCCCTGATCTGGGGCTCGACCCCGGTCCTGTCAGATTCTGGCCTCAGCCCACCAGCTATTGCATTCTGCACCAATTCGTTCGCCTTCCGCAGTTGTGTAAGCAGAAAGTCGGCCGATTTTCGTTCCTTAGCCACGAACTTTGCTAATTCAATCTGATCGCGTATCGTGCCATGTGCCTTCCTTCGGCTTTCCTCGTCCCTACCGATCTCCTCAGCGAGTGGTAAATCCGCTGAGTCAACAGCGCCGCCACCCAAGAGGTCGAGTTCGTGGCTCGCTCGTGGCGCCGCGACCGGGAATGCCTCGAGAAGCGCGCGTTTAATTGCCTCGAAATGCTTGTGTGCGTCCGGAATCGCCTCATAAAGCCGCCCACCCTCTGGGTCGTCAATCAATATAAACGCCATTTCTTCGAAGAGACGCTTCGAACCGGCGTTAGCAAGCGATTCCCGTTTCTTCACCATCTGTTGGAACGCAAACTGTTTGTCCGAAACCTCGCTCCACTGGCGGGCCTTTCCGCGTTTCTCAAGATAGACAGCGGCGTACTCCAACATATCAAGCAGCTCGTTTACCTCACTCTCTTTTTTTCGATAGAAATCGGCGATTTGCTTCGTATCGAGGCCGTGCTTCGCTTGGCGCTGCTTCATCATGTTCGCGAGCGAGTCCCATGTGTAGTCCTCGCGAATATCTGGCTCGACTTGTAACTCGCCCTCAAGCTTATCGATCGCTTTTTCATCGGCAGGGGGCAGAACTATAACGTCGATATGCTCGAAGTGCCGGTAGCGAGCGGTATCCTCTTTGACGAGCCTTCGCCAAGTGCATAGACGCCGGTTCCCGTTGACAACAAAACCGTTACAGTCAAGATACAGCGGCTCCTTCTGTTTGTTTTCGGGTTGTGTGAAGTACTTGAGCAATCCAGCTCCGCCGACGACTTTGCTAAGAAGTTCGTGCTGTATGCGCTGGACTTCTTCGGATTCGGGATCTTGCTCAAAGAAGTCATCGGGCTTGTCTGGATTCCGCGCCAGCCATTCCTGCTGGGCCGAAGCCGTCCGTCCGTTTAGCATCCGGTACTTCGGCAGGTTGAGTGGAACGCGAAAAACAGGAAGCCGTATTTCCGCGTCCATAAACGATATCTGCCGATGGTGCGTCACACCTTCTTTCAGATCTTCAAAGTGCTGTTTTCGTCTTGGCAATGGCCAGCCGAATTCACTCGTTAATGGGTCATGTCCGGCGGGATGTTTCGTCATAAGTTACTCAATTCCGATAACCGCGAGTGGCACTGTAATGGCCCTATCGAAGATCGGGAGCTCTCTCAACAGTCGGCCGCAGTCGGCAATGTTTTCGCCGAGCAGCTTGGCACATCTTGTCTCTGGAACGATGAAAACTCCGGCATCTATCGTGCCACGGAGATAAAGCGTCTGCAGCTTGATTAAATCCGCATACATGCGCCCCATGTTCCCAGTTTGGAAACAGAGACCGACCTTATCTTTCAACGAGCTAATGCTAATTCTGGACATGATGTCGAGCCCGACCTTGCCCGGCCAGCCGTGGGAAACGAGTGCGTCAAGAATTGCGCTTTTGATACTCTTCGAACTCCCCTGTTGGGGCGCTATTGCGCAGTCCGCCACCGCGCCCACGATCTCCTCGAGCAGAGACGATGGCACCACTTTATCACCAAAACGGTGAGAGTAAACGTTGGCCTTCATCGAGGTCCTTCGCGGTTACGTCCACCCCTGCGGTTTCCGCGATAGGCTGCTTTGAGTGTGGTCGTAAATTTGCTTGTTATGAGGGCGGTATTTGATCCGTCCAATCAATGCGTCAACGATCCGTGCTTTGCCGATCTGCGCATAGCGATCGTTTATCTCGCATCCCAGAAATCGGCGGTCGTGCAACGCCGCAGCGACACCGGCCGAGGCAACCCCTGCGAAAGGATCGAAAACAAGCGCCGCTGCGTCGGTCAGTGCCATGATCAGTCGCTCTACCAACCCGACTGGAAACTGGCACGGGTGCTCTGTCTTCTCAACGTGATTCGACTTGCAGTTTGGAATGAACCAGACGTCCTCCGGGTTTTTACCGAGCGGGTTGCCGGAAAGTTCCCCCGCACGTGGGCCTTTGAAGTGGCGCTTACCCGGGTACTTCGCCGGAATCCGTACGGCGTCCAGGTTAAAGATATATTCGCTCCCCTTAGTATACCAAAGGACTACCTCATAGCGTCCGGAGAAACGTCGCTTGGTATGCAAGCCGTGCCCGAAATGCCAGATGATTCGATTGCGGAGTTGCAGCTTATGCGCACGGAAGAGCGGGGCGAATTCGATGTCGAGAGGTAGTATCTCTCCATTTTCTACATAATTCCCAACCTGCCAGCATAGGCTGCCTGTTGGCTTAAGTCTGGGCACCAACTTCTCAATGATCGTTGATTGCCAAAGCAGATATTCGTCGAGTCCAGATCGAGTCTCGTACGGCTTGCCTAGGTTGTAAGGTGGCGACGTGACTACGAGATCGAAGATGGGCTCGCGGGGCAGCAAATCAAGAAACGTCGCCACATCGCCGTTCCAAAGAGCGTAATCCGGAATTCTAGTCCTCGGCACCCAGCCCGGGCCGAGAATTCGAACTCGTTCGGGCTTGCCAGCCGGTTTTTCCGTCGCCGTCAGCGCACGCGTCATGCTCATTGTGGCCCTCGTCCCTACTTCGCACGCTCGCGCTGCGCTTCACGCGATGCCTGCACACCGTTCTTTGATAAATACTCGGCGACGAGCCATTCAAGCGCGTTTGCCATGCTTCGATTCTCCCGCTCGGCGATCTCGCGAAGGGCGCGTTTCGTCGCCGGCGAGACCCGCATATTCAGAAATGCTGTTTTGCTCGGTGCCATGCTGCCGTCCCCCGAACCATGCAACGCAGATTGCGTTACAAGCGCGTTATACGCCAGATTGCCGAAAATGTCAAACACATGAGTTACCTTTCGGAAGCATTATACGAGCAGTTCCTGCACCACGCGGCCTTCGACGTCGGTGAGGCGCATCTCGCGGCTGTTGTGGAAATAGGTCAACAGCTCGTGGTTGAGACCCATCAGGTGCAAGATGGTGGCGTGCAGGTCGTGCACATGGACCTTGTTCTCGACCGCGGCGAAGCCGAATTCGTCGGTGGCGCCGTAAGCCTGCCCGCCGCGAACGCCGCCGCCGGCCAGCCAGGTGCTGAAGCCGCGGGGATTGTGGTCGCGGCCTTTACCGTTTTGGGCCGTGGGCGTGCGGCCGAATTCGCCGCCCCACACCACCAGCGTTTCGTCGAGCAGGCCGCGCTGCTTGAGATCGAGCAATAGGGCGGCCATCGGCTGGTCGGTCTCGCGGCAGTGCAGCTCGTGGTTGGCCTTTACGTCGCCGTGGGCATCCCAGTTCTGGTCGTTATGCCCGCCGCCAGAGTAAATCTGCACGAAGCGCACGCCGCGTTCGATCAATCGTCGGGCCATCAGACATTGCGTGCCGAAGCGCTGCGTGTCGGGATGGTCGAGACCATACATTGCCCGGGTGGCCCCGGTCTCGCGCGAAAGGTCGACTGCCTCGGGCGCCTCGGCTTGCATCCGGTATGCCAGCTCGTAGGTGGCCAGCCGGGCTTGCAGTTCCGAGCCGCGCGGCAGGTCGGCGGCTTGCAAGGCGTCGAGCCGCCCCAGCAAATCGAGTTGCTGACGCTGCTGCGCGCGGGTGATGCCCAAAGGCGGGTGCAGGTCGATCAGCGGATCGCCGGAAGTGCGAAACCGCGTGCCTTGATAGGCGGCGGGCATGAAGCCCGAACTCCAGTTGGGCGCGCCGCCGATCGGTCCGCCACGATGGTCGAGAAACACGACAAACGCCGGCAGGTCTTGATTGATCGTGCCCAGCCCATAGGTCACCCACGAGCCCAGGCTGGGATAACCCTGCCGCACGAAGCCGGTGTTCATCTGCAACAAGCCCGAGCCGTGAGCGAAGCTATCGGCGTAGCACGAGCGGACGACCGCAATTTCATCGGCCATGCCGCCAAGCTGCGGGTAAAGCTCCGAGATCTCCAGCCCCGATTGGCCGCATTTGCGAAAGCCGTGGGCATTGGGCAACAGCAAACCGGGATTGCGCACCTTGAACAGCAGATCGCTTTCCACATTGGGAATGGGCTGGCCTTGCCGCTTGGCCAGTTCGGGCTTGGGGTCGAACAGATCGACCTGGCTTGGCCCGCCGTACATGAACAGCGAAATGCAGGCTTTGGCCTTGGGGGCGAAGTGCGGCGGCTTAGGCGCCAGCGGCGAACTTGCCGATGCGCTGTCGTTGGCAACGGCGCTGCGGAAGAAGCCGTCGCGGGCCAGCAGCCAAGTTAGCGCGGTGCCGACGAAGCCGCCACCAGCCTGCCACAGGAATTCGCGGCGCGTCGGTAGACACATTTGGTGATGTTGGGTGGACGAGCGATCAATTGGCGCGACAAACATTTGATGGCCTATTCGATTACTTAATAATCACGTACACCGGATAAGACCTTTATGCGACCTGCTCAATCAACTCAAGCTTGAGCCCCAGCGCGCCAGCAACCCGCTGCAAATCGGAGAGCTTTACGTCTGTTCCGCGCTCGATGTCGCGAATCGTCGCTTGATCGGAGATGCCCGCGAGTTCAGCCAGAGCGTACCACGTGAGTTGCCGAGCCTCTCGCGCCTCACGAATTTTTGCGGGAATGCCCGGCGGCGAGGGATGTTGCTGCGCGTCTTTACTTGGGGGAAAGTCCCGCAAGGCTGCTTCGCGTATGGCGGCATGACGCGAACGCTCCTCCTCGGTCAACGGGCGATTGATTCGGATCGGTTTTTTCTCACTCATGGGATCTTTTACGGTTCCGGGATCTCGTAGGCCGTCACCGGCAAGATTGTCTCGTCGTCTACTTCTTCAAAAATCACAATGATGTATCGGCCATCTGGAGCATATCCGAAAACGCATGGGCGACCGCTGCTTCGACTGATGCCCTCCGATTCAAATTTCTCGAGCACATGCTCAACGTCATCCGCCGTGAGTTCGTGGCTCTCGACATGCTCCACGTTACCTCCGGGCGTGTCGTCCCAGATCACCCGGATCCATTTACGCATGCATTTTACCGCAAGTATACAAACTCATTCGTATTCAACAGCACCAGGCAAAACGCCGCCAGCGCATGCTCGGGCACGTCAGGCGGTGGACTGGCGGCAGCATCGGCGCGAATCTGTTCCTCCTGGTTCGTCAAAAAAACGAGCACTTCCGCTCGTTCCGCGTCGGTGGCCGGGCGCGAGAGCGCGAGCCGATACGCCAGGTCGATGCGGGGAGTTGGGTCGGCCGATTCACGCAAGAGCCGCTTGGCAAACTGCCGCGCCTGCTCGTGCATGAACGCGCCGTTCAAGAGCGTCAGCGCCTGGGGGGCGACCGTCGATACCTGCCGTTGCTCGCAGGGACCATTGGTGTCGGGGAAGTCGAGCACTTCGAACTCGGGCAAGGGGAGCGTCCGCTTGACGAAGACATAGACTGAACGCCGGGCGGCTTGCACCGCGTCGGACTTGGTCCAGCCGTTGCCCGGCCGTGATTGGCTGGCCAGCACGGCGGCTGAAATCTCCGGGAAAACGCTCGGCCCGCCCCGCTCGTGGTTGAGCGCGCCGCTGGCCGACAGCACGGCATCGCGAATGGCCTCAGCCTCCAACCGCCGCGGCATGAACCGCGACAGCAGCCGGCCGTGCGGGTCTTTTTCGCGCGAGTCGGCCGCGCCAACCGACGACATCTGATAGGCGCTCGATAGCATCATCAGGCGGTGCAGATGCTTGATGCTCCAGCCGCGGGCCACAAACTCGCTGGCCAACCAATCGAGCAACTCAGGGTGCGAGGGCGAATCGCCCATCACGCCAAAATCGTTTTCGGTGGACACCAGCCCGTCACCAAAATGGTGCTGCCAAATGCGGTTGACCATCACGCGGGCGGTGAGCGGATTTTGGGATTGTGTGAGCCAATCGGCCAGTTGGCGGCGGCGACCGGTGCTGTCGGCAGTGGGCACGGCCGGCGGCAACGCGGCGTCGGTGAGAATGGCCGGCACGCCCGCCGATACTTCTTCCATCGCCACACGCGGATCGCCGCGACGAAAGACGTGCGTGACGGGCGGCTGCTGACCTTCTTCGTACCAGATATACGCCTTGGCCAGCCGCGGCGGCGACTCGGCCTCGGCCGCTTCGATTTGCCGCTTGAGCTGATCGAGATTTTCCTTCTCTTGATCGGACGCATGCTGCCGAAGCATCGAACGCAGCTTCCCGCGATGCTCGCCGATCAGCTTGCGCTGCTCCTGGCTGCGCTCGCCGGGCGGAATTTGAAAGGCCGCCAACGCCGGTTCGGGCAATGAGTCCGCCGCGTCGCCGCCGCTAACCGGCGTGGCGGTCAACTGACCGGCCGCGGCCAAGCGGCGTCCGATCTCAAACTCACAGCGGTCTTGTTCGCCGCGAAGTTGTGCCACGCGCGCGTCGCGCTGCTTGACAGCGACTTGATAGGCGGCCACTTCTTCGGCCGTGCCGACCACACGATCGAGATCGGTGCGGCCGTCCTGCGGACGCCGTAGCGGCTCGAACACGGCCATCAGCCGTGAGTAATCACGCTGGCTAAAGGGCTCGAACTTATGGTCGTGGCAGCGGGCGCAACGCACCGTCTGCGCCAGAAAGACCGCCGACGTGGCGCCTACGATGTCATCGAGCTGATCGTAACGGTCGACCACGGGATCAGCCGGCTCATCGTCCCACGGACCCAAACGCAGAAACGTGGTGGCGATTTGCATCGCGGCGTTCGAGCCGTCAAGCTCATCGCCGGCTAGTTGCTGGCGGACGAACTGGTCGTAGGGCAGGTCGTCGTTGAAGGCCTGAATGACCCAATCGCGATAGCGCCAGACGTTGGGCTTTGCGCCGTCGCGTTCGTAGCCGTTTGATTCGGCATAGCGAACCACGTCGAGCCAATGCCGGCCCCAACGCTCGCCATATTCGGGCCGGGCCAGCAACTCATCGATTAATCGAGCAAACGCCCCCGGCGATGTGTCGCTCAAAAACCGCTCTTGCTCTTCGGGCGTGGGCGGCAAACCGATCAGGTCGAAATACGCCCGACGCAAAAGCGTGCGGCGATCGGCCGGTGGCGCCGGCCACAGCCCGGCCCTTTCGAGTTCCGCCAGAATAAAGGCGTCCAGCGGGTTTCGCACCCAGGCGGCATCGTTGACCGCCGGTGGCTCGGTACGCCGCACGGGCTGAAATGCCCAATGCTCCAGCTCCGATTCGTCGAACTGAAACCGGCCATAAGGCTCGTCGGCCTGGGCCGCCGCCAGAAACAGCCCCCCCACGATGAACAGCCCCGCAACGCTCGGCCGGTTCATAGCTGGTCCTTACAGGGTCACGAGTGTGAGTCGCAGGCGGGCGGTGGGTTCGGCGGGCAGCGACTCCAGCATA
>DATFDL010000807.1:0-14310 GCA_035252155.1 Pirellulales bacterium | reverse complement strand
GTGAACCGCTTTTCGTTTTGCGGCGGCCGGCACGCCTTCACAAAAATGCTGAACCCTGAACCCTGAACCCTGAACCCCCTTTTGCGGACCCTCGAAAGATGCGTATCTTAATCACGGGCATCGCCGGCCACCTGGGCAGCTCGCTCGCCCGCTGGATTTTGCAGCACCAGCCGGACGTCGAAGTCCACGGCATCGACGACCTGAGCTGCGGTTACCCGGCCAACATTCCCGACGGTCGCATCCAGTGGGCCCGATACAGTTTGGGCCACGAAAGCACGTTTTGCTTCGAACGCCGCTGCGAAGAGCGGCTTTGCGCGCTGCTCGCCGGCGTCGACGTCGTCTTTCACTTCGCCGCGTACGCCGCCGAGGGTCTTTCGCCCTGGATCCGGAAATACGATTGCCGCAACAACCTGGTCGGAACGCTCGATCTGATCAACGCCGCGGTCGAGTGTGGGACGGCCAAGCGATTTGTCTTCGCCAGCTCGATGAGCGTCTATGGCCGGGGCGTGCCGCCGTTCGACGAGCTCGATCCGCGCCGACCGATCGATCCCTACGGAATCTCCAAATCGGCCTGCGAGCAGCATCTTGAAGCGGCGCATGCCCAGTTCGGCCTGCCCTACACGATCATTCGGCCGCACAACGTCTATGGTCCGGGCCAGAGCTGTTGGCAGCGGTTCCGCAACGTGCTCGCGCACTGGTGCGCCCGAGCGATGGAAGGCAAACCCCTCCTGATCTACGGCGACGGCCGCCAGGAGCGGGCTTTTTCGTACATCGACGACGTCGTTCCTTGCTTGTGGCGGGCGGCCGTCGAGCCCGCCGCCGCCGGTCAAATCATCAACCTGGGCGGCGGCGTTCCGACGACGATCGCCGCCGCGGCGGAGCTGCTGGCCGAGATCACAGGGGCGCGCGTGTCGCACGTCAGCCGGCGGCACGAGGTAAAGCACGCCTGGTGCACGACGGCCAAGAGCGAAGAGATTTTGGGCTATCGCGAATTGACGCCGTTGAACGCGGGCCTCGCAGAGCTGTGGCGTTGGTGCCGCTGGGCCTGGCAAGCTTTTCCTGAGCGGCGCGGCACGCACCGCGTCGCGCCGTTGGAGGTCGAGCGCGATCTCTACCCGTTCTGGCGCGAGTACGTGTAGCAGGTTCAAGTGTGAAGTTTTAAGTTTGAAGAGGAGAAGCATCTTCAAACTTCACACTTCACACTTCCAACTGTGCTCACTCCAGCTTAACCGGCGGGGGCAGCACGACCACGGGCAGCACCTGGCCGACGCGCACGATCCCGTTGTAATTGCTGTGGAAGCCGTCCTGGCTCACGAAGCGCGCCACGTCGAACCAGTGGCCGGCCCAGGTGGAGTCGGCCGGGATGACGGGCGCGAAGCGGAACACGCCGCCCTGCGCCAGCTCGATCAGCAGCGCGGGATTCGATTCGACGATTTGGACTCGGCGGCCGGTCATCTGTACTGACCAGTGTACGCCGCTAAAGCCTGTGCGGCCAGACGATTCGGGGTCGGGATTCAGGGGTCGGGGGTCGGGGCGACGAGGGCGCGAGAGCGCGAGAGCGCGAGGGGGCGACACGAAAAATCGCGCCCTCGCGCCGTCGCCCGCTCGCGCCCTCGCTCTTCGGTCCCCGACCCCTGCTCAACGAATCCCACCATCCGCCCGCGCCGTCTGGCGGGAAAAAATCGCGGGCTCAAGCAGGAGCACGTGAGTCTTGCTCCGTCTCAACACGGTCGCCCGCGTCGTCGCCCGCGTGGGTCCCCATCCGCTTCGAAACTCCTCGACGACCTTGGCGCCGTCGGGCTGGTCGGCCAGAGCGGCGATGGCGCGGGCCAGCCAATCTCTTTGATCGCGGCCGATGTCGCCGACAAAAGCTTCGAGCAGCGACTGGCCGGCGGCGATCTGCTGGGCGCGCAGCTCGTCGGGGTCGCCCGATTTCGGGTGGACGGGCGTGGCGGCATAGACCAGCCTCTCCCAGTGCTCATCGTCTGAGCCGGTCCCCGAGAGTACGCCGACGAAAAATCCGTTGATTTTCCAGGCGGCCCGCCACTGGAAGTCGTCTTCGTCATCGCTGCCGAACTGATCGCGACCGAAACTCGCCACGAACCAGGGTGAGACGCAGCGGGTGGCGAGCGTCAGTCCGCCGCGCAGCGTCGGCCTGGGGTCGTGCGGGCGGTTTTTTTTGAGGGCGCGAGGCAGGCGGATTTCCACCCTCGAGGCGGCGAGCGCCTCGTCCGCGGTCCGCAGCGTGACGCGGAGCCCCGCCACTTCCGCGCGGGCCTGATCGCGTTGCCGCTCGGCCCGCTCGGCCCGGTCGATCGCGGCCCTACGCGCCGGCAAGGTGGCGACCAGGTACGTCGCCGCGCCGGCCAGCCAGCCGCCATAGACGAGCAGCGCCCCCTGCCACCAGAGAAAGCGTTTCACGGCCATCCCAAGATCCCTCCGCGCAAAGCACGGCCCCGCATGTCGGGCCGGCAAGCCGTAGACACGCGGGGCCGCGTGAACGATCGGTTTTTTCACACCAGGCTTGCCGGCCGCTCTCATTCTGGCCCGGCCGCCCAGGGAGTCAAGCAGCCGGCTAGGTTTCAGGGTTCGGGGTTCAGGGTTCAGCGATCGGCGAGTCGCCGCAGCTCGGCAGGCATGAAGTGCCGCACAACGCGGCCGCCGAGTGCACCTGTCCGCGCCGCCTCGAACGCGACCTCGAGCTTTTTGGCGAGACGATCGGACTCCAACTCGGACAGGCTTTGCCGGAGGCCGTCGGAGGTGAACACATCTACGCCGTACTCGGTCTCGCGCACGCGTACGACGGAGTCCAGCGGGATAAAGATCCGCTGGCCATCGCGATCGCGGAAGGCCGCAAAGCCGGAGATTTGGGCGGGAAGCATGGAGGCCATTTTAGCCGGCCGCTTGACGAAAGCAATCTACCGACGCCAGCGGAATCATAATCCGCGTGTCCGGGGTTCGAGTCCCTGCGCCGCTACTTAACTGTTGATTATCGCACGGTGATTTCAAACCGCGTCTGAAACACCTCGCCCGGCTGGAGAAAACGCAGCCCCGTCTCGATGCCCGCCGCCTGAAGCTCGTAAGCGTCGGGCACGCACGTGTAAGGCTCAATGCAGACCGCCTCGCGATGCGGCGGGTTGTAAACCACGCACTCGCGAAACGACGCGTCGAACGATAGCTCGAGCGTATGTCCGGCACCCGGATTTTCAATCGTCGCCAGGCAGCGGCCTGCCGCGACGCCCAAGCCTGTAAAGACGTCGTCAAGCTGCATCTGGCTGAACGACATGCCGCCGGCCAACGCCCGCGGCCCATCGGCGGGCAGCCGGCGGCCCGTGGGTAACATGTTCGATAGTTCCCAGTATTCGGATACCGGCACGGTCACGCGGCAAGCGTCGGCCTGATCGCCTGTGCCCAGCGGCAGGCGGAAGTAGGGGTGTAGTCCCAGCCCGAATGGCAGCCGCGCTGGTCCGGGGTTTTGCACCTCGATCTCGGCGGATAAGGTGTTGCCGCTCAATTCATACGTCACCGTCAGGCGAAAATCGCTGGGCCAGCGCCGGATCAGCCCGGGTTCGTCAACCGAGGCGTGAAACTCGCCCACGGCGCGGTGCGGCAAGCTTTCCACAATCCGCCACGGCCGGTTGAGCACGAACCCGTGGATGGCGTTTCCCCGGCCGTCGTCGCTGCCTAGCGGATAGGTCTGCCCTTCATACGCCAGGTGCGAGCCGCGCAGGCGGCCGGGAAACGGAAACAAGATCGGGATGCCACTATGCGAGGGCTTGCATTGGCCCGCCGGAAAATCGGCTTCCGACCAGAGAACTTCGATCGACTCGCCGCCGAACGTCGGCTGAAAGCTATAGCAGTTGAATCCCAGGCCCGAAAGAATTTTGGCCGACGATCCCGTCGTGGCGTCGGTGAGCGTAATCGGTTCCATCAGCATGGCGAGAATATATCGCCGATTGCGCCGCCTGTCGAACGAGCAGCGCGGTAGTCCCGGCCCTTGTGGCCGGCCGGCGCGGTCAACCTCCGACGTCTGGTCGGTTCTGCCGCCCCGGCGATTACGGAAACGTCAGCCACAAGGCGGGGGTTATTTCGCCAAACTGTCCGGCGTGGCGTTGGCAGTCCCCGGCACAAGGCCGGGAGCTACCTGTGAGCTCGTCAGCAAATGGCGTGTGCGGTGCCGGGCGGCCGTCATCAGCAACAGCACCAAGAAGATCAACAAGCACGAACCCAGCGCATGCCGCCGCTCGACGTGCCCCAAGCCAATCGCCGCCAGCCGCGGCAATACAAAAAAGGCGGCCAGAACCGCGGCGGCGAATAGCCCGGTGGCCAGAGCGTCGTCGCCCAGCAGCGCGTGCCGCGTGGCGACGGGCAACTCTCCGACGAGCAGCACGCCCGAGACGACTTGCAAAAGCATCGCGGCGGCGGCAATTCGGCAACCCCAGACCACGGCCCGGCGATCGTCCGATGCGGCGCCCCGGCGGATGCCGTAATAGGCCAGTGCCAGGCCGCCGAGAATGGCGGCGGCCAGCCAATGGTGGAAGGTGCGAGCCAGGATTTCGCCATCGGCCAGCAGACTGGTAAACCGAGCCGGCCGTCCCCAGGTCTCGGGCCGCGTCGTCAGCACTCCCAGCATGACGAACAGCGGTGGAAAGTGGTATGCCAGGTTCAACGCGCCCAAGAAAGTCGCCCACCAGCGGAGGGCGAACCAGCGGCGTGGCACGGCATGCTCGGCTGGCGGCCGTTCGGCACGACTTCCCAATCGCAAAGCCAGGCCGTAGCAGACCAGCGTAAAGACCAATTCGACTACGCCGAACTCGTAGCGCCGCCGCGGCAACTCGTGGAAGGCATTCAAGTAGGGCTGCGGAAAAAGCCGAGCGATCAGCGCGACCGCTAACCCGCCCAGCAGCATGGCCAGCAGCAGTGATGCCACCGACAAACGCAATAGATAAAGGTCGAGCCTACGGGCCAGTTCATCGCTACCGGCGCGCCATTGCAGCCACAGGCAGACGGCCGGGGCCGCCATCGCCAGGTAAACCGCCGCCAAATGGGCTGCCGCCACGAGAGTCAAACCGAATGCTTCCACCGTGCCAGCATGACCACCTAATCAGCGGCGTCAAGAAGCCCCAAGACCAAGAGTCCGGCGCAGCAAGGGAAGGCGAGAGATGAATGCCCTTCTACCAACGCATCAAAATCCGTTGATGCAAACCCTTGCAATCCACGGCCGTTGATGCGATAATCCGGCCATAACCCGCCTCGGTTCCTTGCATCCCACCAACCCTCGGAAGGAGCCACGATGCACCGGCCCTCCAGTGATTTAGCACGCTTTATCGCCTTTTGCTGCGTCCTGCTTCTGGTCGCCGTACCGGACTTGCAAGCCGCGAATCAAGTTGAAGCTCCCGGCCTGGGCGATCCGGGCACGCTCACCAGCATCACGATCGAGACAGGGTTTGCAGCCGGCCAACGAGCCACCCTCCGCGGCAAGGACTCGCAACAGCAGTTGCTGACCACGGGCCATTACTCGACCGGACAGTCTCGCGACCTGACCGGCGAAGTGAAGTACGAAGTGGCTCCCGCCGGCATCGTCAGTATTGATGCCACCGGTCTGGCGCTGCCTCTGGCCGATGGGCAGGTGACCGTGACCGCGGTTACGTCCACCGGCTTGCGTGCCAATGCTGAGCTGACGGTTGAACATTACATCGACGACACGCCGGTTAACTTTCCGAATCAGGTCGTGCCCATTTTCACCAAGCTCGGCTGCAACAGCGGCGGCTGCCACGGCAAATCGAGCGGCCAGAACGGTTTTAAGCTGTCGCTGCTGGGCTTCGAGCCGACCGAAGATTACGAGCACCTGGTGAAAGAGGGGCGCGGCCGCAGGCTCTTCCCTGCCGATCCCGACCGCAGCCTGCTGCTGCTCAAGCCGATCAACGCGGCGCCGCACGGCGGCGGCCAGCGGATGGATCCAGGTTCGCACGAGTACAAGCTCATCCGCCGTTGGATCGAACAAGGCATGCCCTACGGCAACGCCGACGACGCGAAAGTCGCCTCGATTGAAGTTGTGCCGCCGCAACGAGCAATGCAGCGGGCGGGCTCGCAGCAAATCGTCGTGCTGGCCCATTACACCGACGGCAGCATCGAAGACGTTACTCGCGTGGCCACTTACGACTCGAACGACGGCGAGATGGCCGAATGTACGCCGACCGGGCTCGTGCGGACGCGCGACCTGACTGGCGACGTGGCGATCATGGCCCGCTATCAAGGGCAGGTAGGAGTGTTCCGGGCGACGATTCCGCTGGGCATTCCGGTCGATAACCTCCCGCCCGTCAAAAACTTCATCGACGAGCGCGTGTTCGCCAAGCTGAAAGCGCTGGGTGTTCCGCCGTCGGCGTTGTGCGACGACGCCACGTTCATTCGCCGCGTTACCGTCGATCTGGCCGGACGGCTGCCAACGCCCGAAGAGACCGAAGCCTTTGTGGCCGACGCCGACGCGGCCAAGCGCGACAAGCTGGTCGACCACTTGCTTGATAGCGCCGACTACGCCGACTACTTCGCGAACAAGTGGGGCTCGATTCTGCGTAACAAGCGGCGCACGCCCAACTACATGCGCGGCTCGTACGCCTTCCACGGCTGGATTCGCGACAGCTTGTACGACAACAAGCCTTACGATCAGTTCGTCCGCGAAATCTTGGCGGCCAGCGGCGAGATCGGCGACAACCCGCCGGTGGTCTGGTATCGCGAGGTGAAAGAGGTCGACCAGCAGGTCGAAGACGCCGCCCAGCTATTCCTGGGCTTGCGCATTCAATGTGCCCGCTGCCACCATCACCCCTTCGAAAAATGGAGCCAGCGCGATTACTACGGGCTGGCGGCGTTCTTCTCGCAGGTCGGCCGCAAGCCGGGCTATGAGCCGGAAGAGCAACGCATTTATCATCGTCGCGGTCAGGCCGCCGCGACGAATCCCAAGACGGGCGAGCGGCTCTCGCCGACCGGTTTGGGCACCGATCCGCTCAAGCTCGCGCCTGAGCGCGACCCGCGGCAAGCCTTGGCCGATTGGCTCAGCGATCCCGCGAATCCGTATTTCGCCCGCTCGCTGGTCAACCGCTATTGGAAGCACTGCTTCAGCCGCGGCATCGTCGAACCGGAAGACGACATGCGGGTGACCAATCCCGCCTCGAACCCGGAGCTGCTGGCGGCCCTGGCCGAGCATTTCGTCGCCAGCCGGTTCGACCTGAAGGACCTGCTGCGGACGATCTGCCGCTCGAGCACGTATCAGCTCAGCGCCGAGCCGAACGCTTACAACTTGAACGACAAGCAAAACTTCTCGCGGTATTATCCGAAGCGACTGACTGCCGAGGTGCTGCTCGACGCCATCGACGCGGTGACCGCCTCGAACACGTCGTTCAACGGTCTGCCGGCGGGCACGCGGGCGGTGCAGTTGCCCGACAACGGCGCAAACACGTATTTCTTGACGGTGTTTGGCCGGCCCGAAGGCTCCAGCGCGTGCGAATGCGAGCGTTCGCAAGAGGCGAACTTGGCGCAGAGTCTGCACTTGTTGAACTCCGGCGAGGTGCAGACCAAACTGTCAGGTGGGGCCGGTCGCGCCGCGCAACTGGCCAAAGACGACAAGCGGACGCCCGAAGACAAGGTGCGCTGGTTGTATCTCTCGGTCTTCTCGCGTCCGCCGGTGGCCGACGAAATGTCGGTGGCCGTGGCGCACTTGAACCGCACCGAGAACAAGCAGCAAGCGTTTGAAGACATCTTATGGGCGTTGATTAACACCAAGGAGTTTTTGTTCAATCACTGAGAGAGGGCAGAGGTCGGAGGTCAGAGGCCAGGGATCTGCATACCAACCCGAAGCGTTAGCGAGGCACAGCAACAGACAACCTCGCTAACGCTTCGGGTTAGTGTGGATGCCGCATCGGGCTTGCGGCTTACCGATCGAGCGCCCGCTTGCCCGCCAAACGTACCGTAGGATGGCCTTCCTAGGCCGTCTACCTCGTCGCTGGACGGCCTAGGAAGGCCATCCTCCGATGCCCCGCCTATTACAATCCCCCGCCGGGAGTTACCCTTGTATCCTGCCTTGCCAGTCCGAATCGCCGCTCGCTGCGCCCTGATCTCTTCGCTGACCTCTGGCCTCTGGCCTCTCGCCTCTTTTTTAGTCGCGCTCGCTCCACTCGTCGCTCAAGCCCAGCTTCCCGTGACGCAGCTTTCTGCCGTTTCGCCCTGCGGCGGGCAGCAAGGCACTACCGTCGACCTGACGATCAGCTCGGGGGCCAATCTCGAGGGCGTCAAGGCGCTCTCGTTTTCGCACCCCGGCATCACGGCCGCCCAAAAGATGGCCGCGCCACCGCTGCCTGAACTGCCGGCGACGCCGATCGCTAACCAATTCATGGTGACGATTGCCGCCGACGTACCGGCGGGCGTTTATGACGTTCGCGCGGTGGGCACGTTTGGCATCTCGAACCCCCGTTCGTTCATGGTCGGCAATCAGCCGGAGATCAAAGAGCAAAGCGGCAACAACAACCGCGAGAAAGCGCAAGCGATCGAGTTGAACACCGTCGTCAACGGCATCTCCGAAGCGAACAACTCCGACTGGTACAAATTCGCCGCCAAGGCCGGGCAGCGGCTGGTGATCGATTGCTGGGCGCAGCGCATCGACTCGCGGATGGACGCCACGTTGGCGCTTTACAACGCCGCCGGCAAGCAGCTTGCCCGCAGCCGCGACAGCAACCGCCACGACCCGCTCATCGA
This sequence comes from Pirellulales bacterium, assembly GCA_035252155.1. Lineage (GTDB taxonomy): Bacteria > Planctomycetota > Planctomycetia > Pirellulales > JAICIG01 > JAICLL01. Next base: position 5,565 of record DATFDL010000807.1, on the reverse strand, counting down.
TTTTTCGGTGCCCGCCGACGGCGAATATTTTTTGCAGGTGTATGACTTCGTTTATGCCGGCAACTCGGAATACTTCTATCGTTTCGCGGTGAGCACGGCGCCGTACATCGACTACATCTTTCCACCGGCCGGCACGTCGGGCGCGAAGGGATCGTTCACGCTCTACGGCCGCAACCTGCCGGGCGGCGTGCCTGCCGACGGCCAGACCATCGAGGGGCGGCCTCTGGAAAAACTGGCGATCGAGATCGATGTGCCCGCCGATCAACCTGGCAAGCAGCCTCCGCCCGGCGCCCTGGCCGAGCCGGAAGAAGCCGAGCTAGACGGCTTTCCGTATCGGTTGACGACGCCGCAGGGCGTCTCGAACGTGCGCCGCATCGGATACGCCACGGTGCCGGTCGTTATCGAGCAAGAGCCGAACGACGAACCGGCCAAGGCCAATGTCGTGACGCTGCCGTGTGAATATGTCGGCCGTTTTGGTCCCCACGGCGATCAAGACTGGCTGCAGTTCGAGGCCAAGGCCGGCGAGGTGTATTGGATCGAGGTTTTTTCGCAGCGGCTGGGCTTGCCCACCGACCCCGCGGTGCTCCTGCAGCGGATCACCAAAAACGACAAGGGCGAAGAGCAAGCGGCCGATATTACCGACTTGGACGATCGCCAGGCGGTGGGGGGCGGCCTCGCGTTCGACACTCGCACCGACGACGGGGCGTATCGCTTCGCCGTGCCCGCCGACGGTGTCTATCGGGCGATGGTCCGCGATTTGAATTACGGTGTGCGGCCCGATCCGCGGCATGTTTATCGGCTGTCGATCCATCGCGAGCAGCCCGACTTCCGTATGGCCGCCGTGCCGGTCTTTCCGGCCAACAACAAGCAAATCGCCCAGCCCTGGAACCCGCTCTTGCGGCGCGGGGGCACCGAGCGGTTCGACGTGGTGGCGTTTCGCCGCGACGGGTTTGCCGGTGAAATCACCGTGACCGCCGAAGGCTTGCCCGCCGGCGTCAGTTGCCCTCCGGCGGTCATCGCCGCCGGTCAGAACGGCGCCACGCTGGTGCTCACCGCTTCCGACCAGGTGGCCGATTGGGTGGGCAACATCGAGATCGTCGGCCGCGCGAAAATCGGCGAGACCGAGGTAGCGCGCAACGCCCGCGCCGGAACGGTGCTCTATGCGGCCCAGCAAAATCGGCCGGCCGACGCCCGCTTGGCGCGCGGCCTGGCCTTGGCGGTGACTGCCGCCGACACGGCGCCCTTCACCGTCGATCTGGGCGAAGGCAAGCTTTGGGAAATGTCACGGGCAGGCAAGCTCGAGATCCCGGTCAAGCTCACGCGCCGCGGCGAAATCAAAGGGAACCTCACTCTCACGGCGCAGGGCCTCCCGCCCAACGTGCAGCCGCAAAACCTGACGTTCGATGGCAACACCAACGAAGGCAAATTCACGTTGCAAATCAATGCCAACGCGCCGTTGGGCAGCTTTGCGTTTTACTTGCAGACGCAAGGCAATGTAGGTTATCGGCGCGACCCGGCCAGCGCCGAGGCGGCCACCAAGGCCAAGGCCGAGATCGAAAAACTCGCGGCCGACCTGGCCACTGCCGCGCAAGCGGCCGAAACCGCCAAGCAAGCCGCGTTGAAAGCGGCCACCGACGCCGACGCGGCCTTGAAGGCGGCCCAAGCGGCCAAGCAAACCGCCGACGCTACAGCCAAGCAAGCTGCCGATGAAGCGAAGGTCGCCGCCGATAAAGCGACCGCCGCAGCAGCAGCCGCGCAGGCCGACGCGAACAATCAAGATCTGGCCGCAGCCAAAGCGGCCGCCGAAAAAGCCTCAGCCGAGGCGGCCGCCAAAGCCAAAACCGCGGCCGAGGCCCAAGCCGCCGCCGCCAAGGCAGCTACCGAGGCCGAAGCGAAACTGAAAGCCGCGAATGAGGCCAAGGCCGCTGCCGAAAAAGCCGCTGCCGATGCGGCCGCCAAAGCCAAGACGGCCGCCGACCTCAAGACCGCCGCCGAAAAACGAGCGACCGACGCCACCAACGCCGCCGCTTCTAAAGACGTGCAGCTCTTTTGGCCATCGACCCTGACCACGATCAAGATCACGCCTGCCCCGATCACGATGACCGCCACGTCCCCGTCCGCCGCGCTGAAGCAGGGAGCACAAGCGGAAGTCGCTGTAAAAATCACTCGGCTCTACGGCTATGCCGACGCGGTGCAGCTCCAGGCCGCCGTGCCCAATGGAGTGCAGGGCCTGACCATTGCCGCCGCCACGATCGCCGCCGGGCAGAACGAAGCCAAGCTGGTGATTCAAGCCGCCGCAACCGCCACGCCCGGCAATCACACGCTCACGGTGAAAGCCACCGCTCCCTTCAACGGCCAGCAGTTGACCGTCGATCAGCCGGTGAATGTAGTCATTGAGAAATGACAACTGTCCTTTCTCCTGCCTGAGAGGTTTCGCTAATTCTCGAATCCCTTACGGTGCGGTGATGTATTCGCGTTGGCGGGCGCGTCTCAGGTTCCCGTGTCCCCGGTGATGCTCACGCAGCGCCGCGTGCCGCTCCGTAGTGTGCCTTGATGGCGCACGGCGGTTGAAGTGGCCGCAGGCTCGCGGGGCACGACTTCTCGTCCGACCGCTCAGCAGGGCCGACCAAGGCGGCGCGAGGTGCGATCTGGCACCCTTGTTTCGTCCATGTTGCGGTGCTACAAACGACCGGAAATCTCAAAACACGGCTCCGCCGTCGTTGAACCGTATCCTAGGCAGAAAATGCTTGGAGCGAAGATATGGCCAATATCTACGAGGAAAAACAAGAGCATTTGCACGCGTTGCTCGACAGGGCTCGCACCGACGACGGCGCAACGGTCGTCATCCCTGAACTGCAAAGGCCGTACGTCTGGACGCCTAACCAAGTCACGTTACTGGTTGATTCTCTCATTCGCGGCTGGCCTTTCGGCACCTTGCTAATGTGGAAGGTGAACCATGAGGAGTTGGATGGCATTCCGCATCGTCCGTTCTGGCGGACGATCGACCGAACGGCCGGAAACGCCGGAACGACCACCATGCGAAAAAACCCTCCGGCAACGTACCATATGGTCCTTGATGGACAGCAGCGAGTCCAGAGCCTCCTGCTTGCGCTTGGCGGGGACGACTGGGGCTTTACACTTGAAGACCGTGATTGGATAGAGGAACTGCAGGATCGACGGCCGCGCGGTCGCCAGCCGAAATACCGCCACTGGTCAAAGGCAAGTCTTTGTTTTGACCTCGATCTCTTCCTGCAGGAATATAAATCCAGCGGCGGATTACTTTCGATCGATTTTCGCTCTGTTCTTACCTGGGCCATCACCGATTCCACCGGCGGCCAGTCGAAGTTTCCGAAACCAGACAATTACTCGGAACCGCTGCCGAAAGCGTTTAACTCTCCGCATGACAAGCGGCTGTTACGGCTGAGCCGACTCTGGAACGAATCACAGCCGAACCCGAACCTCAAGGAAAAAGACTTTCGCCAGATTGGCGAAACGCTCTTGAGAGCGCACAATCTTTCTGACGAAAAGATCAGTGCCCTGCTCGAACCGCTAGGTGAGTTCATGACGACGCTTCGGGACGTGAAACGTGGAAAAGTCACCTACCTGGAGCTAGTTCCTTTTGACTCGGTCCTCTGGACGCGCGAGGCCTACAATGACGCGATCGTGAACATCTTTACGCGTCTTAACACTGCCGGCCGTACGCTAACGCGTGAAGAAATCACCTTCGCTTGGCTCAAATCCAACTGGAACGCGGCACAAACTGGCGGCAGAACAGCCGCTGAGTGCTTTGATGAGTTACGGGACGAGCTCAAGTCACGTGAGCTGGAAATTGGGATGGACGAGTTGGTCAATGCGATTTCGTTCTTTTGGTCAGCGAGCTTCAATGACGGTAAGCTGCTCGCCAACAGCGATCTGCTCAAGGGCTCCATTATCCGCCCGATGGCAGTCGACCTATCGGGCACATGGTCAATAATTCGTGAGTCGATGATCGAGGTGATCGATGTTGTCGATGAACATGGGTTCGCATTTGGCCCCGCCGGGCAGTACGCGTCGGTGAACGCGCTGGCAGTTTTATGGGCTTGGTACGCCGTGGCGCGGGGGTGGTGCGCGTCGCATGCATTGAGCACCATCCAGAAGGATGACTTCGACAAAAAGTGCCGGGCCACGTTCAACGCTGTCGTTGATCGGTGGTTGCTTTGCTCGACCTGGGCGGGGCAGTGGTCTGGGTCTTCCAACACGGCTGTCGCTGGATACGCGAAAGAACTTAGTGATAGTTTGCGAAAGATCCAAACGATTGACGACCATTCGAGCGCGCATCGTATACTCACCCTACAACTCGAATCCTTTGTGAAAGCGCTCGAAACCGACGCTGCGACATACGTGAATAACCTCTCGGCGCCAAGCCGAGAGCGTGTCTCGATTTATCGAAACGTGCTCTGGCTGTGGCATCGACTTGACGCGGATCGTTGGGCAAGTTCCAGGATTGCGCTCCGCACGGGGAAAACGAAGAAAACGACGCTTGAGGTAGATCACACGCTTTCGTACGCGTATTGGGAGCGACGATTGCAGAACGGCTTTCCCACTGGTTATAGCGAAATGGAAGAATCGCTCAGCTTGGCCAATCTCCTGGGCAACTGTTCTCTTCTTGAAAAAACATTCAACATTTCGAAGAGCGACAAAACCTTGAAGTCCTTCATGGAACAGGTGCATGAGTTCAAGGAACGAAGGTTAGACCTCGATGCATGGGCTCTGTCTCTCTCGATTCCACTGTGCCTTCTCGACCCCAGCCAAGCAACTTCGGACGAAATTGCAGCCGCATTGAAGACCAGGGACGAAGTGATTCGCGCGGAAGTCGTCGATTTCGTGCGTGGGTCCAAGACACGCAAAGATCTGTGAAGACAATGATTGCCCAAGCCCAAGACAAATCCGCTCCCATGTTTTCGCGACTTGCAGTTCGGTTTGGACGCTTTGGCAGTCGCTCTTCGATTCAGTTTTCACTTTTGCCGTAACGGCACTCGTGGTCGTCCCCTCGATCTGGGGCGTGCCTAGGGCTCGCGGAGACTTGTCGGCGGACGAGAAAATGCGCCGCTCGAAGCTGGCCAAGATCGTTTGACGTGTGCGTCCGGCAGGTGTTACTATGCCAATTAGCATGGACCGCACTGGAGCATTGAGTTATGAACGCTGGCCGAATTGAACTCGCGCTCGTTCTGAATAAACTTGGCAGGATGCCGCTGGCGCTCGACTCGTTCGCCAGACGGTTCGACCTTCAGAAGCGCGTTTATCTGGCTCAAGTGTGCGGCGCTGACCTTGGCTATCGGTACGGCTGGTATCTCCATGGTCCCTATTGCCGCGCCCTCACCGCCGACGCATTTCTGCTGCGCGACGAGATTGCCGATGGCGAGCGGGATTTTGAAAAATACGCGCTCCGCGAGGACGTCAGCGGTCGGCTGGAGCGCGCGACGGCGTTGTCCGAACGGCCCGCCGCCTTTCGCGGTAGCGAGGCGGAGTGGCTTGAGTTGTTGGCGTCGCTGCATTACTTGCGGCACATTGTTTATTGTCCGGGTG
>DATFDL010000806.1:0-12118 GCA_035252155.1 Pirellulales bacterium | reverse complement strand
ACGTGTCTTAGATGATGACTTAGAGTCGTTACATTTTCTGACAGGCGTGCTCGCTTCTGGGTATTTGCCATCACGGGGTGGAATCGTCGTGGGACTTCGGGGACGCGAAACGCGTGTTCCCTTGGGAAGCATGGGCGATGGGATGCGCAGGCTAATAGCACTTGCCGCGTCACTAGCTTTCGCCAAAGAGGGATGTCTTTTCGTCGATGAGATCGATACGGGACTACATTATTCGGTGATGCCGGACATGTGGAAGCTCGTCATCGCTAAGGCGATTGCGTCGGACGCACAAGTCTTCGCCACCACGCATAGTTGGGACTGCATCGAAGGGCTCTCCATGCTTTGCCAGCGGGAACCAGACCTCTTAAAACAGGTCGCCATCCACAAAATCGATCGCGCTTTGCCAAACAGCGTGGGTTTTTCCGGTGAATCTTTGGTGCGCATGATAAAAGGCGACATCGATCCTCGCTAATGCCACTCGACCTCCCAACGCTTCACGTCGAAGGCAAGGACGATCTTTTCACGATCGCCGAATTGTTGCAAAGGCATGGCGTCGATATGTCGCCAGCAAATCGACCGCTCCAAATCCTTATTGCCAAAGATCCCGTAACGAATGCCGAGGGAGTCGCGCCGCTTCTGGCGAGCATGTCGGACGCGATTAGAAATGCGACGGACCGACCGATCGGATTCGTTCTCGATGTCGACATAGATCTTGTAGACCGCTGGAGTGCCGTCTGTTCGCAATTGCGCTTAGCGGGGCTTACCGCACCAAGTACCTGCCCTGTCGATGGCTATTTCGGCCAGCTTGCGAACTATCCGTTTCAAGCGGGAGTCTGGCTGATGCCCGATTGTGTTTCCGACCATGGAAAGCTCGAGCACCTGCTCAAAACGCTTGTTCCAGCCGGTGATCCTCTGTGGCCCCATGCGGAATCGAGCACGGATCAGGCTAAGGCGCTTGGCGCACCCTTCGGCGCGGCGGCGCGCGACAAGGCACTGATTCATTGCTGGCTCGCCTGGCAAAGCGAACCCGGTGTACCGTACGGGACGGCGATCAATGCAAAGTTTTTTGGGCACGATTCACCCGAGGCCCGAAGCTTCTTGCGATGGCTTAAGGCGCTGTTTAACCTTTCCGGCCTGCAAGGCGTTTGATGACGACGATCTTTCAGCGATTCGCGTAGGATTTCATGAGTCTTTCGACGCCCTTCATTCATCGCCCGGTCGGCACCACGCTGCTGACGGTGGCGATCATGCTGGCCGGGGCGTTGGGCTATGTGTTGCTGCCCGTATCGCCACTGCCGCAGATCGATTTTCCGACCATTCAGGTGACGGCAATGCTGCCGGGCGCCAGCCCCGAAACGATGGCCTCGGCCGTGGCCACGCCGCTGGAGCGGCAATTCGGACGGATCGCCGGTGTGACCGAAATGACTTCGGCCAGCTACCTGGGCACGTCGAACATTACATTGCAGTTCGATCTGGAACGGAACATCAACGCCGCCGCTCGTGACGTGCAGGCCGCCATCAACGCCGCCCGTGGCCGGCTGCCGCCCAACCTGCCCAACAACCCGACCTATCGCAAGATTAATCCGGCCGACGCGCCGATCATGATCCTGACGCTCACCAGCGACACCTACACCAAGCCGCGGATGTACGACGCGGCGGCCACCATTCTGCAACAAAAGCTCTCGCAGGTGCGGGGCGTCGGGCAAGTCTACATCGGCGGCGGCGCCGCGCCCGCCGTGCGAGTCGACATCAACCCCACGCTGCTCAACCACATGGGCATCGCCTTGGAAGACGTGCGCACGATGCTCGCCAACGCCAACGCCAATCGCCCCAAAGGTCAGGTGGCCGACGAGCTGCGCGCCTGGTCGATCAGCACGACCGACCAACTGCTCACCGCCAAAGAATACGAACCGCTGATCGTGGCCTATCGACGCGGCGCGCCGGTGCGCCTGAGTGACGTGGCCGAAGTCAGCGACTCGGTGGAAGATCTGCGGGCCGCCGGGCTGTTCAACGGCGATCCTTCGATCACGATCGTCATTTTTCGCCAGCCGGGGGCGAACATCATCTCGACGGTCGACCGCATCACCGGCCTGCTGCCGCAGTTGCGCAGCCAGATTCCGGCCGGCATGAAAATCTCGATCGCGCTGGACCGCACCGCCACCATCCGCGCCTCGGTTCACGACGTGCAAGTGTCGCTCGTGGTCTCCGTGGGGCTGGTCATTTTGGTGGTGTTTTTGTTTCTGCGAAATCCACGGGCGACGTTCATTCCCAGCGTGGCCGTGCCGGTCTCGCTCATCGGCACCTTCGGCGTGATGTATCTGGCCGGCTACAGTCTCGACAATCTGTCGCTCATGGCTCTGGCCATCGCCACTGGCTTTGTGGTCGACGACGCGATTGTGGTGATCGAAAACATCGCCCGGCATCTGGAGCAAGGCGCCCGCCCACTCGAGGCTGCCCTGCGCGGTGCGCAGGAGATCGGCTTCACAGTGCTTTCGATCAGCGTCTCGCTCGTGGCGGTTTTCATTCCCATCCTGTTGATGCGGGGCATCGTGGGGCGGCTGTTTCGCGAGTTCGCGGTGACGCTCTCGGTGGCCATCATGGTCTCGCTGACCGTGTCGCTCACGACCACACCAATGCTCTGCGCGCTGTTGCTCAAGTCGAAGCACGAAGAGCGGCACGGCTGGCTGTTTCGGGCCAGCGAGCGCGTGTTCGATGGGATCCTTGCCGGATACGAGAAGACGCTCGGCTGGGTGCTGCGGCATCAGGTGTTGACGATGTTGGTCACACTCGCGACGGTCGGCCTTACCGTTTATCTCTACGTCATTGTGCCCAAGGGTTTTTTTCCGCAGCAAGACACCGGCCGGCTGGTGGGCAACCTGGTGGCCGATCAGGACACCTCGTTTCAGGCGATGCACGTCTTGTTGCGGCGGTTCGCGGCAGTGGTGAGCGAAGATCCCGGCGTCGATGGCGTGACGGCCTACACCGGCGGCCAGGCGGGCGCGGCCAACGCGGCCCGCATGTTCGTCAGCCTCAAATCGCTCGAAGAGCGGCAAATCGGGGCCGACGAACTGATTGCCCGAATCCGCAAGAAAACGTCGCGAATTCCCGGCGCGAATCTCTATTTGCAGTCGGTGCAAGACCTGCGCGTGGGCGGCCGATCGAGCAGCGCGCAGTTTCAGTTCACGCTGCGAGGCGACAACCTGGACGACCTGAACCAGTGGGGGCCAAAGCTGCTGGCCGAGATACGCAAGCTGCCCGGCCTGGTCGACGTCAACAGCGATCAACAAGACAAGGGGCTGCAAACTTCGCTCGCCATCGACCGGCTGGCGGCGGCCCGGCTGGGCGTCACGCTGCAAACCATCGACGACACGCTCTACGACGCTTTCGGGCAGCGGCCCGTGTCGGTCATTTATAAACCGCTCAATCAATATCGCGTGGTGATGGGCGTGGCCCCCGAGTTTTGGCAAAACCCCGCGGCCCTACGGCACATTTACCTGCGCGGACAGAACCAGGCCCAGGTGCCCCTCAGCGCGCTCTATCGCGAAACTTCTTTGAACACGCCAATCTCGGTGAACCACTCCGGGCAGTTTCCCTCGGTGACCATTTCGTTCAACCTGGCACCCGGCATGTCGCTGGGCCAAGCGGTGCCTCTGATCGAACAGGCCGCCGACGAGCTCGGCCTGCCCGAGTCGATCCAATGGAGCTTTCAGGGCACGGCCCAGGCATTTCAGAATTCGCTCCGCAATCAGCCGCTGCTCATCCTGGCGGCGCTCATCACCGTGTACATCGTGCTGGGCGTGCTCTACGAAAGTTATATTCATCCGCTTACCATCCTCAGCACGCTACCTTCGGCGGGCGTAGGAGCGCTTCTGGCTCTCTTGCTCTTCCGGACCGAGCTGAACGTGATGGCGTTGATCGGCATCTTGTTGTTGATCGGCATCGTCAAGAAAAACGCGATCATGATGATCGACTTCGCCTTGGAGGCCGAACGAGAGCAGGGCAAATCGCCCGAAGCGGCCATCTTCGAGGCCTGCCTGCTGCGTTTCCGCCCAATCACCATGACCACGATGGCGGCGCTTTTGGGCGGCCTTCCGTTGGCGCTCGGCACCGGCAATGGTTCCGAGCTGCGCCGGCCGATGGGCATCGCCATCGTCGGCGGGCTGATTTTCAGCCAGCTTCTGACGCTCTACACTACGCCCGTGGTTTATCTCTATCTCGATCGCTGGCGATTGAGGTTTGCACGGAAAAAACCAACCGCTCCGAGCATGACTCAGATCTTGTAGAGATTCGCGCACCCCTCCCTGCTCCAGCGGGGATTTTTTGGCAAACAGCGAAAACGACACTTACGTCGATCCATCGGCCTGTTTCGGGAACACGAATTGGCGCTGAGCTTCGCGAATCGACCGCCCTGCAGCCTTCACAGGTCATACTTGACTTTCGCAGACAGTTGCATATACAATAAATCGGGCGTGAGGGAAATGCGATCATGGATAAAAGTTCGACCAACATCGACACCGTCGCTAAGTCGTGGCATCGCCGTGCGCCTGCGGCTTTTGAACCGCGTGGTCACAAACCTTTACGATGAGCGGCTTCGGCCGCTGGGTCTGAAGGTCAGCCAGTTGCCGCCAAGCGACTGCGGCAGTTGAAGGCCGCAGACTGATTGACATCTGTTTTTTTTCGCCATTTATTTGCATATACAAATTAGTGAGACCGCCATGAGACTCGCCGAGCATCCGACCGTGCGACAGGTTCGAGCCTTGCAAGTCGAGCACGGGCATCACGGGCCAGCCGACCTGCACGTGACCGCTGACAGCGCCACGTGGTTGGGCTTTCTGGCGAAAGAGCGAAGTCTGATTTGGGCGCTCCTTCGCCGGAGGATCCGCCTGAAGGGGTCGCCCAAACTGCTGGTGGCCTTCGGGAAGTGTTTCCCGTCATAAAAACGAAACCGGCAGCCCAACTAGAGTAGGGGTGCCTGTCGGAGAGCGGCTACCACTCTCGACCAAAGTAGTGCTTCAGCCGTTCCTCGAATCCCAGCGGAAACGGCTTCTCACGGGCGCGAATCGCGCGCTGGTTTTCCGGCGGCAGTTTGATGAACCAGGGCTGACGCGTCAGGTCAAATTCTATTTCCGGCGTTTTTTGGTGGACGGCAGCGGCGCGCTCTTGATGAAGATCGTCCAACGCGGGGGCCGGTTGGCCGCGGGCCAATTCGGCGGCACACACAGAAGCCGCCCGGTCGAGCGCCCGCCGCGCCTGCTCGACGAGCGTTTCGCGTGCGTCGCCGTCGCGGGCCGCGTCATAGGCCGCGGCCGCCTCTCGGACGACAAGAAGTGTGTGCAACAACTGGGCGTCGACCAGCGCAGGCAATTGTTTGCCGCCGAGCCATTGCTCGATCTGACCGGCCGACCGTGAGAGTTGGTCCTTATGTGCCGACAAATCAAGCTGCTTCAGGCCGACAAGCAGATGGTCGCGAGTCGAAGCCAATTCCGCGGCGCGCGCGGCCCAGTCCGCGGCGTCCGATTCGGCCCGCTCGCGCTCGATCGCCTGCTCAAAGAGGGCAGCCAGTTCCCGCAAGCGGTCGCGTACTCGTTGCTGCTCTTCGGCGGCGGCGGGGGCGTCGAGGTCGAACAAGCGCTGCGTGGCCAGATCAGCGGCGACTTGGGCATCGCTGACCAGGCGGCGCGCCGCCGGTGTGCGGCCGAGCACCGTCGACCATTGAGCGAGCGTCTGCCCAACGGCGGCCTGCCGCGCGACTAGCTCGTCGGCCGCGCGGGTCGAAAGTCGCGACTCGTTCGTAGCGGAACGGATCTCCGCCTGGCGATCGCGCAGCTCGGCCGCGCACGCCAGGGCCACCTCGCGGTCAATGGCCAAAAGCGGCCCAGTCTCTTCGAGGAAGGTTGAAAGCGCGGCAACGCCCGAGCGGTCGAGAATTTCAACGGCTTCGGCAGCGAGCCGCCCGAGCAATCCCGGACTGCGGCGCGCGTCGTCGAGCAAACGGCGCAAGCGATCGGAAGACTCTTTCGAATCCACGGCGGCTTGCTTGATCTCGGCGAGCTTGAGCCGGCGGCGCAGATCGTAAGGTTCTTGCAGCAGCCCTTGAATGGCTTCGTCCGCGACACGGCGCAGATCGTCCGGAGCACCGACACTGCGATCGTCGAGCTGCCCATTGGCAGACGACAACGCCAGCGCAATGGCGCCCCCCGGATTGTCGCGCAGTTCCTCCAAAGCGCGATACAGAGCCAAATGTTCCACGCCGTTCTCGCGCAAGCGTAACAGGCGTCGATCGATGATCTGCGCGAGCGTTTCTCGCAACCGAGCGCGGCGCGCAAGGTCGGGTGATCGCTCCCCGCGCGACACTTCGACGTCGGCCGGAGCAGCCGCAACCGCTCCGGCGAACAACGAGAACGCCGTCAGCATCATCAAGTAAGTTATGGCGTTGTTCATGGCGACGATTCGTCAGCGTCAATAACTCGAGCCGCGCGTTCCGACGGCGGCTGTAAATCGCCCTCCGCTTGAGACAGCGAGGCCAACAAGCCCGCCTGATCGGTCACGCGAAACACCAGCGGCTCGCTCACCGCCGTCTGGCCGTCGGCACGGCCTCGGTCGTCGGTGGCCGTCAGAGCGATTCTCAGCTCGTCGCCCGACGTCAAGGCAAGCTCGCCAAGATCGCAGGCCTGGCTGCCGTGAATCGCCATCGATTTCTTGGCGACTTCTAGGTCGATCGGTTCCAGGCGTGTCGACTGCGCGCCGCGCTTGAGTTCGCGGTCGATTCGCAACCGGGCAATCGCGACATCGTCAGTAGCGTCGTACTCAAGCATCGGCCGGGCGGTGGGCAACACGACGGTCGAGCGCGCCGAAAGATGAACGGTCGGCGGACGATCGGGCTCGACGCGAATGACGCCGGCCATAGGCTCGGCCGGTGCGATGCCATCAACGTCGCTCACCGCGAGGGCGAACTTCACATGCCGCCGGACGTCGCGCAGGGGCGGCGGTGGCGACAATCGCCAATGGCGGCGTCCCGCCGATTCGCGCGTGAAGTCATATTGCTCTCCGTCCAGTTCCAGCACGACTTTTTCAAGTGGCTTATTTTGCGAGCGCAATTCGAGCGCGACTTGCGATCCTTCGAGCACCGTCCACTGCGCCATGCCGGGCTGCGGCTGAGCTGCGGCCGCATCGGCCGGGGCATAATCAGGCGGTTTCACAACGACGGCCAGTTCAACTTGCGGCCGCTCGACCGTTTGCAGCTCGAAACGTTCAGGCCATGCATCGCCCAAGTTGACCTGACAGACCACCGGTGCGTAGAGCCGGGGTATACGCGCCGCGTAGTCGCCCGCCCCGCGAGTGTCTCGTTGCAACTCTAGGCACACTGACGTTCCGTCGGCCGAGCGAACGATCACTTTGCCTGTTTCGGGCAGCCGGCCCCAGCAGCGAACGTTAAGTTCGAGCGGCTGGCCAGAGATGGCTTTGGTCGTCGAATTTTTGGGGACCGCCGCCCGATCGATCTCGATCGTTTCGATGCGGGTGTGGGTTGGATAGTGAGCGTCGGCGAACAAACAACGATGAGCAAAGGCGGCGGTATGGGCGGGCAAATAAACCATCAACACGATCCAGGCGGCGGCCGCCATGAGCAAGCTGGCCGCCCACACCAACGCCGCGAATGCCGGGCGGCCACGCGGCAGGCGCAGCGTCTTGGCGTATTCGGCAACGTAGTCGATGACCGCCCGCCGCAAGTCGGCCGAGCCCCAGCGCCGTGCGATGGGTGACTCAAATTGCAACGCCGCCACCAGGTCGCTTTCGAGCCGCTGCCGGCGCTCGATCAACAGGGCCATCTCGACGGTGCTTTCTCGCGATCGCCACCGCGGAACCAGCCAACGGCGGCTGGCCCATACCGCCGCGCCCACCCCGGCGCACAGCATTACTGCCCGTGCCGCCGCTGGGAGGCGCATCGCATCATCGATGGCGAAGGCCGCGAGCATCGCTGACGAGGCCACAGCGCCGAATTGTGCCACGACCAGCGCACGACGCGCCAGCAGCCGGCGCTTAGCCCAACGATCGAGACATTTCCGCAGTGGCGTGATGTCGTTCATGGCAGGCTCAGTCGTTTGCGCCCCCACCATTCGGCAAGCATCAGTCCCACGACCCACACAAAGACCGGCCAGTTGTTCCAGAGCGGAATAATCTGGAAGGCGCTTTGCCACCGGTCGGACGGCCAAAGTTCATCGAGCACGTGGTCGATCTCGTCGAGTTCGTAGGCTTTGCCCCCAGTGACGCGGGCCAGCTCTTGCTCTAGTGCGTGATTTCGCTGGGCATCGAGCGCGTCAGCCGTTCGTCCGGCGTTGACCGCCGTTTCCGTCGTCGATGCTTCGCTCGCGGTGTGGTTCGCCCCCAACCGATGAATGGCGGCGGTCCAAAACCGCCGATAGTCGCGCGGACCGGCCGGTCGCCGTAAACGCCAACTCTCATTCATGGCCAGGTAAAGCACTTCGCCACGTCCCGCGCGCCGCAGCGCAACGAGCGGCTGCGGCGTACGGGCATCAGAGCACTTGGCGGTGGGATGTTCCAGCAATACCGTGGTCTGGGGATGAACCGCACGGGTTGGTTGATACCAATCCAGCGGGCCGAGCTTCTGCCAAGCGGCGGTGTTTCTCTCTGCGTCGGGCGAGAGTCGCATAAAATCCGTTTCGGCCGCGGCGGCGGTCAGGCGCGGCAGGAAAGACGACTTTTCGCTGCGCGGCACGTCGTCGAGAGTAACTGGCAGCAGTTCGGCCAGCGGCGTGTCGGCAAGTTGGGCGGGGCCGAAGTGAGTTCCCGATAGAATTACCAGCCCGCCGCCGAAACGTTCGACGAATTCCCTTAACTGTTCGCAAAAGCGACTGCCGAGCGCGGCCGCAGGCAGATCGCCCAAGACGACAACGTCGTGCGACTGCAATTCATCGCGGTCGCGCGGCAGCTCGGAATAAAACAGTGGGTCTCGTCCGCGGACTTGAGGATCGGCCGATCGCAAGAACGTTCGGAAGCCCTTTGGCCCGATGCGCGGATCGCGCAAGAAGGTTTCCTTGAGATAACGCCATTCCCAGGTCGGTTCGTACTCGATCACCAGCACTCGTAGAACAGAATTCATTCCGTTCTCCCCGCCATCCGGCATAGCTTGTTTCGGATCTTGCTCGGCCACCGTCAAAGGCCCCAACCCCACCGTATAGACCGGCACACCCAGTTGGCGCGTGGCCTCGGCGGGCGGCGGATCGGTGATCGAGTTGAAATCGCTGAACAGGATGATGCCAGCCAGTGATTCGCCCGCCGATTGCCAGGCAACTTCCGCCAGCGCCGTGCGCAACCGCGTTGGGCTCCGTGCCGCGGGTTTTTCAGCCCGTGGTGGCACGTTCGTGGCCGAATTAGGAGGCGTGCCGATTGGCGTCAGATTTCCTTGCTGCTCGATCAGAAACGATTCGACCTGGAACCGAGACTGCAAGCGCGACAACAGTTCAGGGCGATCGAAAGAACTCAGGCTGTCGCTGCCGTCGAAGATCAGCCAAACAGCCGCGGGCGCCGGTTCTTCGATTTCGGCCCACAGGCCCGGCTCGGTCACGATCAGCAGCGCCGTCGCGAGCAGCGAGGCGCGGCAGAGCGCCAGCCCTAGGACCGCTAGTCGCCGCCGCCGCGGTTGCCAGCGGAAGTAATACCACACGCAGCCGACCGCGATCGCCGCGGAGGCAGCCCAGAGCCAACCCTGCCGGCCGTCGAGAGCCCGCAGGCCGAACGACACTTTCGCGTGCGTCAGCCGATCGCTCGAACCGGCGGCCAACCACCGCGAAACAACATGCAGCATCGAATCGGTCATGCCGGCATGCTCCGATCGCGTCGTGTCGAAACCATCACGATCACTTGTTCCGCGATGAGCAACGCCAGCATAGCAATCATTAACCATCGCCACATGTCCGCGCCCGCCACGTCGGCCGACTCCAAGGGTATTTCAGCACCTGGAGGCAACCGACGAAAAGGCACGCCGGGCAGACAGCCACGCATGCGTGCTTCGCTTGCGGGTCGCAGGTCGGATTCGGCGGCCGGTGCACCCATCGTTTGGCCGGCGCGCGGCAAGGAATGAGCGAGCATCTGCCGCACGAGGCGGTCGATCAGCAGCACCGCCCGTGACTGTGCCAGCGTATTCCACTCGGGCGCCAGTCCGCTGGCGAATAACACGATGCGCCCGGCCGCCAGGTTTCGTTCGATGAGCAAAGGATCGCCGTTGCTCAGCTCGGCCAGGATGCGGAAATTGGGCGTTTCGCCTGCCAGCCCCTGCTTTTGTCGTTCCCGCGTGCAGGCGGCATAGCGGAAGAACACCGGCTCACGCGCCAGCTCTTGCCATTGATCGTTTGGCAGATGATCGAGTCGCCAATGGCGCGCGTCGATCGAGTCGGGCGACAACCAAAACGGCTCGAGGTCGGCGCCGTCGGTCGGAACGCTGCCCACCAGTTGTGGCTGGAGGCTCAGAGGCAAAATGCCCTCGCCGTCCAGCCATGCGGCGCGGTTCCACGTGACGGGATCGAAGCCGCCCCCGGCCACGATCAATAGCTGTCCTCCTAGTTCGACGTAGCGGTGCAGCGTCTTTACGGCGTCGCCCGGATCGCGCACACCTGCGACCACCACCAACCGCTTCGTGGCGAGTATTTTGGGAGTGAGCTGGTCGATGGTGGTGCGTTCGATCGCCGCCAAGGGCACGTCAGCCCCTAGCGCGTCGGTTTCGCCGATCAATCGGCGCAGCGATGCGGTTTCATCCGCCCGACGCCGCGAGCCGCCGACATCGGCGTCTTCGACGAAGAGCACGGGTAGTTGAGCAGCAACCGGCACGGCAAGCGTCCGGCGGTCGTCGGCCGGCAGCCGATCGGGCGTGATCTCCAGCGACACCATTGCCGATCGCGCGCCGGACGAACCGACGAAGCGGTGTCGAAACTGCAGCCGATGGTCCTCGCCCGAAAGTAATTCGGCCGATTGCTCCGCCACCGTTTGTCCCTCGATCATCAGCTTCGCGGTGACGGCACGCCGCGGCGCCGCGCCCTGGTAACGAACGACGGCGGTCAACAAACTTTCGCCGGCGACGTCGGCCACCGCGTCGGGCAGCGACAGCTCGGCCACCCAGGCGTTGTCGATGTAAGCCGGCGCCAGGGAGGCCACTTGCACTTCGGGCAAGGTCTCGCCCGCGGCGCGGAAATCGGCGGGCCAATCGATCGCTTGCTGGTCGGTGAAAAGCACAACTCGTTTGGCCGGCAACAGCGACATTCGGCAAGCGCGCTGGATCAGGTCGATTGCTTCGACAACGTTCGCCGAGCGGCCGGCAGGCTCGATGGCCGCCAGTCGACGTTCCGCGGCGGCGCGGCTTGTCGGCGGCGAGAGCGGATCGTTGGGGCCGCACCAGGGCACGACCGAGACTTCGCTGCCCGGCGACAGCAGGCGCAGGAACCGAGCGGCTTTGCTTTTCGCCGCGTCGAGCAACGTGCCATCAAGCTGCTCGTAGGCCATGCTGAGGCTATTGTCGATGACCAGCACCGCGTGCAGCGGCTGGCGAAGATCGGCTGCCCGACCGCCGCCCGACCAATAGGGCCGCGACATCGCCAGGCCAAACATCACAATAGCGCAGGTCCGCAGCACTAGCAAGGCGCGATCGCGCACCAGCAATTTCCGCCGTTTTTGGCCGAGGGCCTCAGCGAGCAGTTCCATCGCGCTCCACGCCACCACTCGCGAGCGGCGACGTTCGACCAGGTGGATCAGCAGCGGCCCTGTGGCGGCGACTAGTGCGGCGAGAGCAAAACCAGCGGCCAGGAATCCGGGCATGGGCGAGGCGTTTAAGCTACGGGCTGGCGAATAACCCAGCCTAACCTAGCGCTGCCTCTGGCCGCAACTCAAGATTGATTACAGGCGGCAGTTATTCGGATCGCGAAGCGTCACCCAGCCGGCGCGCGCCTCGACCGGTGAAAGCAGGACGTCGCGCAGGGGCTCGTCGGCGGCCAACGCCTCGCACGCGCGTTTTTCCGCGCCGGCGGGTTCTCGCACCTTGATCCTCGCTTCGACGGTTCGGTGAGGCAATTCTTTTGGCCCTCACCTAACCTCTCCCGGCGGGAGAGCGGAT
>DATFDL010000805.1:0-7298 GCA_035252155.1 Pirellulales bacterium | reverse complement strand
CGAAAAATTTCATCTGACGTTCGCTCCCGATCCTTCGACCCACAACCGCTGCAACTTGGGCGGCATGATCGGCAACAACTCCTGCGGTACGCACTCGATGATGGGCGGACGCACCGCCGACAATATCCATGAGCTGGACGTGATCGCTTACGACGGCACGCGAATGCGGGTTGGGCCGGCCGACGAAGATGAGATCAACCGCATCGTGTCGGCGGCTGGCAGGCGGGGAGAGATCTACGCCAGGCTGCGTATGATCAGGGACCGCTACGCCGAGCTGGTTCGCCAGCGTTATCCACAGATCCCGCGGCAATGCTCGGGCTACAATCTCGATCAACTGCTGCCGGAAAAGGGTTTTCATGTTGCGCGGTCGCTGGTTGGTTCGGAGGGGACGTGCGTGGTGGTGGTCGAGGCCACCTGCCGGTTGGTCCACAGCCCGCCGGTGCGAATGCTGGTCGTGGCGGGCTTTCCCGATATTGCCACCGCCGGCGACTATGTGCCGCTGATTCGCGAGCACGAGCCGACAGGGTTGGAGGGCGTCGATGATTACCTGGTCGATGCCTTGAAGGCTAAGGCCCATCAGGTGGAAAAACTGCCGCTGCTGCCCGAGGGGCGAAGTTGGCTCTATATCGAGCTGGGCGCGGAAAACCGTGAGGAGGGACTGGCCCAGGCCGAGCGGCTCGTCGCTCGGCTGCGCAAACAGCCCGGAGTCGTCTCGGCCGAGGTCTTTCCGGACAAAGACATCGCCAAAAAACTCTGGGACATTCGGCACGAGGGGCTGTCGCTCAGTCGGGTGCCGGGCGTGGGCGACTTGTGGCCCGGTTGGGAAGACGGCGCCGTCGCGCCCGAACAAGTGGGCGATTACCTGCGCGAGCTGCGCAAGCTGATCGACTCGTTCGGCTACGTAGGGCCGCTCTTCGCGCATCTTGGGCAAGGCTGCATTCACACGCGCACTAATTTTGATCTGACGTCGCGCGAGGGCATCGCTAAGTACCGTGCGTTTATGGAAGCCGCCGCCGACCTGGTGGTGCGGTTCGGCGGGTCGCTGTCGGGCGAGCATGGCGACGGCCGCTTCCGCTCGGAGTTGCTGGTCAAAATGTTCGGCGAAGAGTTGATCGAGGCCTTCCGCGAATTCAAGTATGCCTGGGACCCTGGCAACCGGATGAACCCCGGCATCAAGGTCAATCCCGACCGGCTCGACCAGCACCTGCGGTTGGGCGAAAACTACGCTCCGCCGCAGACCCACACGCACTTTCAGTTTCCCGACGACGACGGCAGTTTTGCCTCGGCCACGGTGCGCTGCATCGGGCTGGGCGAATGCCGCCGCGAAAAGATCGGCGTGATGTGCCCCAGCTACCAGGCCACGCGCGAAGAGATGCACTCGACGCGAGGGCGGGCACGGCTGTTGTTCGAGATGCTACAGGGCAACCCGGTGACCGGCGGCTGGCGCGATCCGCACGTGCGCGAGTCGCTCGATCTGTGCTTGGCGTGCAAGGGTTGCAAGAGCGAATGCCCGGCCAATGTCGATATGGCCACGTACAAGGCCGAGTTTCTCTCGCATTATTACCAAGGGCGGTTGCGTCCGCGGTCGGCGTATGCGATGGGGCTGATCGCCTGGTGGGCGCGGCTCGGATCGCTGGCGCCCGAGGCGGTGAACGCGCTCGTGCGGGCGCCGCTGGTGGGCCGGGCGGTGAAATGGCTGGGCGGCATTTCGCCGCGGCGGCAGGTGCCGCCCTTTGCACCGCAGACGTTCAAAGAGTGGTTCAACGCGCGGCCGCCGCAAAACGTCGGCCACGCGCCGGTGATGCTCTGGCCCGATACGTTCACCAATCATTTTCATCCGGAGATTGCCAAAGCCGCCGTCGAAGTGTTGGAGCGCGCCGGATTTCAGGTGTGGGTGCCACGGCCGGCCCTCTGCTGCGGGCGACCGCTCTATGACTTTGGCATGTTGACTACGGCCAAGCAGTTTTTGCGAAAAATCCTGTCGGCTCTGACCGACGAGATTCGCGACGGAATTCCCGTCGTCGGGCTGGAACCAAGCTGCGTGGCCGTATTCCGCGACGAAATGCTGGGACTCTTCCCGCACGATGTCGATGCCCAGCGGCTGGCCAAGCAGACGTTTACCCTCGGCGAATTCTTGGCTCAAGCGCCCGGCTATCGGCCGCCCCCGCTGCACCGCCGCGCGCTTGTTCACGGGCATTGCCATCACAAGTCGATCATGCGGATGGGCGGCGAAGAGAAGATCATCCAGCAAATGGGGCTCGACTACGGAAAGATCCTGGACTCGGGCTGTTGCGGCATGGCCGGCTCGTTTGGTTTTGAGGAGGGGCATTACGATATTTCGATGAAGATCGGCAGCCAGCGGCTGTTTCCGGCCGTCGAAGGAGCGGCCACCGACGAGATCATCATCGCCGACGGATTTAGTTGCCGGCATCAAATCTTGGAGGCGACCAATCGTCAGGCGATGCACCTGGCGCAGGTGCTCAAGATGGCCTACGACAGCGGGCCGAGCGGGCCGCCCGGCGGTTTTCCTGAGTTGCGTTATCCCGAGGCGCGCTTCGATGGTCCTGAGCGAATGAAAAAGACGCTCCGCACCGCGGCGATTGCGAGCGGCATTTTGGTGGTTGGCGGCGCCGCGGCGTTTGCGCTTTCGCGGCGAAGGCGGTGAACCGGTATGTGGCACAGCCGCCCCCGGCTGTGCATCGCCGACGCCAGTCGGCGTCGCGGAACCAGCCGAGGGCGGCTGGTCCACATGCCGATTTCACGCGTCCGCGCGGCGCAAGCGAAAGGTGGGACTCGCAAGCTCGTCTGATCGGTTTTGACGTTTATTCGTGTCCTGTGCATCGCCGGCCGAGGACTTCGATGGCGAGCGGCACCGTGGTGACGGCGCCGACCAAAACCAAGGTCCAACCGACGGCGCGACGCTGCTCGGGCGACAATCGGTCGGCCAGCAGCAGGCCCAGCCCGGCCCCAAACGCGCCGCGAGTACCGGCGATCAAACCAAGCTCTGGAAACGTAAGATGAGTTTCTCGCATGGCACGTGCTCCAAATCAAAGAGTTTTACAAAAACGAAGGGAACGCAATTTCGGTGCCTAATGCGGCTCTTGAATTCGCTTCGATCACCGCAATTGGTGTTAGCAGTAGCCTAGTTTGACTTTAGAATTGTATCGGATGGCCTCGTCGGGGTGACTTCTTTCGCCTATTCGCGGCACGGACTCGAATATCCAAAAGTACGAAAACTCTTCTTCCAGCGGCAGGGGATCGTCTGATGGGCGCATTTCGTGATGTATTCGGTGAGAAGCTGGAAATCGATGGTCGCGACTATTTGGTGTGCCTTCCGGATGTTTCATCGCTAACGAACCGGCAAGATGTGGTTGAACCGCACCAGGGTGCGCCGCGCGAAGTCGATTGCATCGCTCCGTCGGACGAGCAGCTCATGCGGTACGTGGGCGAATGTCGGCCGCCACTTGATTACTATGCCGAGTAGTCCCGGCCTAAGTGGTTTCAGGCCACCGTTTCGGTCGGCAGCAGCCGCGTGAACACCCGTTCCGGCGGTAAGCCGGTGATTTGCGCCACGCCGCGGCGATAGGCGGCCAATTGGGGAGCGTAATTTTCGTTGAGCTGGGCCTCGCCCGACGCCCCTTGGGCGGCCAGCGCGTCGGTTTTGAAATCGACCACTTCGGCGGCGATCAGTCTGCCGGCGTGGGCACTACCGCCCGCTCGGATGAGCACCAGCCGGTCGATCGCGCCGGTCAGCAGCTTGTCGGCGTGACGCACGGCGAATGTTCGCTCGCGAAGCACTTCCAGCGTCGGGGGACACGCGGCCAGATCGGCCCGAATTTCACGCTGGTCTGACCAGAGCGCACTCGTCGGATCCAAATAGCGCGCGCGACAAAGGGCGGCGCGCAGTGCGGGCCGTTTCAAACAGCGGTAAAAATCTTTCAGCCAAGCATCGACTTCAGCGCCCGCGGGTTTCAGCTTCTTAGCGACGGCCCGCAACGCGGCTTCGTCGGGCGGGCCGTCGTCGAGCCATTCGATCTGCTCAAACCAGGCGTGAAACAGAGTGCCGCGGTCGGTTGCGGCGCCACGCTCAAGCTGCATGCGCAAGGCCAGGTCGACGTGGGCGCCACGAGCGAGCTCCGAGGGGTTCTCGCGCTCCAGTCCACGCCGTCGCCGCCCGACCAATGGCGCCAAGGTGATTTGAAAGGCGGGCGCCAGCGAACGACGATCGTCGGCAATTCCGCGCCCGGTTGTGTGCGTTTCCCCATCCGAGTTTCCACCGCCGCTTTCCTGAACCGTGATCCGTGAACCCTGAACCCTCTTCCACCAATTGGCGTCGCCTTCTTCAAACAGCGTCTTGGACGGCTCGACGCGGCCGTCTCCGATCAGACTCGTCCGCAATATGCCCGAAAACTGCTTCGGCACTTGTTTCTCGTTCGGTTTCGAGGGGGCGATGATCAGGTGCAAGGCGTGGACGGCGCGGGTCATGGCCACGTAGAGCACGCACAGCGACTCGCGAATTTGTTGCTCGTTGTACTGGGAGAACGCCTCCTGGATGGCGGGCGGCAGCAGTTGGCGCAAGTCTTCTTTGGCATAGCGGCAGACGCGGTCGATGGGCGCCGTCGGAGCGGGCCGACCGACCACCACCGGCGGCGTTTGCCCCGTCAGCTTCTTATCGAGCTGGGGTAGCACGACGATGTCGAACTCCAGTCCTTTGGCCTGGTGGATGGTCATCACCCGCACGGCGGCGTGGGAGGGATCTTCCACACGCGGTGTCTCGACCAGGGCAATAAAATCGCGGGCGCGAAGCGTCGCCTCGGGCTGATAACGATCGGCCAGCTCGACCAACTGCAAAAGGCGGTTCGCGTCGCGATCGTCGCATGAACCCGCCAGGCGCCGCGCCCAGCGGTAAAGCGTGCCGCCGTATCCGCGAGTCAACAGCGACTGGCGGATTTCGAGCGACAGGCGCTGCGCGGCGGCGTCGCTGGCATCGTCGACAAAATCGATGACGGCGCCCAAGGGCGAGCTGGCCACGTGAAATCTGGCCACGCGGTCGCCAGGATGATCGGCGATCCGCAACAGCGAGAGCACTGCGACCACCGCCGGCGAATCGGTGAGCGGGTTGCCGCCTTCTTCGCTGGCTGGGACCTCTTTTTTTCGTAATTCGTAGATCAATCGGGCGACCGCGTTGTTGTCGCGCACCAACACGCCGATCGAGCGGCCGGGAGCTTCCTGAGCGAGTCGGGCGACTTCGTCGGCGGCGAAAGCCAGCGTGGTTTCTGCTTGAGGCGTCGGCTCGTCGGCGGCCGGCGCCGACACCATGCGGACATAACCGTGCAACTTGTCGTGCTTGGTGCTGTGTTCCTCGAACGCCCGTTTCCAGGCCACGACGGCGTCGCGGCAATGGCTCAGCAGCGGACTGGTTTCGAGCGCGCCAAAGACGCGGTTGACGACGGCGATCACCGGCGGCGACGAACGGAAGCTGAGTGCCAGCGACTGAGCCTTCAATTGCTTCCACTCGGCTTCGAGCGCGTCGAACAACTCGGCGGCGCCGCCGCGCCAGCCGTAGATGGCTTGCTTGGCGTCGCCCACGCAGAAAAACGAGCCGCCGTCGATGACCTGGGCGGCGAACGAGGCGAGCACGTTCCATTGTGCCAGCGAGGTGTCTTGAAATTCGTCGAGCAACAAGTGGGTAATTCGCCCATCGAGCCGCCGAGCCAGCCGGTCGGGCTGCTGCGATAACGGCGATGCGCCCAAGCTGCGGGTCACATCTTCGAAACGCAGGCCGCGACGCATCTGCTTCAATCGTTGATAATGATTGTCAAAGCGGGCCAGCAGCTTGTGGGTGGCCTCGGTCTGATCGGCAAGCTGACCAACCAGCACCGCCTTGGCGTGCGTCACGAGCGCATGGTAAACATCGAGCAGATCGCCGTCGATCTTCTTGCGGTTAAACGTGTCTTCTCCGGCGGCCACTTTGCCGGCGATGCCCACCGAGATCAGCCTGGCCCAGTCTTCGGCCCGCGCCGTCGCCAGATCGTTGGCCCGCGTCTCGGCGATCTTCGAGCCGTCGGGCAGCGGTAGGCCGGCTAATTCGGCCAGCGCCGCTTCGAGTTTCGCTTGCGTCAGCCGCGTCGGGCGCGGCAGAGCGGTCCAAGCCTCGCCGGACGTCTCGAGAAATAGCCCATACAGCCCATTGACCTGCGAGCGAATCTGTTCGCTGATCGAGCGCGTCGCCTCGCCCTTGGTCAAGAGGCTCAACAGCAGACGGATGTCGCGCGCGTCGGCGTCGGAGCCATCGCCGGCCAACACCGCTTGAATCGCTTCGGTCCGCAAGCGCTGATCGGCGGTTTCTTCGATGATCCGCCAGCCAGGCGGCAGACCGAGCTCGAGGCCGAACGACGTGGCGATCTGCGCGAAAAAGGCGTCGAGCGTCGAGATGCGCAAGCGGTGCAGGCTGCGCACGAGTGATTCGAGCAGCTCGGCGCATCGTTTCGGCGTGAGCCGGCTGTCGCACAGAAAACCGGCCAACGCCTGGCACTTTTGCTCATCGCAGGCCGCCTCAGCCAGCCGCGTGAGCACGCGGTCGAGAATCTCGCCCGCCGCTTTGCGGGTGAATGTGGTCGCCAGGACCTGGTCGGGGGCCACGCCCGCGGCCAGCAGCCGCAAGTAATGATTCGAGAGTTGAAACGTTTTGCCCGTCCCCGCCGAAGCGCGGATCATCAGGTGCGGAAACGTTTGGGTGGCGGAATTCGTCATCAATCGTTCTCTCGAGAACAGCAGAATTTGAACAGAAGGCAACGAAGATCACGAAGAATAAAAACAGGTGGCTCGTCGAGGTCCTTAACCGCGCTTTCAACCCGTGGAATTCAGAGGCGTCGAGCCGGCTTTGTTTTCTAATCTTTGTTTCCTTCGTTGCCTTCTGTTAATCTCCCTATTGTTACCTTCTGTTCAAATCCCTTCTTCCTCTTCCGCGACCGAACCAAACTGCTCGTCGAGACAGATGGCGGCGAACTCTTCAGAAAACTTCGGCGGCGGCTGCTTCATCGGCAGGAATGTCTGCGACCAGATGCCGCGGACCACTTCCGCCGCCTTCAAGTCGGCGGATTTGAGGTCGTCGTCGCTCCATTCGGCCAAATGCCCGGCGATCTTTTTCAGATTCTTCGGCAAGACGATGTAACCCAGTCTGGGCGACTCGCCGATGCCAATGGCCGGCGCCAAATAGCGATAGAGCGGCAATTGCAGGTCGACCCATTCGCCCTTCACGCGATGGGTTTTGTCGGGCGGATCGCCGGAGTCGGAGG
>DATFDL010000804.1:0-4285 GCA_035252155.1 Pirellulales bacterium | reverse complement strand
TCGCGGAGCGAAAGGCGACAATACTACGTCCGGTATTCGCCATAAACTCTCTCTAGGCGCGTCCGCGCCGGTGCCGATTGTAGCCAATATGCCGAGTTGTCTCGCGGACCAGAGAAAGTCGGAGCATGTACGAGAATTTCTTCAAGTTCGAGCAACGCCCCTTCGCCGCCGCGCCGCGGGTCGATCGTTATTTTCCCGCGCGGGCCATCGAGTCGGCCCGGCAGGCGCTGAGCCGCTCGATCGAGCGGGCCGAAGGCGCGGGATTGCTGATTGGCCCGGCGGGCACTGGAAAGACGTTGCTCTGCCAACTGCTGGCCGACCGTTTTCGCGGCCAGTTTGCCGTTTCGCTGCTGTCGAATGGCCACCTGAACACCCGCCGCGAACTATTGCAGGCCATTTTGTTCGAATTGGGGCTGCCCTACCGCCGGTTGGAAGAGGGTGAGCTGCGGCTTTCGTTGATCGACTATTTGTCGAGCGACCAAAGCGCCGGCCAAGGCATGCTGCTGTTGCTCGATGAAGCGCACACTTTTTCGCTGCGGCTGCTGGAAGAAGTGCGGTTGATCTCGAACATGGTGCGGCACGGGCAGCCGCGCGTGCGGCTGGTGCTGGCGGGCGGACCCGCCTTGGAAGAGCGTTTCGCCAGCCCACGGCTCGAAGCCTTCAGCCAGCGCATCGCCACCCGCTGCTATTTGGAGTCGCTCGACTACGCTCAGACGCAACAGTATGTGGTGGCCCAGTTGACCGCGGTGGGGGCGGAATCGCAACGCATTTTCACCGCCGACGCGCTGGAGAGCATTTATCGGGCGACCGATGGCGTGCCGCGGCTGATCAACCAGGTGTGCGATCACGCCCTGATGCTCGCTTTTGCCGGCGGACGCCGCGAAATCGACGCCTCGGGCATCGAAGAGGCCTGGTCTGATTTGCAGCAGCTTCCCACGCCCTGGAACGACGCTGCCGAGACACCCGAGCCGTCGGTCGCGGGCCGCGACGAGAACTTTATCGAGTTCGGCGGCCTCGACGAGGCGCTGGCCAGCCCGTTGCTCGAGACGCGGCCGGCCGCAGTGGCCGATCCGTCCGACGCCACCTTGCTGCTGCGACAAATCGACGAGCACATCCAGGAGTTCGAGCAAGATTTTGTGCCCGCCCAGGCGAGCGCGACGCCGCAACCGTTGGAGGCGTATCGCACGCCCGATCCTTTCGGCGAACGGTTCGAAGAAGAGGAAGTGTTGATCGACCGCTATGCCTCGCTCGATCTGGCCATGCTTGATCGGCACGCGCAGGTGTTCAGCCACGAGGGGCGGCAGTTGTCAGCCCTGCTCGAACCATATCTGGCCTCATCCGCGCCGCCGCGATTGTCGATCGTCGACGACAACGATGCCGGCGATCCGCAAGATCTGTCGCTCGCGGCGGCGTCAGCCGCCCAGGGAGGGTGGCCTTCCAGGCCCTCTCGCTCCGAGGCGGAATACCTGAACGGCAGCACGCCGATCTATACGGCCGTAGCGGCGGCGGTCGTCGAGTCGTCGGCGGGGATGTCGTTCGATAGCTTCACGGCCGACACCTTACAAGCCGCCGACGTCGGCCATGATGTGCAGGAAGGCTTGGCGGAATCACCGGCGATTACCGCGCCGCCGGCGAGGGTGGCAATCAAGGCGGCCGTGGACGTGTCGGACGCCGACGATGTCGCATCGGCCGGCGATGAAGATTTGATGATCGTCGAAGACGACCCGCGACCCGAGGTGCATCCGTTCCGGCGTCCCGAAGGGGCGCAGGTTCGACGCCAGGAGTATCGGCAGTTGTTTTCGCGATTGCGGCGCGGCTAGGTAGCCCCGGCCCTCGAGGCCGGCCGAATTGTACTCCGGCCCTCGCGTTCGAATGAATTACAATGGCTCAGGCCAGCATTGATCAACACGTCGCCTGGGAACCGCCGACCGGACGCCGACCGATGAGCCTGCTGCTGCAAGCGCTGCGGCAGATCGACTCGAAAGAGCCCGCGTGCCTCGCGCCGGTGCGCGTGCCCAGTGCGACGCCGGCCATTGCGGCGCCGGCCACTGTGGCGGCGACTACCCTTGAACCGTCCAGCAGCCCCGAAACCGTGTTACCCGATTTCGATGCTCGAGCCGATCTAGCCGGTCCGGCAGAGCGGCAACTTGCCGAACAAGTTCGGGAGTATCTGAGGCCGTCCGATCGTGTATTGGCCTTGGCTTCGGCCGAGCCGACGTTTGCCGCTGGTCAGCTTGTCGGCAATCTGGCGCTCGGGCTGGCTTGCCAGAACCAGCAGGTGCTCGTCGTGGAGGGTGCGGCGGTTGCCGCTCACAAGTTGTCCACCGCCCGACCGATCGACCTGGCTGATGTTGTTTCCGGGCGAGTTGCCTTAGACGAGGCTGCGGTCCACACCGCTGATCGGCACGTGTATGCGCTGCCCATTAAGCCTGGCTTTCGACTGACTGCTACGGAATTGGCCGGCGTGTGGAAGCGCATGCGCGATCAGTTTCAATACGTCGTGCTCGATACCGATGGATTCGATGAGGCGTCGGCGACGGCCCTGTTGGCCAGTTGCGAGGCTGCATTCTTCGCAGTGCGCATCGGTCAGAACAGCCGCCGTCAAGTTCAACGGCGGAGGGAGTTTTTCCACGCCGCCGGCGTCGAACTGCGAGCGTGTTTGGTGATCGAATCGTAGAACGGAATTCATTCCGTTCCTCCCCGCTTTTGACGATCCCACTCCGCATCGGCCCTGTAGGGAACGGACTCCGTGCCGTTCCGGTGAGGGGCGGCGCGACGTCGAACCGTAGTTCTCGGAACGGCACGGAGTCCGTTCCCTACAGACCCAAAAAGCATTACGGGCTTTGTTCATCAGAACCGAACGAGTGGCGAAACGACTTTCGCTCGACCCAGGCGTAAGACGCGGCCACCATTGCCAACAGCCCGGCGACGCTGATGAACATCGCTCCGTAGCGATCGAGGCCGCCGCGGCCAAACCAGTAGAGCATTTCGCCGACGGCGGGCATGCCCACCAGGTTGCCCAGGTCGAACATCGCCAGCATCAACGTGGTGCCCAGTCCGCGATACCGGATGGGAAACACGCCGCTGCCGCCCGCCACCACCGCCGGAAACGAAAACGCATGCGCCACGCCGATGAAAACAGCCGGAAATACAAATTGCCATTCGTGCTGAACATTCAGAAACAACAGCATGCCCAGCGCCAGGCTGCCCAGGCCCAGCACGATCATCGGCCGAATGCCATAGCTCTGGGGCATCCGGCGGATGGCCATCCGCGTCAAAAAGGCGGTGGGTGCGTAAACCCAAAAAAACACGGCGAGCTTGGGTATCCCCAGCGTCGCGGCGTAGCGCGTCAAAAACACGCCCGGCAGCCCCAACCCAAATCCCATTGCCACGCCGGCCCACAGCACCGCGCCGGGGTGATATCGCTTGAGGAGCCACACGACCGGCATCCGCCGCCGCCGGACGGGCAAGGGGTGGCGGCGCGTGGCCAGCCAGGAAAACCCATACGCCAGGATCGCCAGCAGCGTGGCCGCCTCGAACATGTGATCAGAATGAGTTCGATCGAGTCGGGTGAGTAGATGATCGCCCAGCGACGTGCCGAGCATCATGCCCACAAAGCCGGAGGTGCCGAGCGTGCCGATGACTTCGGCCATGCGTGAGATGGGAGCGCGGCCCGAGATATACGTGATCGACGCGCCAAAAAAGCCGGCCACGCTGGTTTGAAACAAGATACGCAGCAGATAGATCGGCACGGCGCGGGCATCGTTGATCCAAAGATGTCCGGCGCAACTGACGATGAACAGCGCGCTCGACCAGAGCCAGATGCGGCGCGGGCCGTAGGTATCGATGCCGACGCCCTGAGCCAGCCGCATCAGCAGGCTGCCGACCATGCCGGCCGCCACCAGCCAGCCCAGATCGACTTCGCTGCCGCCGAGAATCGAGACAAAATCGCCATAGCGGTAGAGCAGGCTGATGGCGACCATCATCAGCGAATTGGCCACGTACGTACACCAGAAGGGCAGACCGAACGCGGTGCCGTCGGCGCGCGGATGCACCGTCTGCCCCGCGCGCGGCTCCGGCGGCACTTCGTGCTGAACCGGGGCGGCTGTCGGCGGGGGCATTTGCCTAGGTGGGCGGGGACGCTGGGGCTAATGGCCCATTATAGCAGCCAGACAAGCCCGCGGGCGAAATCCAAGGGTGATGAAACGCACGAAAAATACCATGCGACACCTTGGTCCAGTCATGCATCGCCACGGTTATCAACCTCCCATAAGAAAATTGTAAC
>DATFDL010000803.1:0-5116 GCA_035252155.1 Pirellulales bacterium | reverse complement strand
TACCTGCCGCGCGTCACACAACAAGAACGTAGGTCACGATCCTGCCGCCGACCGGCGCACCGCTGGCAAACTTATTCGACCGCACGCCGGCGCGATTCATACAAGTCATACAGGTCGAACAGCGCCTCGCGCAGATTGCCGCGGCAGCGTTGCCAGGCGGCGGAGACGACGTCGTCGCCGATGGTGGAATCGCCCTCAGATGTCAACTGCCCGACCACGTGCCGCAAGGTTTCCAGGCTCGGCTCAACGAGCGCGACGGTCGGAAGTCCGACGTCTTCATGCGCCGTAACCAAGAGACCGCAACCCACTCGGCGACAGCGGTGTGCCAGCCGCCAGCGGGCCCATCGCCGCAATTGTTCGTACCCATCAACGATCAATTGGCTGTCTGGTCCCAGCCCATCGAGTTGGTCGGTTGGCCGCAGGCGGCGCTCGTGCTGATGCAAGGCGATCGCGAACGTCATCCGCCCAGCTTCCGCCAGTGCCGGCCGCAGCGACGCCAGCAGCGTCGATTTTCCGCTGCCGTGTGGGCCGATGATTTGCCCCCACCAGCCCGAGGCGCGCAGCCGCTCGACAAGCCGCTCGGCGCTATCGCCCGTCCCAAAGCGGTAGGCCAAGGCGCCCGGCCGCACAAACCGGGTGGCAAAGGGGTTGTGGTCCATGGGTTGAACCCGTTCCCTACAGGGACCGCTGTCGATCTCGCGCATCGACATCGATCGCGGGCTTCGGCACGCGACGCGTCGGCAACAGGCCCAATTGAAATGGCGTTTCGGCGAGCAGCTCCCTTCCGCGCGCCAGAAAAAACCGCACCCGCACGCACCAGCGGATTTGAACGATCTCACCCTGATAGCTCAGCGGGCTGAGCGGCAGGCGCGTGCTGAAGCGCCGCGACCGGCGCAGATCGACGCCCGGCTGCTCGCCGGCGGCCAACCGCTCGAAATAATGCACCGCCAGGTCTTCGTCGCCCTGACCCTCGGTATGCCACAGCACCGAAAGCTCGACCGCGGCCGGTTCGACCGCCTTGAGCGATTCGAGCCGATATTCGCCGGCCAGCGTTTCGCCGGGCTGGTAAACGCGGCGGTTGCCATCGAGCAACAGACGAACCGAACCTTCGTTCATGCGGCGTGGCTCTCGGCGCAAACTGGATGAACATGCACCAGAAAGCTGCGCTCCAACGCCGGTCGCCGGGCGAACTGGGCGTGGATCAGCAGCTTCCAATCGATCTTGTTGTGCTCGGCGCGGAACGAGTGCATCGCGCCGACCGGCACGCACAGCGGCACGCGCACCTGCCACGCGGCGCCGCGAATCTCAAAAGCTTCGCGCCGAAAAACCTCTTGCTCGTAGACGCGGCGCACCGCGGTGCGGGCGTCGGTGCCTTGTCGATAAGTCGCTTCTTCCTCACACACCAAGATTACGCTGAGCGAATGCACGTTTAGCCGGCCCGCTTGCGACACAAAAATCTCGTATTCGCCGCCCGGATAAAGCGGCTGCCGCGAGATCTCGACAATGGTCGGTCCCACGGCGCTGCTGGCGAACAACCGCCGCACGAAGAATCCCAGCAAGCTCAGGCCCGCCAAGGCAAAGGGGCAAACGATGCCGATGGTCAGCCAGTCGGGTTCGTCTTGCCGGTAGCTCTCGACCGCCATCACGACAAAGATGGCCACCACGCCGTTCCAGATGAGCGAAATCAACAGCAGGCCCAGCAAGTTCCAGCCGGGGGCCGCCGTGGGCAGGCGGTAGGCCAGCGTTGTGCCGGGGCTGTCGGTCAACTCGCCTGGACCGGGCACGTGGGGCAGTTGGGTCGTGCCGGCCGGCTCATCGAGCGAGCGTCGGCGGGCCGCCCGCTGGGCGAGCATCGCCCGCCGTTCGGCCGACTTGCCCCAATTCCAAATGGTATAGAACAGCCCCACGCCTCCGACCGCGATGAACGGCGCCGGCACCAGCAGCATCAGCCAGGCGAACCAGGTGTAGCCGCGGGCGACGATCACTCGCTCGGGATTGCGCGGGTCGTACCAGCACGTATAGTCGCTGCCTATTTCAAACTCCCGCAGCAGTGCCTCGCCGCGAACGCGGTCGCTGTCGTGCAGATCGGCGACGTCGTAGGTGGCCCAGGGCGAGTAGGTGCGGCCGTCGAGCGAAAAGCGCAGACGAAACCTCGGCGCGTAGACGCTGCCGCCGCCCGCCGGTTGTTCGTCCAGGCCCTTGTCGATCAGCCGCGCGCGATGCTCGACGAAGTCGCGGTTGGCGCGCAGCTCGGGAATGGTCATCTGCACAAAGACGGCCCCCAGTGCGGCGCAGCCGATCAGCAACGCCAGTCCGAAAAAACAGCACGAGCCGACGTTGGCCAGCGTGTTCGAGCCGGTGCGCCGGCCGCCTCGTTTTTTGCCGTAAAATCGCGGGAACGATCCAGCCAAACCCAATGCTCCTCGCACGAACCAGAACGACGATGAACCATTCTTGTCTTAGCCGCCGGGGTGATGCCTGACAAGGGTCGACAGCGCAACATCGGGCGGCAGGAACCACCAATGACACGAATCACACGAATGAAGCGAGGATCCGATCGGTGCAGGTGAATGCGAGCCCTGCCGTGCCCGTGGAGTTAGTGAAAGGTAAATTTCAAGCTCCATCCTCAAATCAAGCCCGCATTTGATATACTGGCGCATGGTGAGCTTATGATGAGTTCGATGAATCCTCGGCGCATTTGCCTGAATCTGATCACCGGCGCGTCGCTGATCGCAGGGTCCGCCTCCGCGATGGCAGAGGAGTGGGGGTTTGCACACGGCGAATGGAAATCGGTCGCCGAGGCGAAGCATGGGCGCACAAGTGCCTGGTGAAGGGCGACGACTACCAGGCAATCGACGTTTACTCGGAAGTGCTTCTCAGGAATGCGGACGATGCGGAGGCGTACCGCGATCGTGGATTCGCGTACGTTAGGACTGGAGACCACGAGCATGGCATCGCCGATTTGACGCGGTCGCTCGAACTCGATCCGAAATCGGCAGATGCTTATTTTCGTCGCGCCACCGCGTATCACAAGGCGCTAGACTTCAAACGAGCGGTCAATGATTGCGACACGGCGATTAAGCTCGGGTATCGTCCCGAGGACCTGGTTTACCGGCAGAGGGCCCGCGCTTACATGGACCAAGGCCGGCTCGATCTAGCAATCGCCGACTTCTCGCAAATACTCCGAGTGTCAGACGATCGCCGTGCGTACTATGAGCGCGGTTTAGCATGGTCAAAAAAAGGTGACATCGACAAAGCAATCTCTGACTTCACCAACGGTATTGAAAGTGCTCATGGTCCGTACCCTGAATGTTATCTCCAAAGAGGGTACGCCTACCTGCTCAAGGACGAACCCGACAACGCAATCGACGATTTCACAGAGGCCGCCCGAAACTACTACCTCCGGAGAGACGCATGCTTCGGTCGTGCCAAAGCCTTCATGGAGAAGCGCGCCTCGAAGAGGGCGGTCGCCGAATTCACGCAGGCGATTCGCCTTACACATGACGACCCCGCGGCTGAAGCCGACGCCTATCTCGAACGCGGGCGCGCCTATGAACAGCAGGGGTTATATCGCTCGGCAAAGCGCGACTTCGCGACGGCCAAGAAGCTCAGGTATGAGGACTAAGTCCCTCTTTTTGCCTGCCCGGCTAACGCAGATGCTTGTCCGCAAACTCCCAAAAGACTTCCCAGTCTTGCCGAGTCATCGAGTGCTTGCCGGGGCGGATGAAATAGGCCAGCCGATCGCCGACTAGCTTGCCCGCCTCGGGCATCCGCTCGACGCCTAATCCGTCGACGCCCAAAAACCGATAGACCGGCTCGGCCGCCCGCAGCACCTCGAACTGCCCGCGAGGATTGGCCCACTGGTCTTCGACCGCGTTGGCGAACAAGACCGGACGCGGCGCCACCAGGGCCACCAGCGAATGTTGATCGAACGGCAACTTGTCGACCTTTTCGTTGAACTGCTTGAACGTATCGCAGAACCAATGCGGAAACCGATCGTTGATCTGTTGGACCGACTCGCCCACCGTGCCGCGGCTGGGGGCCGTGCCACCGCAGCCGGCCTGCAGCGGAATGGCCAACGCGATGCGCTCATCCATCGCCGCGGCCAGCAAGGCAGTCTTGCCCAAGCGCGAATGCCCGACCACCGCGATCCGCCGTGGGTCGATCGCCTCATCGGTCACCAGATAATCGACCGCGCGGCTGATGCCCCAGGCCCAAGCGGCGATGGTGCCCCACTGGTGCGGCCCCGGGCGCGTTTGCCCCGGCGGCAAGTAATGCGGATGAACGCCGTCGCTGAAGTCGGGCTTGTCGGGGTCGACATCGCCGCAATAAAAGGTGGCCACGGCGTAGCCCCGGTCGATCGAGCCCGCCAGGTTCCAAACGCCAATCTCCTTGCCGCGGCCCGCCTCGGTCGCTCGATGATCGACCGCGCCCGGCGTGCCGTCGGGCATCCACACCGTCGGCAATGCGATCGTCGGATCGTCGAGCAGCGCATGGTTGCCGTGAAAATTCAATCCGACAAAGACCGGGGCGCGACCTTTCCGATCATTTGGCACAAGCAGCAACAGATGAATCTCCGGCGTGCCCGGCGGCCCGAACGCGATGGTTACTTCTTTCTTGGTGGCCTTGCCGCCAAAGTAGTTGTTGTCGATAAGTTCGACGCTGCTCTCGATGCGGTTCGGTGCCGGCGGCGCCGCGCCGTACATGTAGTACTCAAAGAGCGCTTTCAGCTCGGGCCGCCGCCGCTGGCGCCACTCGTCGGGCGTCTGCACGCGCCGCCCGTCGAACGCGGTCAATGGGTCGGGCATCTCGCTCTGCGAAGCAAGCTCATCGACCGGTGGAAAATCTGGCTCGGCCGCATGGAGTGGGTCGAGTGCGCTCGAGGAAAAGCAGGCAATTGGCAGAACAAACAAAGCGAGGCGTTTCATCGCGGATCTCATGCGGAGTTCTGATCGGTTTTGATAAAGGACACCAGTAATTTGATGCCGACGTCTGTAGGGAACGCCCTCTGTGGCGTTCCGCGAACTGCGAGTCGACGTCGCGCCGCCGTCCCGTCACGAGCGAGCAGAGGTTATACTTCACGCGGGCATCGGTGCGACATGTCGGCATCGAGATC
>DATFDL010000802.1:0-2597 GCA_035252155.1 Pirellulales bacterium | reverse complement strand
TCGCTTCGGTCAGCGGCTGGCGGCCATCGGCGATCTGGCCCAACTCGAGGCGGCGCTCGACCCGTCGCGGCCGACTCAGCCCATCGCGTCGAACGACTCCGAATCTTCAATCAGGTCTGCGGCGCCCTTGGCGCCCAACGAAGCCGACACGCGCATGCTTTCGGCTCTGCGGCAAATCTCCAGCCGCTTCGGCCGCGTGCCGCCGCTGGGCGTGGTGGTGCTCTCCGACGGCCGTGCCCACGACGATGCCGGCGTCGAACAGCTCGCCGCCGAGTTTGCCCGGCTCAAGGTGCCTATTCACGTCGTGCCCATCGGCGACACGACCAAGGGGGGCGACATCGCGGTGGCCGCCGTGGTCGCTCCGCCCCGCGCTCGCAAATTCACCGAAGTCGAAGTGCAAGTCTTTCTGCGCAGCTACGGCTATGACGGCAAGCGGGCCGAGGTGCAGTTGCTCGAAGTCGGCGACGGCGGGCGGGCCGACCGCCAGCTTGCCCCGCCGTTGCCGATCACGCTGCAATCGGGCTTCCAATCCGTCAGCCTTTCGTTCCGCACCGAGCTGTCGACTCGCAAGCTGCGTGTGGTGGTGCCGACGCTGGCCGATGAAGTCTCCAGCCGCAACAACCAGGTCGAAACCGAAATGGCCATCGACCGCACCAAGCTGCGCGTGCTCTACATCGAAGGCAGCCCGCAGCCGCTGACCATGGCCCGCGTGGGCGATCGCTACCAAGTTCGCGGGCCATTCAGCGACTTCAAGCAGGCCCTCACCGAAGACGAAGACATCGAATGCGTGGTGCTGGCGCGGCAGGGCGGGCTGGGGCGTTTGGTGCGCGTGGCCGAGTACGGGCAGATCGACGGCGTACACGGTTTTCCGGCCACGGTGGCCGAGCTGGCCGCGTTCGACGCCATCGTGCTCAGCAACGTGCCCGCCGAAGCTTTTACAGATCAACAGGTGAAGTGGTTCGAGCCGTGGATCGGCCAGCGCGGCGGCGGGCTGTGCATGCTCGGCGGCGAAAACAGTTTTGCTTCGGGCGGCTGGGCCGATTCGCCGCTGGCCGCCATGCTGCCCGTCGAAATGCTGCCGGGCACGTTCGACTGGGCACCTGGCGAGGCGGTGCAGGTCGTGCCCGAGCTTCCCCCTACGCCGCACGCCCTCTGGAACCTTGTGGCCGACGCCAAGCTGAATCGAGAGGTCGTGTCGGGCATTCCGGCGGTGAACGGCGTCAACCGCTGGGCGGGTGCGCGCGAAAACTTGACGACGGTGCTGGCCACGGCCGCGATTAGTGGTGGCACCGTGGCACGGACTAATGGAGGGTTCAGGGTTCAGGGTTCAGGGTTCAGCACGCGGGATTCGGGGCGCCTGCAGGC
Organism: Pirellulales bacterium; assembly: GCA_035252155.1. Lineage (GTDB taxonomy): Bacteria > Planctomycetota > Planctomycetia > Pirellulales > JAICIG01 > JAICLL01. The sequence continues at coordinate 1,232 of DATFDL010000802.1, read as the reverse complement.
TGCGGATAATGCCTCAGCCCTGCTGCCAGTGATCGTGGCCGGCCGCTATGGCCGCGGGCGGACGGCGGCGCTGGCCTTCGCCATCAGCTCGCCGCACGCCGATGAGCTGGTGCAGCGGTGGGGTTCGGGCGACAACCGCTATTACGGCAAGTTCTGCCGAAATCTGGTCTACTGGCTCACGGAGAATTCGGCGATCGGGCGGCGGCGTCTGGTCGCTTCGGCCGACAAACGGTTTTATCGTCCCGGCGAGACGATCGCCATCCAGGCCACCACCTACGACGAAAGTGCCGCCCCGACGAAAGACTATCGTGTGGTGGCGATGGTCGAGCCGCACGCCGCCGCCGGCGAGGCCGAGCCCGAAACTTCGCCACTGCGCTGGCCTAGCGGCATGCCGCGGACCAGCGGCGAGGAAGAACCGAATATCGTCTGGGGCGAGGAATTTGAATTACCGCTGGGGCAAAGCGCCGCGAACCACTCCATCCAACTTCCCTTGGCCGAAGTGCTTTCCAGCGGCACGTCAAGCCAATCGCTGCGCGTCGAGCTGACGGCCTACGAAGACCTGACGCAGATCGACAGCACCTCGCTCGACATCCAGGTGCTGCACGATCCCTTCGAGCAGCAAAACCCGTTTCCCAATCATCCGCTGCTGGAGCAGTTGGCGGCCGGCTCGGGCGGCCGGGTGTTGCATTCCGCCGACGATCTGGCCGAATTGCTGCGCGACGCGCCCGTCGATGTCGGCCCGCCCGTGATTCGCCGCGCTCCGCTCTGGAGCAACGTCTGGGTCTGGGGCCTGTTGATCGGCCTATTGACGATCGAGTGGTGCTGGCGGCGGAAACTCGGTCTGGCGTAATTCAGCGCTTTCCTTCCCGGGTCTGACTTTTGCATTTGGCCAGATTGCGCGGCCCGGGGAAGCGCTCGATCTGCGCGATGCGGGCCGCCAAGGCCAACGCCCCATAGCCCGCCCGCTTGGCGTACAGCGTAGCAATAAGGGCGGAAGTGGTTAGGCTATCGCACCTCATGTCCACCATTTAAAATGAGCCGCGTACACTCGGGCGCGAGAAGAATTATGAAAATCCTCTGGCAAGGCGTTTTTCCCGCTGCGACCACGCAATTCAAACCCGACGGCACGCTCGACATTGCGGCCACGCTCAAGCACGTCGAGGCGATGATCGAAGCCGGCATCCACGGCCTCATCATGCTGGGCACCGTCGGCGAAAACTGTTCGCTCGAAT
>DATFDL010000801.1:0-4374 GCA_035252155.1 Pirellulales bacterium | reverse complement strand
ATGGGCTCGCCCCACCTACTGCTATGGCAGCGACGCCAGAAATCCATCGACGGCGTCATCCCACTCGCCGGGCAGTGGATCGTTGTGGCCGAGACCCGGCAAGAGCACAAACCGTTTTGGTTCATTCGCGGCTTCGAACAGCCGCCGCCCCATCGACAACGGAATAATCTCGTCGGCGTCGCCGTGACAGATCAACAGCGGACCATGATACCCGCCAATCTTGCTGAGCGAATCGAGCCGATTGCGCATCAACAGCCGCACGGGGATGAACGAATAATGATACGCGCCCACGTCGGGCAACGAAGTAAACGTCCGCTCGAGGATCAAGCCTCGAGCGCCGTCGCGCGCGGCCAGATCGACCATCACGCCGCCGCCGAGCGATTCGCCCATCAACACAATATCGCTTTCCTTGACGCCTGTCCGATCGGCCAGCCAGCGGCGTGCGGCCCGGGCGTCGAGAAGCAATCCGCGCTCGTGCGGCTTGCCGGCGCTCAGCCCATAGCCGCGATAGTCGAACGCCAGCAGCGACACACGGTGCGCGTCGCGCAGATGGGCGAACCGCTCGGCGCGGTGGCTGATATTGCCGGCGTTGCCGCAGGCAAACATCAGCACCGCGCGGGGTTGAGGATGTTCCAGAAACCAGCCGTGCAATTGCGTGCCGTCGTCCGCTTCAAAGCGCACCCGCTCGACACCAGGCACATCCCAACCACCCCGCGCCTGGCGCGACGGAAAGAACAGAAGTGATGTTTCTAGAAACATCATGGCAACCAACAAAAGAACGTATATCGCGAAACAGAGCGAGACCGATCGGGCTACCACTCGCCGCCACCGACGGCGCGCCGGACTCGTGGGTGAAACGACAACGGCGGCTAGCGGCGGCTCCATTTTGTCACGATACCGCCGTCCGGCGCGGTGCTTCAAGCTGCCGGTCGCGACGGTCGTGCCGATTGGGATTTCGGACTTTTTTCGCCAAATACCCGAAATTACCCAAACCTCCCAAATGGGTGGTTGAGCGAGGTGCTAGCACCGGTTATCGTCGAACCGCCGCAAGCGCTCGGTTCGGTCGAGAGGATGCGAGAACTTTGCCCGCCGGCGGCTCACTTTTCCGCAACTCGCTCTCTATTTCGGAGGCATCCTCATGCAGCCCGTGATGATGGTCGCATTGTTGCTCGGCGTCGGGCAGGTGTCGTCAGAGTCATCCCAGTCAACCCAGCCCTCCAGCCGCACGGCCTCGTCCGGGGGCCGGACTTCGGCCACGCAAGTGACTGCCGCCGGACCGCTCCGGCGGCTGATTTCGCGGCGCATCCGGCTGATGAACGAAGACCGCGAGTCGAAGCTGCGCAAGCGGTTTCCGAAGGTGGCCGACGCAGAGACCGCCCAGGTGCTGGCCGACCCCGACCTGATTCTTTACACCGACGACGAGATGCCCAAGGCATATCAGTTTTGGGACGGCATGTTTCCGGGCGTGCATGATGTGCACTACAACATTTCGGCCCACCGCGGCGAGCGGTTCGGCAATGGCAACCGCGAGTTCCCCTGGTCGGCGCCGGCCGGCACGCATCGCAGCCCGAATGTCGAGACGTTGCGCTTTCTGCTCTTGCCCGTCGACCAAGAGGGCAAGCGGCGGCCGATCGTCTGGTTCCGCCACCGGTACTGGGGCGACCGCCAATCCGGCTATGGCTGGACGTACCCGGTGGGAACGGTCTTTGGCGAAGTGCTGGCCCAGTTGGGACCAGACGGCAAAGCTTACACATTCGAGCTGCGCACGCGCCGCCGCTCACATGGACATTGGGACGTCGATGTCTTTCGCCCGTTCCCCACCGCGGCCAGCCTGAGCAGCCGCATCAAAGAGCTGCGTCCCTCCTGGGAGCAACAGCCCGAGCTGGTGCGGCTTGTCAAACATCTTGACCAGCCGCGGGCCTTGCCGCTGCAGACTTTGGCCGACAACCAGCCCGAGGAGCAGGTGTTTAATGAAACGATGGGAGTCGACGCCTTGCCGGAGGTCAGCGACCACCAGTTGATCGGCGAATTGCTGACCACCACCGTGTTTCGTTCGTCCCGCGACGAGACGTGGCGCAACGGCCCGCGCGGCGAACTGACGTTCGCCCCGACCACCAAAGCCTCGTTCCATATCGTGCCGGCCAATTACGACGCCGGCTTTGTGGCGATCGACAATCAGTCGTGCATGCGGTGCCACAGCTCGTGCAACCGGCCGGTCGACGACTTCAACAGCTCCCGCCAGTGGTATGGGCGGATTCGCGGCTCGGACGGCATCTTTTCGTTCCATCCGTTCGCCCCCGAAAGCGTCAGCTACAACGGCTTCCGCGGTTCGGCCCGGTTCCGCTACGAATTCGAGCAGGCGGGGCTGTTCGAGCCGTTCGACCCGAAGCGGCATCCCAACGCCGTCTATAATGAGCTGGACGGCGCCAAGCGGTATTAAGATGGCGTCCTGAGATTCTGCAGGGGACCGCCCTCACTTGCCAACCCGCCGACCGACCGCCGATCGCTTCTCGCTCGAGCTCGACTACCGCCCTCGGCTGCCGAGGAACAAGCGAGTCGCGATCGGCTGCGTGGGCGCGGGGTTTATCATGGCCGATTGCCACCTGGTGGCCTACCGTCAGGCCGGCTTCAACCCGGCGGCCATCACCTCGCGCACCCGCGTGCGGGCCCGCGCCGTGGCCGAGCGGCATGGCATCGCCAAAGTCTACGAGACCTATCAAGAACTGCTGGCCGACCCGCAAATCGAAGTGGTCGACATCGCCGTTCCGCCCGACGCCCAATGGGCCGTGATCCGCGAAGCAGTCAAGCACAAGGATCACATCCGCGGCGTCCTGGCGCAAAAGCCGCTGGGCATGGATTACGCCGAGGCCAAGCAGATCGTCTCGCTCTGCCGCCGCGCCGGCATCGCCTTGGCCGTCAACCAAAACATGCGTTACGACCAATCGGTGCGGGCCTGCAAAAGCCTGCTCGATCGCGGCCTGCTGGGCGAGCCGATCCTGGCCACCATCGACATGCGGGCGATTCCGCACTGGATGCCTTGGCAGCAGCGGCTAGGCTGGGTCACGCTGCGGATCATGAGCATCCATCATCTCGATACGTTCCGCTATTGGTTCGGCGACCCGGTGCGAGTGTTCGCCAGCGTGCGGCCCGACCCCCGCACCGCCCGAAAGTTCAAGCACACCGACGGCATCTGCTTGTACATTTTGGAATACGCTGACGGCCTGCGGGCCGGCTCGTGGGACGATGTCTGGACCGGCCCGGCCCTGGAAGGCGCCGAGGCCGATCTCTCGATTCGTTGGCGCGTCGAGGGCACGGCCGGGCTGGCCCGCGGCACGATCGGCTGGCCCGATTATCCGCGCCGCACCCCCAGCACACTCGACTACACCACGCTCCGGCGGCCGGGCTACTGGTTTCAGCCGCGCTGGAAAGAAGTCTGGTTTCCCGACGCCTTTGTGGGACCGATGGCACAGCTCCTCTGCGCATTGGAAGAGCGGCGCGAGCCGGAGATCAGCGGGCTCGACAACCTGAAGACGATGGCCCTGGTCGAAGCCTGCTATCGCTCGGTGGCCGAGCACCGGGCCGTGGCGATCCGCGAGATCACGGGCCGGTCAAGCTGACATTCCCCAATCGCGCTGTTCCGACGAGACGCGCTCTTGGAATTCGCAGCCGATCAGAAGCTGCCGTTTCTTTTCCCAGTAGCCCTCGCGCCAGTGCGCCACCCGGGCCTTGAGCTCGTGCGTGCAGCCTTGCGTGTCGGTCAGGCGGACGATCACGTGTTCGTACATTGGCCGGGTCGCCGAAAAATAGGCGAAGCCCCGCGTCGAAATGTCGTGGCACAGCACCTGAAAAAACATATCGTCGTCGGGCAGCGACGTGCCATCGTAGGGCGCCACCATCTGGATCGACGAGAAGCGTCGCCGGATGGCGCGGCGGCCATTGGCGCGCCCCGGCCCGGGCGATTCGGTGCTGTGTGCCGCTTTGGGCAGTTCGTTGCGTGGCGCCGATACGTCCATAGTTTGACCCCTACGATCGGCCCTGCGGCCAATGCAACCTTAGCTCACGATCGGCGCTTGTCCAGGGCAGGGGTCGGGGGTCAGGATTCGGGGGTCAGGGAAGGTGGCTGGGGCAGAAGCTGGCCGGTTTAAGCGTGGCATTGCGAGAACGCTCTGTCGGCCAGCGATGCCCCGGCGGTTGCACGAAGATGCGTGGACCGACTGAAAGGCTGGCACTTATTTTGCGTCGTGCTGCCGGCACCAGGCGATGATTCCGGCGACGTCGGTGGGCAGACCGCCGGCCGGCGCGGCTTTGACAGGTTTGGCTGCGGCGGCCGGGGGTGGCTCTTCGATCGGTGGTGCTTTGGCGGCAGGCGGGGGA
>DATFDL010000800.1:0-4600 GCA_035252155.1 Pirellulales bacterium | reverse complement strand
CGACCTCGCGCCGCGCTTCCCGGAACGCCACGGAGGGCGTTCCCTATAGACGTCAACTCCGTGGCGGACGAGAATCCTGAACCCTGAACCCTGAACCCTGAACCCTCCAGTAGTAAAACACCGCGCCGCTTAAAATCAACGCGGTGCCGGCCGCCGGCTGCATCCACCCTTGACACAGCATGCTGGTCAGTGCCGCCGACACTCCCAGCAGATAAATGGCCGGTGTGAACGGGTAGCCGGTCACTCGATACGGCCGGGGCCATTCGGGATGGCTGCGGCGAAATACAAAAACGGCCGCCACCACCAGCGCGTAAAACACCAGCCCACCAAAAATCACGAAGTCGGTCAAGGCGTCGAACGCCTCAAGAGGATTCTCTTTCCAGGCGTAAGCGGCCCCGGTGAGTACGATGGTCCAGGCGGCTTGCAGCCAGATGGCGTTGGCCGGGGTGCGCCAGTGCGGATGCACCCGGCTGACCGCCGCCGGCAAGAGGCCGTCGCGGGCCATCGCAAAATAGATCCGCGGACCGGTGAGCAGATTCGAGTTGGCGGCGCCGAAGGTCGAGCAGAGCACGCCGAGCGCCACCAGCTTGCCGCCCACGTCGCCCAGTAGCGTCTGGCACATGTCGGCTGCGACGGCTTTCGACTGGGCGACTTCGGCGATCGGCAGCACCGTATGATAAGCGAGATTGGCCAACACATAGACCACGATCACCACCACCATGCCCAGCGCCAACGCGAGCGGCACATTGCGCTGCGGGCGGCGGATTTCTTCGGCGACCGGCCCGATATTGATCCAGCCGTCATAAGGCCACATCACGGCGACCATCGCCAGGCCCAGCCCCCGCCAGATCGAGGGCGAATAGTCCGCGGGCCACCAGCGGCCGGTTTCGCCCGCCGGCGCGTGCGACACGGCCATTGGCAGAACGATGATAAACACCAAAAAGCCCAGCTTGAGCACGGCCGTCAGATTTTGCACGACGGCGCCCCAGCGCGTGCCGATGACGTTGACGATCGACAGAAACAGCACGATGCCGATCGTGAGGACTTCTTGCCAGTGACGATTCATCGGCACGAGCTTGTCGAGATAAATGACGGTGGCGGTGGCCAGGGCGCCGACGGAGCCGGCGCGGACGATCCACAGCTCCGTCCACCCCCAGAGAAACGCGGGCAACCGGCCATAGGCTTCGCGCAGATAAACGTAAGGCCCGCCGGCCTGCGGCAGCATGGCGGCCAATTCGGCCAGAGCCAAGGCGCCGCAGAGCGTGATCAGCCCGACGACTACCCAAACACTGAGGATCAGGCCCAGGCTGTCGAGCTGCCTGGCCACCGTGGCCGGTTTAAGAAACACGCCCGACCCGATGACGCCGCCTACGACCACGGTCACCGCATCGAACGGACCAAGCAGCCGCGGCAGCGAGTCGGAGCGAGCAGCGGGGGTCTGGTCGGAGTCGTCGGCGTGCATCGTCCCACCGTATGCGGCGGCCCGCGAAGCGTCAACGTAGCACAGAATTCATTCTGTTGTAGAACGGAATTCATTCCGTATGCGCCGGAACCGTCGAGTGCAACGGAATGAATTCCGTTCTACTATGATCTGCCAAATACTTTTGATAGACCTCCAACGTGGCGGCGGCCATCCGCTCGGCGCCGAATTCGGCCAGCACGCGCTGCCGACCGGCATGGCCCAACGCAGTGCGGCCCGGAGGATCGGTCAGCAGCTCGTGAAGCGCGCGGGCCAGTTCATGCGCGTCTTCCGGCGGAACCAGCCGGCCGCCGCCGGTAGCCGCCAGCAACTCGGGAAACGCCCCATGCGCGGGTTGCACCACCGGCACGCCGCTGGCCAGAGCTTCGAGCACGAAGATGCCTTTTGGTTCGCGGTAGACCGTCGGCACCGAGAGGACGTCGATCGACCGCAAAAAGTTGAGCTTGGCCGGCCGCTCCAGTTCGCCGAAATAGCGAAAGTCGTCGCCCACGCCCGCACGCTGCAATGTATCGAACTGCGACTTTACAAACGCTCGCTCGCTCGGCGGCAACCAACCTGCCACGTGCAATCGGGCGTTCTCGCCGCCCGGCATGCGCCGCAGCCGCAAATAGGCGTCGGTGAGTACGTGCAAACCCTTGGCTCGGCAAAGTCGGGCCAGATACCCGATGGTCAGCGGCCGACCCTCGGCGGCCGGCGCAATCGTTTGGAAGTCGTCGAGCTTCACGCCCATCGGCACCACGTGGAACCGATCGAGCGGCACTTGCAAACTTTCGGCCATGAACTCGGCGTAATACTGGCTGAAGACCAAGAAGCCGTCGACTTGGGCGGCCAACCGCCGCAGCTCGTCACGAGCCTGCGACTGGTAAGGTTCGGGCAGTTCGTCGACGAACAGGTCGTCTCCTTGCAGCGTGACGAGCACCGGACCTCCGAGCGTGCGCTTCAGCGTCGGCACGCAGCCGGCGATCAGCAGGTTACTCAGGTTGATCAACTGCGGCTGGACGTGCGCCGCCAGCCACTCGACAAGGCGGAACACCTCGCCGCGCTGGTGGCCATGCTCGCCCCGCAACACCGAAACGGCCAGCGCGCCAAGCTGCCGCCCGCTGGTCTTGATGCCCAGCCGGCCGATGCCGTTCAGCAGCCGCGGGTGGTCGAGCCAACGCACCAGAAAACCAGGCAAATAGCGAACGAGCGGCGCCTGTTGCTGCAGGTAGACATTGATGCCGCCGAAGAATACGCGGTCGATGCTCACGTTTTCTTCGTCGGTACGGATCGGTGTATAGAGCGGAATCAAGTGCACGTCGCAGCCGAGCCGAATCAGCGCCGCCGCCAACGTATTGTCACGCATGCAACTGCCGCAGAACATACCGGCCCCGCCGGCAGTCAGGTAAGCGATGGTGTGAGGCATCGAACAGGCGGGGTGGAAAGCGGCGGGGCGGCGAGGGCGGATACTTTGATTATCGGCCGAGCGCGGCGGCGCGGCAACCATCGCCCGACGCGTTCGGTCTGCTCCCTAGCGCAATGGTCCCGCCAGCTTAAACGGCACCCCGCCCCAAATGACCTGCGGCAGGCCGCCTTCGTATCCGGCCAGGTTATGACTCGGGCTGTCGACAATGCTTCCCAGAATTAATATGTGGTCGCGCGGGCCAAATAGAGGTTCGGGCGAATCTCGGCTGGCCACGGTCACGGTCCGCCCAATGCCCGACAACACGATGCGAACGGTGAAGAGGTCTCCCTGATAGCCGGTCTGCGCCACGGTGCCGGCCAAGATCACGCCGTTCGACGAACGCTGGCCATCGTCGAGCCGATTGGCCGCCAGCCGACCAATTACTTCGCCACGGTCGCGATCGGCGCCGATCAGCAGCAGCAGGTCCTGCGCGGCAGTTCGGAACTCGTCACGAGCGGCGGTGTCGGCTTCGTCGAACTGTGCGAAGGTGGCGATCTCGGCCAATTGGCAAAGTCGCTCAAAAACCGGCACCGTGATGTTGCCCACGCCCGTCCCCCGACAGTGCTCGCAGCGGCGCCGCTTGCCTTCGCAATAGGGGCAACGGACAGCTCGCGCGGCGGCGTCGAGGGCTGCTTGCAGCTCGTCTGCGGTGTGCGGCGTGAAATCACGCGGGCCGAGCGGCGGTTGGGGAGTCGGTCCATTGGGCGCTGGCGCTTCGGTGTGCGGGTCATCCGCGGAATCGATCTGGCCCACCTGACTGAACTCCGCGGTTTGGAAAGCGTCGTCCGATTCGCCGGCTTCATCCGTGGCGCTGCCTGACTCGGGTTCGTTCAGCAAATCGGCCAGCGAGCGGCCGGTGCCATGGGCCGGTGGCCCTGCGGCCGATGGATTTCGCCACGGCGATGTCTCGCGCCGGCCGCCAGGCGTCATCCAGGTGGGCAGCTTGCCGCGCAGGTTCAGAAAATCCGCCCGCGGGTTGATCCACAGCAGAATCCAGTATCCGATCGCCAGACCAACCACTCCACCGGCCGCCATGCCAATGAGTTGGCCGAGCACTCCCCAGCCCGACGCCTTGCGACGCGGCTGCGCCGCCACTCGTAGCGAAGGCGGTTCTGGCGCTACCGAATGCGATACTCCGCCGGTATCGACGGCTATCTCGCCTAGTTCATCGTCGACCTCAGATGGTCGACGTTCGCTCCGCGAAAGATCGCTGTCGCCGGCAGTGAATGGCGGCGCCTCGGTTTCCTCGCCTTCGATCGTCACGTCGATTTCGCCCTCATCATCCGCGGTGGCAAAAGTCGAATCGGTGGTGTCTGGCTGCAAGTCCGCGGCAAGTTGATCGGCCGTGTCGCTGGCGGGTGATTCGTTTTCGGCCTCCTGATCCGTCTCTTGGCCGAATTGCGGCGGCAGCTCGGCGGGACCGGTCGGGGCCGCTGCGGCCTCTCCGACCACGATCGCCAGTGGCGGAAAGCTCACGCTATCGGCCAAAATGCGTTCCGCCGCAAATTCCGCGTCGCAGAGCGGGCAGCGCAAGCTCTGCCCCGGATCGCCGATTTCCGGGATCGTGAGGTCCCGATGGCACTCGGGACACGAAGAAATGCTGGGCATGCATGCCCTCCGACGGCGACTTCGCCCATCTCAATGTACCACCCCCGCGCCGATGGTCCTAGGGCAAT
>DATFDL010000799.1:0-4560 GCA_035252155.1 Pirellulales bacterium | reverse complement strand
GCGCGAGACATGTTTCCCAGGCATAAATGCCTGGGCAAGAGAAAAAGGTGCTGCCAGGAATAAAACTATGGGCGTCTATGGAACGCCACCAGACATACTCCTTTCGCGCATGTCAGCGCTGCAATCGAGTTGGCTCCAAAGAGGCTCGAATTGAGCGTAGGTCCAGGTACACTCCGACTTGAACGCTGCACGGGACACACGGAGATAATACTGCAGTAGGACGTCGGACCTCGAAACAAGAATCTCCGGGATATTATGCAAATGATCGGCCTCGACCGCGGCCTCATGTACGCGCCCTGCGAATGCGAAGTTGCGGATATTCAAAAGACCTACTCGAACAATTTCAAGGAGGGTCTCTGCCTCGCGATCTGTCATCGGATGCCTCGCTATTACGGACCTCGTGGTTGGCACTTCTTTCTTCGTTACCCCTGGCACTCCAACGGCTCGATCATTTCCATCTGCCCGTACGTCTGCTGCGTGACCATCTGACGATAACGCCCGCTGGTCGACATCAGCTCGTCGTGCGAGCCGCTCTCGACAATCCGGCCGCCCTCGATCACCACGATCCGGTCGGCATGCCGGATGGTGCTGAGCCGGTGGGCGATGACAAAGCTGGTGCGGCCTTCGAGCAACGCGGCCAGACTCTGCTGGATCAGCCGCTCGTTCTCGGTGTCGAGACTGCTGGTCGCCTCGTCGAGAATCAGAATGCGCGGGTCGGCCAGCACCGCTCGGGCGATGGCCAGCCGTTGCCGCTGCCCGCCGCTGAGCTTCACGCCGCGCTCGCCGATCACTGTCTCATACCGCTCGGGCAAGGCCGTGATAAATTCGTGAGCGTGGGCCGCTCGGGCGGCCTGCTCGATCTCGGTCTGTCCCGCCTGCCGGTTGCCGTAGCCGATGTTTTCTGCCACCGTGCCGTCGAACAGAAAAATATCTTGCTCGACGATTCCCAATAGCCGGCGGTAGCTGTCGACTTGCACGTCGCGCAGGTCGACGCCGTCGAGCTCGATGCTGCCGCCGGTTGGATCGTAAAACCGGGCCACCAGGTTGCACAACGTGGTCTTGCCGGCGCCGCTGGGACCGACCAGCGCGATCATTTGCCCCGGCTCGATGGTGAGGTTCACATCTTTCAGCACCAGTTCGTTCGTGCCGGGATAATGAAAACTGACGTGGTTCAGGGCGATCCGCCCTTCGGTCGAGCGCGGATCGACGCAGACGGCGCCGGGCTCGGCGGGCATTTCTTGCGGCTCGGCCAGCAGATCGAGCACGCGGTCGAGCCCGGCCAGCCCGCTTTGCAGCGAGGTGGCGCTTTCGGCCAGCACGGCCAGCGGCTCCAGCAGCATCGTCAGGTAGACGAGAAACATCATCAGCTCGCCCAGCGAAAGCTCTCCGGCGAGCACCTGCGAGCCGCCATAGAGCAGCAGCCCGGCCGAGGCCAGCGGCACCAGAATTTCCCAGACAATCTCAACGCCGCGAGCCCACCACCAGGCGTGCAGCTCTTGCCGGGCCATCAAGTGGTTGCCGCGGGTGAATCGTCCACCTTCGCTGCGCTGGCGGCCGAACGCCCGAACCACGCGCATGCCGCCGAAAGCTTCCGTGGCATGGCTGTCGATCTCTTGCCGCTGCCGGCGGATGTCGCGGTGCAGAGGGCGTATGCGGTTGATCCAGGTGCGGTGGCTGTAGAAGATGGCGGGCAGCAGCAGCATCGCCCCGGTGAGCAGCCGCCAGTCGACCCAGGCCAGCACAGCTAGGCTGCCCAAGAGTTGAATGATTGCCCGCCAGGGATTGTAGATCATGCTGAAGACCAGCTCGCCGATGCCGCCGGCGTCTTCGCGCAAGATGCTGGCCACTCCACCCGAGCGAAGCTGATAGACGCGGTGCAACGGCAGCCGGGCTGCATGCTCGAAGACGCGCTTGCGCACGGCGTTTTGCACCCGCTTAGTGGCTTGCGTAGCCCGGGCACGGCCCCAGATGTGAATGGCGGTTTGGACGAGCGAAATCACCAGCACCGCCCCGGCCAGCGTAAATAGCAGTTGGCCGCGACTTCCTTCCAAGTGCAGCCGCTGCGCCCACGGTCCGGTCAACGGGCGGTCGCTCAGAACATTGTCGATGACGATCTTGGTGGCAGCCGGCGGCAGCAGCTTGAGCAGCGTGGAGACCGTGAGCGTGGCCAGGGCGATGGCCAAATAGTTCCGCAAGCCGGTCAACAGCGAAAGAAATTCTCTAAGCAGCGTCCAGAACGAGCGATTTTTAGCGCCGCTGGTCGGCCGCGCGGCGCTGTGGTGCGGGGTGACCACGTCGAACTCGCCCGCCTGGCGGCGGCGGGGCAAATCTCGCTGATACTCTCGGAAGCGGCGGCGGCTCGTACTGGGGCGGCGGGGCATCGGCAGGGTTGTATTTTCGCGGTCGGGTTCGTTGCTGCATTATACCGGGCAGAGGGGGACTAGGGACTGGGGGCTAGGGACTCGGGACTCGGGAATAGGCACCGTAGGGTGCGACGAGTGAAACGACTCCCATCATTGGGCTCTTCGCGTTTTACGTTCGGTACGCTGTCCGGCGCCGAGGACCGACGAACGAAGTCAAAATGCAAAATGAAGCGGGCGATCCGCCTCCATGGCCGCATCGACTTCGAGGAAGTCACCAACGGAGCATTAGAGATTGCTGGCGTTGGCCGCGGGAGCGACGACGAGCAAGCCCGCCAGCTCTTGAGCGCCCAGTGTGGGCGGCGCGACTGCCAAGACATACTCGGCGAATTGAACGTTGTAGTCCGTCTGGTCGGCCAGCAGGCTAAGTGACTCCTCGGCCGTTTGAGCGGTCACGAGAATTGCCGGATCGACGAGCGCCTCGCCCGACTCGCAACGGGCGCTGATTTCGGCCCGCGCGGAGTCGGCGGCAACTACGGCTTCGGCCCGCCGCAACAAAGCTTCGTAGAGCGTGGGAATGTCTCGCGCCAACTGGCGGACGGGCATGGCTTGCACCAGGGCGGCTGGCTGCGTTTCGAGCTTGAGCCGAAAATGCCCGGCGTGGGGCGGCGTGCTGGGCCATGGCCAATCGCCCGACAGCGGCCGCCGCATCGCTAGGGCCAGCTCGAACTGCGAGGCTAAGATCGCCACCTGCGTTTCGACCGCCCCCGCTTCGGCAGCCAACAGGGCCGTTTGCAATCGCAACATCGCTTCGGCGGCGTTCGGCTGGTCGCGCAACTTCAAGGCCGCGGCTTGTAGGGCGGCCAACTGCTGGTGTTGTTGCTGGCGGATTTGGCAAGCCGCGATTCGCCCGCGGCCCCGCCAATAGGCCGCGATCACCGCACGACGGTCGCCCGCCGCGGCCAAGGCATCGACCAATGTTGTGGCGGCGCCGGTCTGCTCTGAGGAGCGGTCCCATTGCAGCGTATCAGCGAGTTGCCTCAGCCGTTGCGCCGGCTCGAGCGAGGCAAAGGCCGAGTAGAGTCCCGCATCGGCGGTATCGTTCGCCCGTAGGTCAGGCTTTCCACTCTGACTCGCATCCTCGTGCAGGTCTGCCTCGCTTGCTCGGCCGGCATCGCCGCGCGGCGGCGTGCCGGCAAAAAATGCGGTATGGAACTGTGCCGTGTGTTGCGTGGCCGACGACTTTGGGACGTAGCTTTTCACGCGCTTGGGCGGCCGACCCGTACCACGCAACGGCGCGCCGCTAGGGACTTGGCCGATCGGCGCCGCGGGTCCTTGCCGCAACAAGCCGGGCGCCGCCGGACGGACGTTTGCCGGCTCGGCGGGCTGATCGTAGCCGGCGCGCTTGACCGGCGGCGGCTCTTGCACCACCGCTTTCTCGCCGCTCGTGCCGCCGGCGGCCGGTTTGGCCGGTCCGATGAGCACGCTGACAAGCTGGGCGCTCGACAGGCCGGGCGGCACCACACTGAAGGCGTATTCGGCGATGTCGACGTTGTAATCGCGCACCGCGGCGATAAAAGCCCGCCGCTGGCGCGTCAATTCGGCCAAAGTTTCGATGACGGTCAGCGCATCGAGCTTGCCGGCGTGATAAGCCTCGTGATCGGCGTCGGCGGCGTCGGCCGCCGACACCGCCGCCATCGCCCGCAATTCGAGTGAGCGATGGAGCAACGGCAACGAGCGGTCAATCAGATGGCCGCGCGGCGGCGCCACGCGCGCGTAACGCTCTTGAAAATAGGTGCGATAGGGACCTGCGTGCGGTAAGTCGGCCGGCAGAGCTGGTGGGTCGGTGGGCGACAGCCTCGCCAGCTCTGCGAGCGAGTATTGAGCGTCGACCACGGCCAGCTCCGCCTCGCGCAGGCGAGCTTCGCTCGAAGCCAGGCGGCTTTCGAGCAACGGGTCGGTGGGGTGTTTGCCCGTGGCGTCGGCCGGCGGCAAAAGCTGCCCGAGCCGGGCCGATTCGTCGGCGGCAATCCGGTATTCGGCTAGCGCGGCCGAGAGCTTCCAATACGTTTGCACCAGCACGGTCTGCTGCCCACGATCGGCCAGTCTTGCGACCAGATCGACCAGCGGCGTGGGCTTGCCTTCGAGCGCCACTTGGTCATCAGAAGCCAGCCAGCGCAGCAGCGTGTCGGCAGCGCCT
>DATFDL010000798.1:0-6396 GCA_035252155.1 Pirellulales bacterium | reverse complement strand
GGAGAGGTTAGGTGAGGGTTCTTCGTTCCCTCTTCAGCGCTCCAATCGAAAATCCAAAATCCAAAATCCAAAATCGCGCAGCGCGTTTACTCTCGTCGAGCTGCTGATGGTGATCGCCATCATCGGCATGCTCACCGCCCTGGTCAGCGTGGCCGCGGTCAAGGCGATTGCGGCCGGGCGAAACGCGCAAATCACCACCGAGATCGGCCTCTTGGACTCCGCCATGCAGACCTACAAGAACGACACCGGCGGCGCCTACCCACCCGACACCTCGTTGATCAGCACGGCGGTCGCTCGTCAGAACCGCATCCTATCGCATTTGCGCAAGGCGTTTCCGCGACTGATCGTGGCGGCCGGCTATGGGCCGGCGACAACGGCGGGCACATTACAATATATGTCGCAGCAAGCCTACGCCCAGAGTCAATCGAGCTATACAACTCTCGGCAGCAATCAGGTGCAGTTCAAAAACACCAAGACGCCCAACGGCGTTTCCACCTGGGGCGATTTCGACAACATGGACCCGGCCGAAGCGTTGGTCTTCTGGCTGGGCGGCTTCGCACTGCCCTATCAAGATGTGCAGGGCAGATGGACTTACAAGCTGATCGGCTTCGGCGCCAACAAGGTGGGCAACGCCGCCAGCGCGGGCCCCTACGCCAATGGTCCGAATTCCGGCTTTGGGCCGTTTATCCTCGACGATATTTCCGCCCGCGATCCCGGCCCGTTTGAGTTCTACCAGGGCCGGCTGGGCGATGCCGACGGCGATGGCTGGCCCGAGTATTATCCGCCGGTGGGCGATGTGCCGCAGCCCGTGGGCAGCCTCAAGGCCGTGGCTAACCCCGTGCCCCCCTACGTCTATTTCGACGCCATCAGCTATGGCAGCCTCACCTCGCCGATGACCACGTACCCGGCTTCGGCCGCCTACCCTTCGGCGTCGGGCAGCGGCGTGCAACCGACCGGCTATGCCCAATGGGGCACCGCCATCCCGTATGTGCAGTCGGTGCCGAGCAGCGGCACGATGACCTGGGTCGAGCCGCAAGGCTTCCAGATTATCTGCGCCGGTCTCGACCAGATGTACTGGTTCAGCCCGACCCCTGCGCAACTGCCGCTCAACATGCGAGTGTTCCCTGCGGGTACGAACTACAGCGAGGGCGATATGGATAACCTGACCTGCTTCACCACGTCGACGTTGCAGAGCGCCCTGAAATGAGCAATTTTGGATTTTGGATTTTTGGTTTTGGATTGCCGCGGGCGCACCCTGCTGGCCAAACGCGGGGGTGCCACGGCATCCGTCGCGGCGCGCGTGGCATGCCAAGCGGCGCGGGCCTGACCGCCGCGACGGACGGCGTGCCGAGTGTGGCACAGCCGCCCTCGGCTGTGAGTGTGGCACAGCCGCCCTCGGCTGTGAGGTGGTCGCCAAAGGCGACGGCGAGACAGCCGAGGGCGGCTGTCCCACATTGGCGCGTTCATGGCCGCGTGAAACCTAACTCACCATCTCATTCACCGATCCGCGCAAGGCGGATGGGGTCTGCTCGTTCCGCCTTCACGCTGGTCGAGTTGCTGGTGACGATCAGCATCATCGGCATGCTGGCGGCCATGGCGCTGGGCGGCATGTATAAGGCGAGCGTCTCGGCCAAGAAAACCAACACCCAAACCACCGTCAACAAGATCGCGGTGCAGATCAACGAAATCTGGGAATCGTATCGCACCCGCAAGCTGCCGATCGATCCCACCCTGGTGCTGCAATCGGGCGGGGCCTCGCCGTACCAATACCAGTACCCAAATGCTGTTGCTTGGCTGCAGTATTTCTCTTCGCTCCGCACGGCGGCGGGAAGCACCAGCCTGCTGACCAGCGGCGTCAACCCGCGCAACAACCTGCAACTCGCCGCCATCCGGCTGGCGGCCCTGCGCGAATTGATGCGGCTGGAGCTGCCCTGCCGTTTCTCCGATTTTACGTCGTCGACGTCAGGTTCGCCGTCGAGCGCTCAGCCGGTGCAAACTCTACTCATTCCGCAGCCGATGAACGGCAGCAACCCGGTGGCCAACCCCGGCGGCCTTTCGGAGCAATATCTCCAGTTCTTCAGGTCACACGCCACGACGTTCAACACGCAGTATGAGTCGGCCGAGTGCCTCTACATGATCATCAAGTTCGCTTCGCAGAACGAGCTGGGCCAGAAAAACATCACCGACGATCCGCGGCTGGTCGGCGACGTCGATGGCGACGGCATGCCGGAGCTTCAAGACGCCTTTGCGGCCGGCTCGTTCTCTCCGCCCACGGGCGCGTCGCCCTACGTGCGGCACAACATGCCGATCGCCTTCGTCCGCTGGCCGGCGGGCTTTCTCTCCGACTTGCAGCCGGGGCCGACGCTGGCCCAATACAACAACAGTTTCAGTCCGCCGGCGAGCATGACGTACACGTATGAATATGCCTCCGCGCGCCACGACATTTTCGATCCGTTGCGAATCGACCCGCGGGCGTTCGCCATCACGCCGCTGATCTGTTCGGCCGGCCCGGACGGAACTTATGACGTTTGGGAGCACACCGTTTTGCCAACCCTCGCGGCGTACCCGGCCCCTTTTTCTAGCATCGCGCCGCACAACGACCCATATTTTACTGACAATACTCCGGCAAGCCCGACGCCGATCTTTCCGATTCAACCGAACGCGCAAAACTCAAACCCTGGCATTCAAGCCCCCTTGCCCGGCGCCGTGATGGAACCGGGCACCACTTGGCCAAACCAGATTTTTGGCAGCGGCGGTTATGCCGACAACATCACGAATCACCAACTGGAAACGAGAGAGTAATGAGGCACGCTCTGAGTAGTCGCGACGCGGCGCGTAGCCTGGAACGGGCGTTATTCGATAGCCCAGGGCGTAGCGCAGCGGAGCCCTGGGTTCGCGACCGCATGAAATCTGGTCGTAAGCCCCAACGGGGCGCGATTCCCGACGCTACCTGCGCCCATTCGCCAAACGAACTGCGTGCGGTGGTACGCGGCGATCTGGCGCGAGGGGCGAGCCCTGCGCGCGGCACGGCCGGGAATGACGCCCTTTCAGGGCTGCGATTTGTTCGTAAACGGCTGACCCAGGGCTGCGCCCTGGGCTGTCGAATGGCGCCCCTTCGGGGCTCCGCTTCGCGGCGCGGCGTCACGCTCGTCGAGCTGCTAGTAGCCATCATGATCATGCTGCTGATCACGGCGATCGCCATTCCGGTGATCGCGCCGTCGATCAAGAACCGCGACGTCCGCGAGGCCGCCCGCATGATCGACGTTTTCATCAACGGCGCCCGCAGTCGCGCTTTGCAGTCGGGGCACTCGTATGGAATCATGATCGAGCGGATGCCGGGCCAACCCAACGGTGCCGTGACGCTTTCGTACTGCGAGCAGCCCGACCCGTACACCGGCGACTTCGCCTCGGGCGTGAGTTTTCCCGGCATGCCGCCTGGCGCCAGCGGCTCGAGCATCATGCTCTTGGGCAATGGTGGTTTCGGCGCCTGGGGACCGCCCTCAGTGACCGGCGCGCCCACCGTGCTGCCAGGGGCATTTCCGTTGGGCGATTCCGGCTGGATCGCCGGGCCGGTGCCGGGTGGCGGCACGGGCTGGCTTACCAACATCGCCCCTGGCGATGTGGTGGTCGTCCAGGGCACGCAATATCGCATTTGGGCGGGCGAGCCGTTCCTCGACCTCGATCAAAACGGAGTTTGCAACGTCACGGCCGCAATGGGAGCGCCTGGCTACGTTCCCGGAACACCGCCCAACACTCAAGAGCCGTTCCTGGATGTCGACGGGAGCGTCAGTTGGACGCCGCCGAACCCGGCCCCCGGCCAGCCGGGCAATGTACCGGGCCAGCCGTATGTCGATCCCGCCAGCGGCTATTTCGTGCAGCCGAACACGTTGGTTTCCAGCCCGTTCCCGGTCATCACTTGGAACACGCCTAGCGCATTCATCACCTATGCGCCGTTCGACCCGGTGCAGTCGGCCAAGGTCATCGGCAACGCCTATGTCAACATGGTCAGCAATCCCGGGAACAAAAACATCTGGGATTCGTTGGTATCTGATGCCGGCGGTGCGGGACTGCCCAAGAGTTTTCCCTTCAGTTTTCAGCGCCGCCCGGTGAAGACTTCGGCACCGAGCATCCAATTGCCGGGCGAGGCGGTGATCGATTTGGGGGCGAATTATCCCGACGCGTCGTTCTCGGTCATTGTGCCGATTCCCGGTTCGGGTACGGAGGTGTTGGTGGCCAATGCCAACGCCGCGGGCTGGTGGTCGACGTTCCGCGCCAATCCCGCGCTCGACCCCACCGTGCCCGGCAGTCAGGCGCAGCAGGGCACGGCGCCGGCCGATCCGACGTCGATCATGATCACGTTTCAGCCGACTGGCACGGTCGACCGCATTTATAGCTGGAGCGAGGCGAATAACACGAACACGACGATGAGCGTGGTCAATTGGAGCGATTGGCAAGGCCGCATCCCCGCCGGACCGATTTATTTGCTCGTCGGCCAGCAGGCATTGATCAATGGCGACCCCGACCTGGTGCCGCTCGTGCCACAAGGCGTTGCGCCGCTGAAGCCGATTTACAACGTGCAGGATCCCAACGCGCTGTGGGTGGCCATCAATCCGCAGACCGGCGCCGTGGCCACGGCCGAAAACGTGGGCTTCGACCTGACCGTGCCGATACCCACGAGTGAGGCCGTCAGCGGGGCGAACGCTATGCAGATGCAGATCTATTGGGCCGCGAACGTTTATTACTCGCGCCGCCTGGCCCGGGCGATGCTCGATATGGGAGGGCGGTGATGTTGACGACACGGCGACACGGCGACACGGCGACACGGCGAAAAGTAGCTCCGGCACTCCGTGACGGAGATTGTGGTCGCCTTCGGCGACCGCGTAGTGCTCCCGCCACGGAGTGTCGGGGCTACTTTGGCCGCGGCTACCGCCGTGCGGGCATCACCCTGCTGGAAGTGCTTATCTCGATGGGCGTGTTGAGCCTCGGTGTGATGGGCGCGGCGGCGCTGTTGCCGATGGCCACGTATTTTCAGAATGAAACCACCAAGTACGATCGCGGTGGGGCGCTGGCGCAACAGGCCGTTCACGACCTGCAAGTGAAGAACTACCTCAGCCCGCGGCGGTGGATCTTTATCGACCCCAGCAATCCGGCCCCGCCGCTGAATCCCGAGGGCGTCGTGGCCCTTACCGGCACGCTGGCCGCCCCCAACGCCAACTACAACCCAAACTCGGCCTTCGTGCTCGATCCGCTGGGCTTCGCGTACGTCTACGAATCGTCGAAGCTCAACTCGGCGGTGACGTTCCCCTGCTATTTTCCGGCGTTTCCCAATCAATCGCCGACACCACCGGGCGGGGGCCCTGCTATTTATCGCGCCGGTGTCACAGCCAACGAGTACTGGCCGCCCGCCGCCACCCAGCCGGTGACCACGCCCATCGCCATGTCGTTCTCCGTCGCCGACCGCTTCATGCGCTCCAACGACGACGTGATGTTCGAGACCGACGCCGGACAACTCTTGAAGCAAAACCCCAACAACATCGACCTGCGGCCGACGGCGATCACGGCCTTCGGCGGCAACCTGCCTTCGGCCAACGCTCCCAACTTCGTCGGCGACTACTCGTGGCTCGCCACGGTCTCGCGCTTGCCCGCCGACATGCTTAAGGGGCCGCTGATCGCCGCCAGCCTGCACCGCTTTCAAGTTTCAGTGGTCGTTTTGCAGAAACGCGACCTGACACTCTGGGCGGGGGCGGGGGGACTGACCGATGAAAAGCCGCCCTCCGAGCGGCTGGTCTACGCCATGTTCACGCAGTACGCCGGGCAGTCGGGCAACAATCTTCAAGTCACCTCGCCTTTTTACGGCGGTGGAGGTTTGCAGCTCTACGTCTACGATTCGGGCGCGTCGGGCAGTTCCGGCCTGCCGACCAAAGACTGGCTCAAGAACATCAAGCCCAACACCTACGTGATGCTGGCGGCCAATTTCCAAGACATGATCACCGGCAGCGCAGTTTATCCGCAGTTGGCCTGGTATCGCATTCTCAACGTCGACGATGGGCCGAACCAGGATCCGAACAACGGTGCCCGGTGGTATCGCAACGTCACGGTGAGCGGCGGCGATTGGCCGGGCATGTGGTATCAGTGGAAGTCAGGCAGTGGCGCGCCGATCTCGGGAGCGCCCAGTCAGATGTGGTTTGGCTCCGATCCGAATGCCCCCAACGGCATGATGCCCTACGCCGCGGGCACGGCGGCCGCGCCCACTCAGGCGCCCGTCGTGTTTTGCACGCTGATGGACGACGCCATCGCCGTGTTCGATGAGACGATCACGCTCGATTATTCGTTGGTGAGAGAGTGAAGAAAGGGGTCGGGATTCAGGGGTCGGAGGTCGGGGTTCTGTAGGGAATG
>DATFDL010000797.1:0-10818 GCA_035252155.1 Pirellulales bacterium | reverse complement strand
AAAGCCAGGGTGCCGCAGCACCGGCGCCATCGTTGCCCGCGTCAGCCGGCGTAATTCCAACGCCGGCGCCAATTGCTCCCGTTGCTACGACGCCGAGGGCAGCAGCGCCGATGGCTGCGGCTGTCCCCGTCCGGCCCGCGGCGCCCGATGAACCGTCGGTCGCCACCCAGCGGTGGCTCGCCAGTGAATGTAGCAAGTCGGCGTTTTATCGGTTGCTGAACCGCACGGTGTGGGCCATCATCACCCTCGTTTCGCTGGGCATTTTCGCTTTTATCGGCATCCAGCGGCATCGGGCGGGACATGAAATAGCCATGCGGCAGCCGGAAATCATTGCCGCGCAATCGGCAAACAGCGAGCCCGCGCGGCCAACCCCTGAACGCCCTTCATCGCCGGCTACAAACAGTGCGATGCCGAAAGTGTCAATCGAGTCTGAGCCCACAGAAACCGAGCCCGAAGAAACCGAGCCGGAAGTGTCCCTGACCGAGGAATCTGACTCCCAAGCGACCGAGTCTGACCGACCGCGGCAACAGAGCGTGATGATCAGGCCGCAGCAACCGATCATCCGGTCGCCGATCGAAGAGCCGAAAGTGCCGCTGAAGCCGGTTGATGAAGTGGCGAAAGGCCTCGACAGCTCCAACGTTTTCGAGCGACGCGCGGCGATCAGCGCCTTGTCTGGCAGGAATGATGTTTCCGATGAGGCGACAACTTATCTGGAACAGCACGTGCGGCGAGAGACCGACGACAATTTGAAATTTGCCGCGATCGACGGCATTTTGCGCCTCAATGAGAACCCGCAAGTGGCGGTCGATCTGCTGGCCGAAATCGTAAGTGGCGACACACCGGCAAACGTACAAGTCGTCAGCAAAAAGTATTCGCCCACCTTGCGCCGCCAGGCTCTCAACAAGTTGGGGCAGATTGGCCCGAACGCCTCCAGCGCCGCTCCCGTTGTGCTGAAGATCATGAAAGCGGCGGCCAAAGGAACTGCCAAGTTCTACAAGGTCTTTTGCGAATGCGCCGATTGCCTGGCGATTATCGGGTCCGATCGCACCGACGTGACGCAAGCCCTGAAGTCGTTTGCCAACGGCCGCGGGTTTGCGGACAAGACCCCGTACGTCGCGCAGTGCAAGGCGGCCGCTGAGAGGGCCTTGGCGACGATCGAGCGGCGCGCGGCGGGCCTGCCAGCGTCAACAAACCCGCCGACTGGCACGCGTCGTCGTACGCTAGCGGACCCGTGAGCGATTGCACAAGAAGTGGACAGGGCCGGGATCGAACCGGCGACACACGGATTTTCAGTCCGTTGCTCTACCAACTGAGCTACCTGTCCAACCGAAATGGCCAACCTAACCCACAAAACTATCGCGAGCAAGTGCTCGGTTGACAAGCCGCAAAGTTCGCCTGAAAGAATTTCGGTACGCTCATCGACGTGGCGTTCCTGACAATTCGAGAAGCGGTACGCGCGTCAGCAGTGAAGCGACTAAAGGAAGGATATGACGCTTAAACGGATGGACAACGTCCTCATCGTTGTCGACGATCTCGAAGCCACCAAGGCATTCTTCATCGAACTCGGCCTCAAGCTTGAGGGCGAGACGACAGTGGAAGGGTCTTTGGTCGGCAAACTGATCGGGCTCAAGGATGTCCGGGCCACCCTCGCGATGATGCGGACTCCCGATGGGCAGGGCGTTGAGCTCGGCTAACAATCTGCCCGGCCGCACAACGAATACGGATAGGAAAGCTTAGATGGCGAGTGACCGATCCCTGAGAAGCCGACATATGTCCTCCAAGTTCTTTGTGCTGGCGGCCAAGTCCATTGCCTTGGTGACGCTCGCCTTTTGCCTGCTCGCCGCCTTTGGCCTGTTCATCAATCAGGTCGTCGGAGCGTTCGATTTCGGCTCGCTCTCGGGCTATTTCATTTATTGCGTCGTGACCTGGCTGCTCGCACGGGACATTTACAGGACCAAGCCGGTGAACGCGGAACTGGCCGAGAGGGACGCCGAAACGCCGGCCATCGGTGCCTTCAATTTTACTGTCCTGGTGATCGTCGTCATTTTCCTGATGGTGCTCACGCTCCCTGCTCTGGCATTCGGGGCGTTCGATTCCGGCTATCTCATTTATTACGTCATTATCTCGCTGCTCGCCTGGGGCACTTACAGGGCGAAGTCCATCGCCCGGGCTTTAGGCGCGCTGTTGCTGGCGACGCTCGCGTTCATCGCGCTGGCAGTCGGGGTATTTCATTCCAGCTACGAGGGGACTCCTAGAAGCAACGGCGCGGCAGGCACGTGGCTCGCGGAGCTGGTCACCGACCTCCGCCAGGAGCACAAACTCGTTGGTCTCGCCGCCATGGTGATGATCGATGGGAAAGTCATGGCTACCGCGGCCGATGGAGAGCGGAAGATCCGTAGCGGCGTGCCGATTGAACTCGGCGATCGCTGGCACCTGGGATCGATCACCAAGTCTGTCACGGCGACGATGATCGGGCGACTGATCGAGTCGGGTCAGATGAAGTGGACGGATACCGTCGGCGAGCGCTTTTCTGACGCAGCCATTCATGAAGACTGGAAGCCGGTCACGCTCGAGCAATTGTTGACCCACACCTCAGGCGCGCCGGCAAACTTCCCGTTGGCGGTGAGGCTGAAACAGCCCTCGCTCGGTGCCGAATGCACTCGGGAGCGCCGCCAGGCAGTCGTCGAGCTGATGGCCGAGAAACCAGCAGCCCCGCCGGGCGAAAAATTTGCCTACTCGAATGTCGGCTATACGATTGCCGGGGCGATGGCCGAAAGTGCGACCGGCGTGAGTTGGGAAGACCTTGTGAAGCGTGAAGTCTTCGAGCCGCTGAAACTCAACGACGCCGGATTCGGTCCGCCAAAAAGCCCGGCGGAAACGCTCTATCAACCGCGTGGCCACCGCGTAATGCTTGGTCGCAAAACAAGTGCCAGCGACGACGACGACAACACTCCCATCATCGGTCCCGCCGGCACCGTTCACATGACGCTTGGCAATCTCTGCCAGTACGCCACGGAACACCTGCGTGGCGAGCTTGGGTCGGGCAAGCTGCTCTCCGCCGAGACCTACCAGCGGCTGCATAAGCCCGTGCTCCAGAACTATGCCTGCGGCTGGGTGGTGAATCCGCCAACCCAAAAAATTTCACACACGGCGTATTGGCACAACGGATCGAACACGATGTGGTTCGCGCTGGTCGTGTTCATCCCCCAGACGAACATGGTGGTCGCCGTCACGTCGAATGATGGCGACATCAATGCCGCCGAGTCTGCCGCGTGGAAGATCGTGAACGCCAGCGCAAAGCAGTTCACGGCATCGGTCAATTCGGCGGCACGGCCACCAGCACGTGATAAACACGACGCTCGAGAACGCCTTTTGCCGTGAGTGCGCCGATCAGCCTGGCCGACTCGAACAGGGTGATGCCCATGCTCTGACTCAGTTCTACGGCGGTCGGCGCGCGGCGCCGTCGCCGGTGAAACTTCAGCACCAATTGATAGGCTTCCCACTGCCGATTGGTGAACGCAACTTTGCAAGTTTCCGCGACCATTTTGACGCCCCACTGCGAGACGTGTTTGGTGCCCAATCACCGAGGGCAAAAGGCGGGGTTCCGCGGCCAAACGACGGCCGTTTCGGTAGGCGATCGCATCAACTAGGTAAGTGTACACATAAACAGTGTCCCCCGTCAAGTGGATTCGGCGAGGGTGGAAAAGGTGTCGGTATCCCGAGCAGCCGAATTTGCCCTAAGGGATTCCGCGGCCACATCTAACGCTTTCGCCAGACTTGGCAGATGCGGCGAGGCGTGGCAGAATTTCGGCGCCCGTGAACGACGAAATGGACGTGCCAACCATGACCAAGAAGCCGACAAAAGCCAAACCGCGCATCTACGCCATGAGCTTTGCGCGCGTCTATCCGATGTACGTAAAGAAAGCGGAGAGTAAAGGTCGGACGAAGGCGGAAGTGGATGAGATCATCCTCTGGCTCACCGGGCATACGGCGAAAAGCCTTCATAAAGCAATCGACGCGGAAATTGACATTGAGACGTTCTTTGCCAAGGCGCCGCGCTTCCAGCCGAACGCGAGCTTGATTCAAGGCGTGGTCTGCGGCGTTCGGGTGGAAGAAATCGAGGACGAAACCATGCGGAAAATCCGCTATTTGGACAAGCTCATCGACGAGCTCGCCAAGGGCAAAGCCATGGAAAAAATTCTGCGCAAATAGCGGTTGGCAAGTCCGCTTCCTTGAAAGAGCTGGGCGGTGACACCTCATGGGAAGCTCGGACCAGGCCCTCGCCCACCATGTAATCCGTACGCGCCATGAACGTCGCGAAAAAATTTGCTGTTTATGCTCTGTTTGTCGTGTTGGCGGTGATTGTCTCGGGCGTTTATGGCATGGCGCACGATCAGATCAGTTATGCCGTGTCGAGCGAGTACTTCACGCGGTTCAAATTCCGGCAGTTCGATTTAGTCGATACGCCGCTTCCCAATCGCGTTCGCGCGGCGATGGTCGGCTTTCTTGCCACGTGGTGGATGGGCGTCCCCGTCGGCATGTTCGTGGGTTTAGCGGGCTTCATTCATCGCGGCGCTCGCCGGATGCTTCGCGTTTTGCTGGGGTCGATGCTCGTGGCCGTCGTCTTTACGCTTTTATTTGGTCTGTGCGGTTTGCTCTATGGTTACTTTCAAACGGCCCACATCGATCTGGCCGACTATCGCGGCTGGTTCATCCCCGACGGGCTGATTCACCTGCGGCGTTACCTCTGCGTCGGCTACATGCACAACGCCTCCTACCTCGGCGGCTCCCTTTCGATCTTTGTCGCCTGGGCGTTCCATGCGGTTGCAAGAGTGAAGCAACGTTCGTCCTTGGAGTGACCCATGAAAACCTGCCCCGCCTGCTGCGCCGAAAACGTTGAAGACGCCTCTTGCGGTTGGAAGTGGCTCCTCCGCCGAATCTGTGGGTGATTCCGGGCCGCATAACAGCGCCGGGATGCGTTTTTTCAGGCATTGGCCGGGCAAATAAATGGCGCGGCGATTTGAACATCAATTGGTCGTGGTAGAATAATCGGCGGATAGGTGAAACGGAGTCAGGCTCTGCTGGCGAGCAACCTGACAAGGGATAGCCAGTTCCGGGCGGGTAAATGACTCGCTTGGCTCTGGCCCGCCATCGCGGGCCAGGGTTCTTTACCCGCCAGTCAACACCTCATTTATTTGCCCTGCCGTCCCTCAGAAAAACGCAGGTTCGCGCTGCGAACCAAGGCGAAAGCTACCCACAGATCCTGCGGAAGATCCCCTATTCTCCCGACGAGCTTATGAACCTTACATTTCGCCGCGGCAAACTAGAGGACGCGGAGGCGTGCGGCGCGATCTGCTTTCAGGCGTTCAAGACGGTCGCGGAGGCATATCATTTCACGCCGGACTTCCCGTCGGCTGACATGCCGGTCGAACTGCTGAGTTGGATGTTGGGTCACGCCGGTTTCTACGGCGTCGTGGCCGAGCTGGGCGGCAGGGTGGTCGGCAGCAATTTCCTCGACGAACGCAACGGCATCGCCGGTGTCGGGCCGATTACCGTCGATCCTAGTGTGCAGAACAAGGCGATCGGGCGACAGTTGATGGAGGACGTCCAGCATCGCGCCGCGCAGCAGAATTTCCCCGGTGTGAGACTGGTTCAGGCCGGCTATCACGTGCGCTCGCTCTCGCTGTATGCCAAGCTCGGATATGACGTCCGCGAACCACTCGCCTGCCTCCAAGGGCCGGCCCTCAACGACGTGATGGCCGGATACGGCGTCCGACCGGCCGCCGCAGGCGACCTTGACGCCTGCAACCGCGTCTGCCGGCGAGTCCACGGCCACGATCGCGGTGGAGAGCTACTCGACGCGATCGGGCAAGGTGCGGCCACCGTTGTCGAGCACGACGGGCGAATTACCGGCTACGCCACAACCATCGGTTTCTTTGGACACGCCGTCGGCGAGAGCAACCGTGAGCTCCAAGCCCTCATCGGCGCGGCCCCGACATTTGCCGGCGCCGGCTTCCTCTTGCCGACTCGTAATACCGAGTTATTCCGCTGGTGCTTGCAGCGCGGTCTGCGCGTCACGCAACCGATGACGCTCATGAGCTTCGGCCTGTACAACGAGCCCGCCGGAGCGTTTTTGCCATCGGTCGCCTATTGAAAGAATTATCTGCAGTCACTGGTAGGCCGGATGACCCATGAAAACTTGCCCGGCCTGCTCCGCCGAAAACAACGCTGACAGCAAGTTCTGCTCGGCCTGCGGTGGCGTGCTCGTGCCGGGCACGGACCAAAAAAACCATGTTATCTCTGAAAAATTGCTTTGCACGGCGGCTGCGGGTCGATTATGTTGACGGTGGCGGGCCATCGAGCGGTTTACCTCAACGGCGCCAAGGCGCCACCCGGCGGGTGAGCCATGAACCGGCTGATTCAAGCGTCGCTGCGCAATCCTTACGCAGTGACCGTGGTCATGTTGACCGTCGTCGTTCTGGGCGGACTCTGCCTGACGATGATTCCCATCGACATCCTGCCGGTCTTCAAGAGCCCGGCGGTGCAAGTGCTCACCTTTTATGGCGGGATGCCCGCCAGCAGCATCGAGAAGGACATCACCAACCGTATGGAGCGGTGGACCGGGCAGGCCGCCGGCACGGCGCGGCAAGAGTCGCGTTCGATCGTCGGGGCGAGTATCATTCGCAACTATTACCGCGAAGACGTCGATCCGAACGGCGCGCTGACGCAGGTCAACTCGCTGGCGTCGGCGGCCATCCCCAACTTGCCGCCCGGCACGCTGCCGCCCGTCATCCTGCCGTTCGACCCGACCAGCACGGTGCCGGCCTGCCTGATCGCGCTCGACAGCCGGGAGCAAAGTGAGTCGATCCTCTACGACGTGGGGCGTTACGAAGTGCGCAACATGGTGATGGCCGTGCCCGGCGCCGTGGCGCCGGTGGTCTACGGCGGTAAGATTCGCGCGGTGATGATCTATCTCGACCGCGTCAAGCTGCAGGCCCGCAACCTCTCTCCGCTCGACGTGATGAAGGCGTTGGACGACCAGAATATCTTTCTGCCGACGGGCGACGCCAAATTCGGCGACATCGACTATGCGATCGATTCCAACTCGATGCACGCGATCGTCGAACAGATGAACGACATTCCGCTTTGGGCGCGGCATGGCAACGCCGTCTATCTGCGCGATGTGGCCCGGCCCGCCGACTCGAGCTACATTCAAACGAACGTGGTCCGAGTTCAAGGCCGCCGCCAGGTCTATATTCCGGTTTACCGCCAGCTTGGCTCAAGCACGCTGGGCCTGGTCGATGCGCTGAAGCGAGATCTGCCCGATATGCAGGCGCGGCTGTCGCGCCCCAACATCGACCTGCACCTGGTCATGGACCAATCGGTCTACGTGCGCCATTCGATCAAAAGCCTGGTCGAAGAGGGCATTTTGGGAGCGGTGCTCTGCTCGCTGGTGGTTTTGCTCTTCTTGGGCGAGTGGCGGATGACGGTCATCGCGTTGATGACCATTCCCATTGCGGTGATGGCGGCGATTGTGGGCCTGTACTACACAGGCAACACGATCAACGTGATGACGCTTTCCGGGCTGTCGCTGGCCATCGGCCCGCTGGTCGACGTGGCGATCGTATGCCTGGAAAACACGCATCGGCACCTGCACCAAGGCGCGCGGCCCAAGGAAGCGGCCTATATCGGCTCGCGCGAGGTCGCGCTGCCGGTGCTGGTGGCGTCGCTGTGCACGTTGCTGGTGCTGACGCCGCTGGCGGTGATGCCCGGCATGGGGCAGTTCCTCTTTAAGCCGATGGCGCTGGCCGTGGCGTTTGCGATGATCGCCGCGTACCTGCTGTCGCTGTCGTTGGTTCCCGTGCGCTGCGCAGCATGGCTGCGGAGCGGCATGCACCCCGGTCAAGAGCCGGTGATTGCCACGGTGGCGCCGCGCAAAACGGCCACCGAGCTCGCCATCGCCTGGTACTTGCGGCGATTGCAAAGCGTGATGCGTCGCCGCGGCCTCACCGTGGCGGTCGCCACCATCTTGCTGGTCGTAGTGGTGGGGGGCGTCGGCACGCAATTGCGCCGCGAGTTCTTCCCGGAGGTCGATGGCGGCGCGTTCGAGCTTTATGTTCGAGCGCCCACCGCCACGCGGATCGACGGCGACCAGGGGACCGAATCGCGAGTCGCCGAAGTCGAAGACATCATTCACGCTCAGATCGGCGACGATGTCGAGATCGTCATCAGCGAGATCGGCGTGACGCCCGACTGGTCGGCGGCTTATACTCCAAACTCCGGTCCGATGGACGCCGTGGTCAAGGTCCAGCTCAAAGAAGACCGCGTTCGCACTGCGCAAGAGTGCGTCGCCCTGCTGCGTGAAAACTTCTCGCGCGACGCGCGGCTCGAGGGCCTGGAGTTTGCCTTCGACGCCGGCGGCATGATTCGAGGCGCCATGAACGAAGGCAAGGCGACGCCCATCAATATTCGCATCGAGGCCAAGGATCAACAAAAGGCCCATGCGGTGGCCGAGCGGATCGGGCAGCGCGTGCTCGACGTGCCCGGCGTGGTCGATTGCCGCACGCTGCAGCGGCTCAACTATCCGCAGTACGTGGTCGAAGTCGATCGCAACAAAGCGGCCGATCTGGGGCTGAACCAAGGCGACGTGATGCGCAACGTCGTCGCCGCGCTGAATTCGAGCATTCAGTTCAACAAACGGAATTTTTGGATCGACCCGGTCAGCTCGAACCAGTATTTCGTGGGTGTGCAGTATGAAGAAGAGGCGATTCGTTCGGCGGAGACGATGCTCGACGTGCCGATCACCGGCCCCGCCCAGCGGCAAGCCATTCCGCTGCGCAATCTGGCCAAGCTTCATCCTCAACGCGTGGCGGCCGAAGTGACCCACACCAACTTGCAGCCCACCATCGACTTGACGATGGGCGTCGAGGGCCGCGACCTGGGGCACGTCGCGACCGACGTGGCGGCCGTCTTGGAAGATTTTGGAGTGCTTCAGTCCGACGGCGCGTGGCTCCCCTTCGATCCCGAGCAGCCGGGCGTTGTCATCCCCGGCAGCCGGATTGTGCTCAGCGGCGAATACTCGCGCATGCAAGAGACATTTCGCAACTTGGGCTTCGGGCTGTTGCTGGCAACGCTGTTTGTCTACTTCCTTATGGTTGCGTTGTTCAAGTCGTATGTTTTGCCGCTGGTCATCTTATTTGCCGTGCCTTTGGGCGTGGTGGGGGTGGTGCTGATCTTGTTCGTCACCGGCACCGCCCTGAACGTACAGTCGATGTTGGGTGTGATTTTCATGGTCGGCATCGTCGTCTCGAACACGGTTTTGATGACCGATTTCGCCGAGAACCTGCGGCGCGAGGAAGACTTGAGCCCCACCGAGGCCATTTGCCAGGCGGCCGCGATCCGGGTGCGTCCGGTGGTGATGACGGCCCTGGCCACGCTGTTTGCGCTGTTGCCGATGGCAATCGGTTACGCCCGCGGCAGCGAGGCCAATGCGCCGTTGGGTCGGGCGGTAATCGGCGGGTTGCTGGCCGGGTTGGTAACTACCTTGTTTGTGGTACCGGCGCTCTATTCGCTGGTGGTCCGCCCGACGATCGCCCCCGCGGAGCATACCCCGCTTGGCGGCGTTCGCGAAGCTGCGTGACCGATCGCGAGCTGACGGGCGCGGCGATCGGAACCGTCGGCGTTGCCCTGTTTGACGGCCGCGGGACGATCTCCCATACTTTTTAACGATAATATCGACCAACGGCCCTGGCCTGATAAGGAACCCAGCGCTCTTGATCGTAGGCCGCCCAAGAATTAGACGGCCGCCAGTACCACCATCGCCCCTGATGATACCGATATCGCCACGATTGGCCGTTCGCCGCGCGTTCGGCCATCTTTTTGGACGGAAGCTCGTCTTTTTTCGCCCCCCGAGATTGTCCCAAGCGGCTTTGTTCGAGACGCTTGGCGTCTCGAAGTTGGGCGCGCAAAGACCCCAGCTCCCGCTCGATTCGTTCGGCCTGACGCGCTTCGAGGACGTGAATTCGCTCGTTCAAGTCCCGAAGCTCGTCATCGCCGTAACTGCCATCCGTCGTATCGGTCTGAGCGGCTAAAAACCCGACTGGCATCATCAGCAGACCGACAGCGCAAATGAACGGGTAACACGAAGTACGCATGGCTGAAGTCCTCCCTCGGTGCTCCGGCTATCTCTATCTCCATTATTCGCAAAGCCGACGCCAAAAAACATGAAAACCCCCCGAAAATCCTTTCCCAGGCAGGCTTTACTACCGCAGTGGACAAGTGCGAGTTACCCTGATACCAACGGGCCTTACCTTGCCGCGGCCAGCCGACTGCGGCACGGCCGCCACCCGTCTTATGTTCCGCCACGCAACGCGAAAAGCTGCTGATGAACCCGATTGTCTTTGCCCTCCGACGCCCGATTACCGTCATGGTGGCGGTCGTCGGCATTACCCTGGGTTGCGCGCTGGCGATTAAGCAGATGGACGTCGATGTTTTCCCGCGTCTCGATTTGCCGGTCATCTATGTCTCGCAGCCCTATGGCGGCATGGACCCGGCCCAGATGGAAGGGCTGATTACCAACTACTACGAATACCACTTTCTCTACATCAGCGGCATTCATCACGTCGAAAGTCAGAACGTGCAGGGCATGGCGCTGATGAAGCTGTTCTTTCATCCCGGTACCGACATGGCGCAGGCCATGGCCGAGACGATCAACTACGTGAACCGCTCGCAGGCCTTCATGCCGCCGGGCACCGTGTCGCCGTTCGTCATGCGGTTCGATACGGGCAGCGTGCCGGTCGGCTATCTGGTGCTTTCCAG
>DATFDL010000796.1:0-20130 GCA_035252155.1 Pirellulales bacterium | reverse complement strand
AAGGCAGTCCGCGACTGGCCGCGCCGGAAGCCACACAAGCCGCCGGGGCCGCCCAAAATTCGCACCCTTAACGAAAAACAAAAAGCACTACGCGACAAACTACTTACGGCAGCATAAAGACACCTTCTGTGATCGGCATTGCGTGGCACCCCGTGACATCTTTGTGTCACGAATTGGTGGTCAACTACGCACTGGCGAATCGATTATTTCTTACCGAGGGATCGCTTCTGCTGAAAGAACTGCGTGAGCAGCGCGCCGCACGGGTCGGCCAGCACGCCGCTGACGGTTTGGCAGCGGTGGTTCAAGCGCGGATCGGCCAAAAGCTGATACAGCGTGTGGACGGCGCCCGCCTTCGGATCGGCCGCGCCGTAGATTACCCAGGGAATGCGGGCCTGAATGATCGCCCCGGCGCACATCGGGCATGGCTCCAGCGTCACGTATAAAAGGCACTGATCGAGCCGCCAGCTTTCCAACGCGCCCGCCGCCTGCGTGATGGCGATCATTTCGGCGTGAGCCGTGGGGTCGCGCAGTTGCTCGCGTTGATTGTGGGCGGCGGCAATCACACGCTCTTCATGCACGATAACCGCGCCGATCGGCACTTCGTCCTCCGCCAGCGCCTGCTGGGCCTCTCGCAGGGCCAGTCGCATGAAGTGTTCGTGCATTTGGCGAAAGTTCACATCGACGAATCGGCAAGCTCACGCATCGCCGGCCAGTCTGGCGTTCAACTCGGTTTGCAGACGAGCTGCCAGTTCTTCGAGTTCTGGCAACGAAAGCCGTTGTAATTGCTCGCGAGATATCGCCTCGCGACGCAAAAGTTTCTGGAAGGATTCGATGAGTGCCCGCCGTCCCTCGGCTTGGCCCTCCTCTCGACCCTGTTCGATACCCTTCAGAATCCCCTTTTCGAGGCCTCGAGCCTCCCCAATCTCTTCGGCCTCGGCCAGGGCAGTGTAGACGTCACGCTGCATTTTTTGTCGCGATTCGTACCGCTCATGGTCACGTTTGCTTTGTGAAATCATGATGAGGTCTCCTAATGCGAAGCGGAGTTCCGGAAGGTCTAGCGGACTGGGCAAGGCATCGGCGTCCAAGTCACGCGCATGCCGCAGGAAGTACAGCCAGCGGTCCAAAGGTGTCGCCAACTGCTCAACCGTCTTTGTGAACTTCGGTAATTCCAGGATATGCACCGCCATCTGATCGGTAAAGAGCGCCTGGTGTCGCCGTTCACGCAACTCGAAGATGAGATGGTAGTCGTCCAATGCAGGGAAAAGCGGGGTATCGACGAAGCAGACGGCAATTGTTGGCCGCAGGACGCGGAAGTCCTCACCCTTGCGAAGCTGCCCTTGGTGCAGCCGAGCCCAATAATAGAGCGCCCGCTGGCGGAAGGCGCCGTAGGCCAGCATCTGCATTTCGATGTTGAATTGCCGGCCCACTTGATCGCGCGCCTTGATGTCGAGAATTGAGAGTTTGTCGTCGAGTGTGTCCTTATCATTGAAGGGATTCATGATCTCCAGGCTCGCGATACCTTGCCCGCCTGACGGCTGTAAGATTGCATCGAGTAGGCTCATCAGCAGACCTATATTCTGCTCGCGCCCGAACACGTGCTTGAAAGCGAAATCGACCTTTGGGTCAGCTTGCGGCCTCATTGCGGAAATGATAACCGCCGCCAACGAACGCCGCCACGGAGCGAAGGATCATCGGTACCCATGATGGCTTTTCAAGAAGCGGCGGTTTAGAATCTCCTTAAAACATCGCCGCCGAGGAACCACCCCATGCTCCCTATTGATCGCCGCACTCTACTCAAATCGACCGCCGCTTCGTTGGCCGCCTTGCCGGCGATCGCGGGCGCCGTTGACGAAGAGGCCAGCACGCTGGGCCGCACGCCGCACACCAGGTTCGCCGTCAACATCGAGATGTGGTGGACCAAGCTCGACTTTCTCGATCGCATTCGCGCGGCTGCGCGGTTCGGATTTCCGGCCATCGAGTTCTGGCCCTGGCGCGGCCGAGACCTCGATGCCATTGCGTCGCTCACCAAGGAGCTGAATCTCGATATCGCCCAGTTCACCGCTTGGCCGTTCGAGCCGGGCATGAACGATCCCAAGAACCACGCCGCTGTCGAAAAAGAAATTGAGGCGAGCTGCCAAGTGGCGAAAAAACTGAACTGCAAAAAGATGTGTGTGGTGGGCGGCAACGATCAGCCCGGCATTACGCAGCCGCAAATGCACGAGAACATCATCGCGGCTCTGAAACGTGTGGCGCCGATCGCCGAGCAATACGACGTGATGCTGATCCTCGAGCCGATGAACATTCGCGTCGATCACAAAGGGCATTGTCTCTACGGCAGCCCGGCGGCCGTGCACATCTGCCGCGAAGTGAACTCGAAGCATGTGAAAATCAATTGGGACCTCTACCACATGCAGATCAGCGAGGGCGATCTCTGCGGCCATCTCAAGGAAGGTTTTGACCAGGTCGGCTATTTGCAACTGGCCGATCATCCGGGCCGCAATGAGCCGGGCACGGGCGAGGTGCACTACAACCGCGTGCTACGGCAGGCGCACGACCTGGGCTATCGCGGCTACGTCGGGCTGGAATGTCGGCCGAAAACTACCGAGCTGGCCGCCGCCAAGGCCGTCGCCGCCGCCGACGCGTGGTGAGATTTTGGATTTTCGATTTTGGATTTTCGATTTTCGATTGGCCCCGGTGGCTGGGGCAGAGCCTTGGCGATGCCCCGGCTACCACGAGATCGACAGCGTCGGCAGGTGGCCGAGCCGACGGCGAAGTTTGGTGATTCCGTCCTCGGTGGTATCTGTTTTTGCCAAGTAAATCCGTTTCATGTTGGGGAAGATCGGAAGCTGTTCAAGCCCCCGATCGGTAATGGCGGTGGCATGCAGGTCGAGCTCTTCCAGCGATTCGAGCTGGCTCAACTTGTGCAGATACGGATCGTCCACCGCAAGGCCCGCGAGCGACAGACGCCGCAAATGCGTCAATTGCGCGAGCAGCCGCAGGTCGTCGTCGCTGGGAGGTTCGCCATGCCAGGTAACGGCAACCGGGTTGATAAACAGGTCGTCACCATAGAGTGAGCGCGCCCAGGCCGGGCCGGGCGGATGACCTTTGCTCAGCCGCGGGTCGTAGTCGTATAGGATCCACACGCCTCGCTTCGAAAAGGCGTCAGCGATTTGTCGCTGCCGACGCAATTGGAAGATGGGCTGGAAAACCCAGGTCAGTGCCAACGCCACCGCCGTCATCAACGCCAGCAACGCCCGCAAGCTGAACTGGAACCGTCGGGTCATTGCATCATTGTAGCCAGTTTCTGAAAGCCGAGGGCAGCAACTGCTTTCCTTCGCGTACGGGGTGGTATCATTTGGGGATGGATGACGAGCTGCCTCAACTCAATGGCGATGATAGTGCGCGCCGCCCAATTTGGGTGAAACTCTTCGATTTTAAGACCTTCTTTAGCCTGTCCATGCTCATCGCAAGTCTGGGGACGTATCTCGTCGTTCAGAGGGGAGTTGGTGGTGTTCCGTTAATGGTCACTATGCTGGTGCTCGCAGTCGCAACATTCGGATTCGGCATCGGCCATCTCTTCGATGGCAAAGGCTATCCACTGGGATGCGCGATATGCCTTTCCATCTTGGCCTGCATCGCGTTGTTTTGCATTTTCGTTTTCGTTCTTAATCAATAGGGCCCGAGCCCGCGAACCAACCGGCCTCGAGCCGCGTAGAAGCAAGTAGCGCGGCGTTTTTTGCTCGCTTGGGCGTCGCCGCGGTGAAGTTGGAACTGTTTGGCCACGGGCAGCGTATCAAATAATAGCGGGGCGATTTTCCAACACTCGCGGCCGCGCACAAGTCGGCGACATCGGTGCCGCAAACTCCCGTAGTGGGCAATCTGCCCGGCAGCGGCGGAAAAGCTGGCTAAATCCCGCTGAAAACCGATAAAGCCACTCGCCTGGTACAAAACAGGGAGAGGGCTGCGAAGCGGCACGTGGACGCGGCGGCGAACCGTCCCCGTGGAAACACGCCCAAGCCAGCCCTCGGATACAACACAGGTAGATGGGCAGCCGCCGCTGCTTTGTGCGAGCGCCGGCCACGCGCGGCAGCGCGGGCTCGCCTCCGTCAGAATGATTCAACGCTGGAAGGAGAGAGGCGCTTGCATAAGCCGAGATTGATGTTTCGAGGTGGCGGCCTAAGTTTTTGATTGCATTGCGGTTGCGTCACGCAAAGGAAGAGGTACCGGGTCGTTCTCCGCAAGCAAACGGCTTGCCTCTGATCGGTTTTGATAATCAAAATCGGTAATTGCGGAAACAGGCATGTGGCACAGCCGCCCTCGGCTGTGCATCGCCGACGAAGTCGGCGCCGCCGAACCAGCCGAGGGCGGCTGGTCCACATGCTGGTTTTGAACGTCAAAACTGATAAGGGAACGGACTCCGTGCCATTCCGCAAAGGGGCGGCGCGGGGCCAAATCACAGTTCACGGAACGGCACGGAGTCCGTCCCCTACAGACGTCGTAACGCAAAATCTACCGGTCTCGAACGTCAAAACCGATCAGAAGTTGAATGCCGCACCCGTTTTATGCCGGGCACAATGCCGCGGCGGGAACGGGAAATGACTCGCAGAGTGCGCTCACCTCGCCGCGGATGCGCTGGCTGACCGCGGCGTCGTCGGGCGAATGGAAGACCGCCAGAATCCAGTCGCCGATGCGAGACATTTCGTCGGTGCCCATGCCGCGCGTGGTGAGGGCCGGTGTGCCGATGCGAACGCCCGAAGGATCGAGCGGCTTGCGCGGGTCGTAAGGAATCATGTTTTTGTTCACGGTGATGCCGCAGCGGCCTAGTGCCTCTTCGGCTTGTTTGCCCGTCAGACCCAACGTCGTTACGTCGGCCAACATCAAATGATTGTCGGTTCCGCCGCTTACCAATCGCACGCCGCCGGAAAGCAAGCGCTCGGCCAAGGCCCGAGCGTTGTCGATGATCTGCCGGGCGTAGCGTTTGAAGTCGGGCCGCAGCGCCTCGGCGAAGCAGACGGCCTTGCCAGCCACCACATGCATCAGCGGGCCGCCCTGCAAGCCGGGAAAAACACTGCGGTCGATGTTTTTGGCGTATTGCTCGCGGCACATGGTCAGGCCGGCCCGCGGGCCGCGGAGCGTTTTATGGGTCGTCGTCGTTACAAAATCGGCCACCGGCACGGGGTTGTGGTGCAGCCCGGCCGCCACCAAGCCGGCGTAGTGCGCCATATCGACAAACAGCTTGGCGCCGCAGCTTTGCGCGATCTCGGCGAAGCGGTCGTGTGGCATCTCGCGCGGGTAGGCGCTGGCCCCGGCCACAATCAGCTTGGGCTTGTGCTCACGGGCGAGCGCCGCCACCTGGTCGAAGTCGATGCGGTGCGCGTCGCGCGTGACGCCGTAGCTGATAAAGTGGTAGAGCTTGCCCGACAGGTTGAGCTTCATGCCGTGCGTCAGGTGGCCGCCGTGGGCCAGGTCGAGACCCAGCACGGTGTCGCCCGGCTCGAGCGCGGTGAGATATACCGCCTGGTTGGCCTGGCTGCCGGAGTGCGGCTGGACGTTGACGTGCTCAGCGCCGAAGAGCTGCTTGGCCCGCTGGCGAGCGAGCTCTTCGACCTGATCGACAAATTCACAGCCGCCGTAGTAGCGGCGGCCGGGGTAGCCTTCGGCGTATTTATTGGTCAGGACGCTGCCGACCGCCTGCATCACGGCGGGGCTGACATAGTTTTCGCTGGCGATCATCTCGAGACCGTCTTCCTGACGGCGGATTTCTTGGGAGATGGCCGACCAGACGTCGGGGTCTTCGTGTTCGATGAAATTCACGGGACGGGGGGTTCAGGGTTCAGGGTTCAGGGTTCAGTAGTTATATCTGTGTGGCCCTGAATGGTCGAGTCTCGTAGAATTGGCCGGCGCAGCAGCGAGGTCGGAGGCCAGAGGCCGGAGGTCAGGGGCATGTAGGTCAGGCTTTCTAGCCTGACGAGCAGGTACATTGCGATGCTCGGTTGTACCGGGTTTGTGGTCGGGTCCAACTGTTAACCGTTAACAGTTGAAACAATGGGCAACCTGCTGGCGGGGCGAATCAACTGTTGTTTAACAACAGTTGCGGCGACGGAAAAAAGGCGCCGGCCACACGGTCCGGGGCATTAGCCGGCCACAAGGACCGGGACTAATATGTTGCAAACTTTATTTTACATCCCGCGTCAGATTGCCGGTGTGCCGGTGTTCGGCGTCGGCTGGTTGCTGGGCGCGTGGGCCGTCGTATCGATCGTCTGGCTTGGCTGGATCGTGCGCCGGCACGGTTGGAGCCCCGAAGTGACAGGCAACTTGCCGCTGCTGGCCACACTGGGCGCGGTCATCGCGTGGGTGCTGCCCCAGTTGTGCGAGCCGCAAGGCTTGCCCATCCGAGGATACGGGGTGATGCTGTTGCTGGGTCTGGCGTCCGGCGTCGGATTAGCCGCCTATCGTGCCCGGCAGATTGGAGTTAATTCCGATCTGATCTATTCCTTGGCATTTTGGATGTGCATTTCGGGCATCGTCGGCGCTCGGGTGTTCTACGTCATCGAGTATTGGCCGGAATATCAACGGCCCACGTTCTGGCAAACCATCGAGGCGATGGCCAATTTCACGAAGGGCGGCCTGGTGGTTTTTGGCTCGGCGATTGGCGCCGGGCTGGCGCTGTGGGCCTTTGTGCGGAAGTATCGGCTGCCGGGGCTGGCCCTGGCCGACCTGATCGCACCCAGCGTGATGCTCGGCCTGGCGTTCGGCCGCGTCGGTTGCTTTTTCAACGGCTGCTGTTTCGGCGGCCAATGTGATCGTCCCTGGGCCGTGCAGTTTCCCTTTAAAAGCCCGCCGCACGTGCGGCAAATCGAGTCGGGCAAGATGTCGTTGCATGGATTGAAAATCACCGGCGAGCCAGACGATCCAGCCGTGATCGAGGCGGTCGAGCCCAACTCGCCTGCCGCCCGGGCGGGGCTTGAACGTGGTCAGCATGTGGTTGACGTGCTGGTGAACGGCAAGCGGATGGTGGCCGAGACCTCCGGCGGCACGGGTTGCCGACGCGTGACCGATTCGCCCAAGTACTCACCGGCCGATACGGTAGGAGAGGTACAGCTTGCGCTGTTGGCAGCCGAACACGGCGGCGAGCAACTGACGGTCTACACCCGCGAGCGCGCCGAGCCGGCGGTTTTCAAGGCCGCGCCGCCTGTCCGCAGTTTGCCGATCCATCCCGCGCAGCTTTACAGCGCGCTTGACGCCTTGCTGCTGTGCTTGTTTTTGCTGGCGTACAATCCGTATCGTCAGCGCGACGGCGAGGTGTTCGCGTGGATGATCACGCTGCACCCGATTTCGCGGTTTTTGCAAGAGGTGATCCGCATCGATGAATCGTCGGTGTTTGGCACGGGCCTGAGCATTTCGCAGAACCTCAGCATTTTGATGTTGGTCGCGGCGCTGGGCCTATGGTGGCACCTGCTCGGGCGGCCGAAAGAGTTGGCATGGCCCGGCCAAGCCGTTCGCGGTCTGTAGGGTGGACCGAGCCATGGTGGGGCGGGACGAGTGAAACGAGTCCCACTATCGGCCGCTTTCGTAGGTCAGCCTTTCCAGGCTGACATGTCAGGCTAGAAAGCCTGACCTACGGGTTTGACAGCCATCGCACCACCCCGGATGATGGAACTTTCCACCCCTTTCGCGCGTCCAAGGTATCGTTGCCGTGGTCCCCGACGACCAGCTTATCGAAGCGGCCCTGCAGGGCGACTCGGCGGCCTTTGGCAGCCTGGTGCGGAAGTATCAGGACCGACTGTATAACTCCGTGCTGCACGTCGTCGGCTCGCCCGAAGATGCCCGCGACGTGGTGCAAGACTCGTTCGTCAAAGCCTTCCTGAAGCTCGAAACCTTCCGGCGCAGCAGCGCCTTTTACACGTGGCTCTATCGCATCGCGTTCAACACGGCCATGAGTTCCGGGCGGCGCCGGCGGCCCGAGCGGTCGCTCGACGACCGGCACGACTGCGGGCAGGACCCGGTGGACGTGGGGGCCGCTCCGGGCGACAGGCTGGAGCAAGAAGAGTTGGCCTGCCAGGTGCGAGCGGCCTTGGAGACGTTGAGCGACGAGCACCGGGTGGTGATCGTGCTGCGCGACGTCGATGGCCGCGGTTACGACGAGATCGCCGCCATTCTGGAGCTGCCGCTGGGCACGGTGCGCAGCCGGCTCCATCGGGCAAGGATGCAATTGCGAGAACAGCTTAAGCCCGTGATGCAGCCCGATCGAATATGATCGATCCCCTCGACGAAGAACTGCTGACCGCCTATCTCGACGGCGAACTGGCCGGCGACGAGCGGGCGCGCGTCGAGCGGTTGCTGGCCGAGCAGCCCGAAAGCCGGCAACTGCTGGAGGACCTGCGCGCGATCAAGCAGCGTCTGGAGTCGCTTCCGGCCGGGCGGCTCGACGACGATTTCGCCGAGCGCGTGCTGCGGCAGGCCGAGCGTGAAGTGTTGTCAGGGCACGATGGCGCACGGACCGAAAGGGCCCCCGAAGGGTTCAGGGTTCAGGGTTCAGGGTTCAGCAAGCCATCGGCCGATGGCCGTCAATCCAAAATCCAAAATCTAAAATCCAAAATTGCCCGGCCCTTGATTTGGGCCTCCGTCGCGATCGCGGCGGGCCTCTTGATCATGTTCGTCGATCGGGATCGGCAACAGCCAAGGCAGGTCGCCATGGCGCCGGAACAGGCCGAGCGGCACGATGACAACGATCTCCGAGCACGGCCCGAGATTGGCGCCGCGCCGCGCGGTCCGGCCGCGAAAGATGAGACGGAAGCGATGCCGGCGCTGCAGGCACCCTCGGTAGCACGGAATTCATTCCGTTCGGAAGGGCAAGAAAACGGAATGAATTCCGTTCTACGAGAAGGCGAGAGGTCGAACTTGTCGGGCGGGCGATCCGCTTCTTCAGGGCGCCGCATGGACGAGCGGATGGACGAGAACCTCGGCAAGCAGTTGGCCGAGACGGAGCAAGAGAAGGAGCTGTCCGACCAGCCGCCGATGCGGCAGCGCAGCGAGCCGGTCGATGCACCGCAGATCGTCGACGACCAAACGTTGGTCGTTTGGTGCGAACTTTCGGCCGACGCCCCGGCGGAGGAAAGCTTTTCGCAAGTGCTGGCCCAACAAAACATCGCCTGGCAGCCGGTAAGCGAGGACGAGCAGCTCGCGTACATGAAGCAAGCAGGCGGCGAACAAGCGAAGCGGGCTGATTTTTTCGGGTATCGAAACGGCTCGGGCGAAGCGGGCGCAGTCGAGGTCGACGCGGCTCAACTCGCCGACACGCTTCAACGGCGCGGTCTGCAACGAGTCTCGAAAGATCAGACGGCGACTCCAGTCGATGCGCTGCAAACGCCGGGCGCTCAAATGGTCTTGGTCGAAGCCACCAACGCGCAGGTCAAAGGCGTGCTGGAGGCGCTCGACCAGGATCGCGACACCTATCGCGCGGTCGAAGTCGAACCGGCGCCCGACGCTCCGCGGCAGCAAGTGCTGACGTACTACTCGCGAGGAGCGGTCCTGGCCAAATCAGGGGGTCGTGGCGGCGCGAAAGCTTCGCTGGGCGAAAAAGCCGCCGATGCCGATCGCAAGAGTAAAGTTGCAAAGTCGGAAACGGAAGCCAGCGAGCAATCGGGCGATCTGTCGGTTAAAAACTCGGCGGCCGATATGCGGCTGCCGCAGGGGCGGGCGATGCGCCTCCAATTGCAACAAGCCCCTCGCTCCCAGCCTGCGGAGCCGGCCTTCGAGGGGGGAATTTCGCCACCGCCGCCCGCACCTTCGGCCCCCGTGCCTCCAGCCGCCAAGCCGGCTGAGCAGGCAGAGGCGACAGAGGCGGCCGAGGCGAAGAAGCCGGCCGCCCGTGAACGACCGCCCGAACCGGTCTACCGTGTGCTTTTTGTCTTAGTTCCGCCGGCCGAGGCGAAGCCGGCCGCCGCTGCGCCCGCGGACCAAAAATAGCGCGAACCACCCCATAGCATTGAGGAACAATGCCACCCGCCGTCGTCAATCCAGAGGCGAGTCTCGAGCCGCGGCCCGGCGACGAGCTGCTGGCACAGTCCGAGCTCGAGCGGCTTTCGCTCTTTGCCGATCTGCGCAAGAAGCCGTCGTTCGATAAATTTCCCGGCGCGGTCGTGTTGCGCCGGTATCGCCGCGGCGAAATTATCGTGCGTCAGGGCGATGCCGGCTGGACCGCCTTTTTTGTGCTTACCGACGCCGATCTCATCTCGCTGCGCGAAGCGCAACAGGCGAAAACCAAAGCACAACTCGACTCGCTCGATCCCAACGATAAGCAACAGCGGACCGACCTGGCTGAATCGCAGGCGGCGCTCATAGAAGAGATCGCGCAACTTCAGGCACGCGCCGCGTCGGCGGCCCCCGACGCGCCAAAGCGGCCGGTTGTCACCGCCTATCTCGATGTCGAGCTTTCGTCGTCAAGCTCGCGGCCGGGCCTGCTCAACCGCCTCCGCGGCTTTTTCCAGAACGGCGGCCACGCCGCCACCGATGGCCGCCCGCAGTTCATTCCCAACGACGGCCCCGTCGACATTCGCCTCGATACGCGGCGGGCAGAAATGCACGAAGGCGAGCTGTTCGGCGAGATGAGCTGCATGAGCCGCATTCCGCGTTCGGCCACCGTCGTGGCCAACGAAGATTGTTACTTGCTTGAAATGCTGCGCAACATTCTCGACCAGGTGCGCAAAGATCCCAGCTACAAAGAGCAGATGGACCGCATTTATCGCGAGCGGGCCCTCGGGCCGCAGCTTCGCAAGCTCTCGGTCTTTGCCGATCTGAACGAAGAACAGTTTGCCGCGGTGCGCCAGCGGGTGGAGTTGGTCACCTTGGAGCCGGGCCAGGTGGTCTACGACGAAGGCGATCCGTCCGATGCCTTTTACGTGATTCGTAGCGGCCTGGTGAAAGTAGTTAAAAATTTGAATTACTTGGTCCGTGCCGACAACCTTCCCACGGCATCAAGGCAGGTACTCGCCGAAGAGCTGCTGACAGGCGAGCAGGCATCAGGTTTGCCAGCAACCGTATGGAAGCTGCTAGGCGAGGTCGGGCAAAGCGCCGTCCGCCAGGCCGCCGGCGATAAGACCGCCATCGCTCCGGTCATCGACGCACTCAATGCGATCATCAAGGGCGTGACCTTGGTCGAATCGCTTGGCGATAAAAAATCGGCGGCCGTCGCCGCGCTCGACGATCCGGCGGCTGAAATCGCGCTGGCCGAATTGCCCGAAAAAGTCGCCGATTGGTCGGACCTCGACGTGCGGGCCTTCAACCGCCGGGCGCTGGAGGCCATCTGCCCGCGAGGCATACCTAGGCGCAGCCTGACCGCCGACCCGCGCACGCTGACGTATTTGGCGCGCGGCGATTTTTTCGGAGAGGCGGGCGTCATCGAAGACGTGCCGCGCAGCGCCACGTGCCTGGCGTTCGGGCATCCCGACATGGGGCAATCGGTGGGCGGCGGTGGCGGCGTAGTGCCGTCGCGCGTCGAGTTGGTGCGGGTCAGCCGCGAGTCGTTTTTAGAGGTCTGTCGTTCGTCGCCGCAGTTGCAGGCGCGGTTCGCGGCCCAGCTTGAGCTTTATCGGCGGCGCACCAAGGAGCGAACCGAATCGCGTCCCTGGGACGAACGCCGGCCGGCGACGCTCAATCCGCGGTTCGAAGAGCTGGGTCTGGTGCAGGGGCAAAAACTGATGCTGGTCGATCTCGACCGCTGCACGCGCTGCGGCGACTGCATGCGGGCCTGCGTGGCCACGCATAGCGACGGGGCAAGCCGGTTGTACCTCGACGGCCCGCGGTTCGGCAAATACCTGGTGCCCAACTCCTGCCGCAAGTGTCTCGACCCGGTCTGCATGATCGGCTGCCCGGTGGGCTCGATCGTCCGCGGCGACAACGGCGAAATCGTGATTAAGGACTGGTGCATCGGCTGCGCGTTATGCGCCGACCAATGCCCCTATGGCTCGATCCACATGAATCGGCTGGTCGAACTCGATCTGCCGATCGCGGGACCGGGCCTGGTTCGTCATTCCGACGAGGTCGAGACGAAGAAGGTTGAGCATCGCGCCGTGGTTTGTGACCTGTGCAGCAACCTGCCCGGCCAGGAGCCGGCCTGCGTTTATCATTGTCCGCACGACGCGGCGATTCGCATCGACGCGAGGTACGAGTTTCCGGCGAGGTAGGCCATCGTACTTTTTACACGAACCCGAAGCGCCGGCGAGGAAAATGCCGTGAGCGGATTTGCCCGCCTCGCTGGCGCTTCGGGTTCGTGTCAGATCTCCGCTCCCATGTCGTATTGCTGTCGGTCTTCGCGGACGCCGCCCATGCCTTCGCCGACCGTGCGATAGTCGGCGACAAATTCGATCGAGCGCAAAAACTTGACCATTTTGAAACCCAGTTTCGTCTCGAACCGGGGCCGCAAAGGTGCCCCGTGCTGCAACGGGAGTGTTTGATCGTTCAATTCGTAGGCCAAAATCGTCTGCGGATGGCGGGCGACCTTCAGATCGATGCACTCATAATACACCGGCGCGTCGCTCTTCTCGTGCTTGCCGAACGAACGAAACACTAAATACCGCGCCTCGGGCAACGGTTTGCAGCGGTCGAGCAGCTCGCTCAGCCGCACGCCGCCCCATTTGCCGATCGATGTCCACCCCTGAATGCAGTGGTGCAGCGTGATCTGCCGCTGCTTGGGCATCTCTCGCAGTTCTTCCAGCGAAAGTTTGAGGGGCTGCTGCACCAGGCCGAATATCTCCAGCCGGTAATCGCGAAATTCATTGGCCAACAGCCGCTCGTAGGTATCGTCGC
This sequence comes from Pirellulales bacterium, assembly GCA_035252155.1. GTDB lineage: Bacteria > Planctomycetota > Planctomycetia > Pirellulales > JAICIG01 > JAICLL01. The sequence continues at coordinate 7,323 of DATFDL010000796.1, read as the reverse complement.
CGTCGGGCTTGGCCTGCGAATAGGCCGAGATGGGCGGATAACCATTGGTGCGGAAATAGGGCGAAATCTTCGATTCGGGATAATGCTGCACCGAACGCATGTTGTGCAGCAATAGAGTGCGCAGCGGATCGACGAAGAATGAGAGCATGCGGTGCGTCGCTCGCCGCAAATAGACCGACGACAGCGTGGCGATAATGTGGAACAGAACGATTGAACCGACGATCGCCATGCCACCCCAAAAGGCGTCCCACGACCCTTCCATCTTGTCGCGGCCCAGCACCATCTTGTCGAGCTCCTTGAAGATGTTGTGCCAGAAGACCATCGTGATATGGATCAGAAAGAAAATGCCGTACGACACCAACCCGATGAAATGCAGGCTGCGGGCGCCCTGGCGGCTGCCAAACACCCGCTCGTACCAGGGAAACCGACCGAGAATGGAGGGCGATTGCGCGATGCCCGTGAGAATCTGCATCGGCGTCAGCAGAAAGATCACGCTGAAATAGGTGAGTTGCTGCAGCGCGTTGAACGGCAGGCCCAGCTCGTAGGTATACGGCGGCTCGGGTTCCGGTGATTCGAGTTGCAAGTAGGCCAGCATCGTGTTCCAAGCGCACGGAAAGATTTCCCACGAGGTCGGCACCAGCCGCTGCCATTGTTCGGACGTGAAAAGCACCACCAGGTAGCAGATGCCGCAGGTCAGCCAGAGCGGCGCGGTGGCGAAGTGCCAATAGCGGCCCAGTCCCAGGCATTCGCGACCGGGCAGCGCGATCCACGACGGCCACTCGCCTTCTTCTTCGGTCGAGCACCACATGCGGTCGTTGGGCAGCGGCTTGCGGAGCAGATCGAGCCACTGGCTGCCCGGCCGCGCGTGGACGTTCCAATAGAGCTTAGGATGGGCCGAAAGAATCGCCAGGCCGCTGCGCGCCAACAGCGAAATGAACAGCAAATTGAACCAGTGCGCCAACCGCACGCCCAAAGGAAAACCAAGTTCGACCGCCATTGCTACCTCAAGTTGTCATGCGTCTCATCGAAGTTTACGCGAAACGGACTCCAAGGTCGTTCCGCAAGGTAGCTCCCGGCCTTGTGCCGGGCAGTTGCGACGTCGATCGCATCGCAGCCCAGACGGCCGGCCACAAGGGCCGGGACTACCGGCACTTCGTCGCATTACCAACGTTATCTTCGTAATCCCTCCTGGTGCTCGCCGGCCACCTGCGGCAAGATGTGCCCGCCTTGCCGCAGGATCGCCACCTTCGCTTTCTGACCCTGTTTTTCAAAAGCCATGAGCAGAGCGTCTTGCACGGTCTTGGCGTATCGCAGTCCCAGCCGCTTGGCCTCTTCCACGGTGATGCCCGGCGAAACGATGATGCAATCGGTCTTGTCGATGATCTGGCACAGATCGCCCAAGATCGAGGCGCCCACGACATCTTTGATCTGGCCGGAGTCGACCATCGCCCGCAACTCTTTAAACGGTTTGTAGCCTACTTCGAGCATTACGGGATGATTCTTGGCGACGCCTTCGGGATTGGGGGCGACGACAATCAGCGAGCCGCCGTCTTTCACCGCCATCGTGCCGGAGTAATAGCCCTTGGCCGATTGCCACAGATCGTAATCGGCGGGGTGCGAATCGGTGATGACGATGTCGGCCCTGTGCGGCAAGCTGACGGAGAAAATGTCGCGCGACAGCCGGCAACCTTCGCGGTGCGATGCCACGGGCTCGCCCGAAAAACAGCCGGCCAGGTGCTTGTCGCCGCCGGTGACCAGGTTGATCACAAACCGCAGGCCGACCATGCGGGCGGCTTCTTCCATGGCGGCCCGCATGGGGTTCTCTGGTTCGCCCATCACGGTGTCCGACATGCGTTGGGCGCCTTGCCATTGCAAATGCGATTGGATCTCAGGCCCGGCGACCCCAGGAAAGGCAATCTTCGCCCCGCCCGAAAAGCCTTTCACGCGGTGCGGCACAATCGAGACGATGCCCATTACAAGGTCGGCCTCGGTCAGCAGGCGGTTGGCCCGCACCGGCGTGCCGTCTTTGAGCGTGCCGAAGCGGTGCAGCATCGCTTCATCGGTCCAGCGGTGCTGGTGTACGGGGAACTGCTTGGCGAACGGGCCGAGCTTTTTCTCGATTTCTTCGGGGGTCATCTCGCGGTGCGTGCCCTGGGCGGTGAGCAGGGTGATCACCTTATCGGAGACGCCGGCTTGTTTCAGTTGCGCGAGCACGTGGGGCAAAACTTTTTTGACGGGCGTGCCGCGCGTGTAGTCGTCGACCAGAATAAGCACACGATCTTGCTTGCGCACCATTTCGCTCAGGGGCGGCGTGCCGATCGGGTGCTGGATGCCGCGCGAGAGGATGTGCTCCTCGTCGGTCTTGCCGGCTGAGCGCGGCGCATAGACGCCCATCACGTTGGCGTCGGGCACTTCGCCCGGCGAAATCGATTCGTAATGTTTGAAGGGGAAGTCGATTTTCATGGATGATTTTTCCGCAGGCCGTAGGGTGGGACGAGTGAAACGAGTCCCACCCATCGCGGGCGCTACAGTAGCCCCGGCACTCCGTGACGGGGACCGCGGTCGCCGTTGGCGACACGATCTCCGCCACGGAGTGTCGGAGCTACTTTGACGGCTCCGCCGTTGTTGGAACGGCACGCAACCCGTTCCCTACAGAGGCCATTGCCATTGGTGAGGACGCGAGCCGATCAGAGGGTTGTTGCTGATTACGTGCGCTTCCGTAGCGATTGCATACATTGGGACACCATGCGCGATACGCCGTCGCGGGATGGCGCGATCATCGGCTTTCGCTGCGCCGCGCGGGTCAAGCCCCAACTCAGGCCGACGGCCCCGGCGGCCAAGGCCAGCCAGCCGCGGTGCTTGCTCAACCAGAATTGGGCGCTGAAGCTCCGCGCCCGTGAATCGAAGCTGCCGTGCGCGCCGTGGTCGCCGTCGACCGGCTCCCACAGATTATTGGGACGGTTCGGGTCTTCTGGTTCGGGCGTTTGCTGCCCCGAGTATCCCTCGCGGCTGAGCACCCAATCGCCCACCGTCGGCGCGAGCTTGGCACTCAAGATCGCTTTGACCGAAGACGCACCCACCCAAACCTCGCGGCGGCGGTGATGCGCCGCCCACACGATGGCGTCGGCGGCCACTTCGGGCTGAAAGATCGGCGGCACCGGTTGGGCCTTGTGGGGCAAACGGCTTTTTACCCACCCGAATTGCGGAGTGTTCAAGCCCGGCATTTGAACCATCGTCAAATGCACTCGGCTTTTTAAATGGATCAATTCGGTGCGCAGCGAATCGGTGAAACCGCGCACCGCGGCCTTGGCTGCACAATAGGCCGATTGCAAGGGGATACTGCGATAGGCCAGCGCCGAACCAACCTGCACAATGGTGCCGCGATCGCGCGGCAGCATCCGCCGCATCGCGGCCATCGTGCCATAGACCTGCCCCATAAACGTGACGTCAACGACGCGCTTGAAATCGTCGGCGTTCATTTGATGAAACGGCGAGAAAACCGACGTCATGGCGTCGTTGACCCAGATGTCAATCGGCCCGAAGGCTTCTTCGACTTTTGCGGCAGCGGCCTCGACTTGTTCGTGGTCGGCGACATCGGTCGGTACGACCAGGGCCTCACCGCCCGACTGCTCGATCTCGCGGCGCGCGCCTTCCAGGCCATCGACGCCGCGAGCAAGCAGGCCAACGTGCGCTCCTTGCTTGCCAAATGCCTGCGCCGCGGCACGACCGACGCCGGCTGAGGCGCCCGTGATGACGACTACTTCAGGTCTTTTGGTCCGCCACATCGTTTACGTCTCCCCTGAGAAGTGTTCAGTGTTCAGCAACTCGGTGGCTGGGGCAGAGCCGCGCCTCTTGTGTCGATCGAACCATCACGCCCGGTCGCGGCGATGCCCCGGCAGCGCCGCCACCGGGGCAGCGCTGGCCGAAAACGCCCCTCGCAATATTGAGCCAACTCCGGCCAGCTTCTGCCCCGGCCACCGATTGGGTCGGCTTTCACGCCAACAAGGCGACAGTCGCGGAGCAAGCGGGGACGCTTACTCTACGAACTCGCCGCCATTTCATACTCTGGCGTCCGGGCGGACTCGATCCGCACACTGTCCGACCAGGTAATAAACCACTCCTTCTTATTGATCCATTTGCCCTTGGGCCATTGAAAATGAAACCGCACTTCGGTCCCGACCGGCAAATCGGCCGTCGGCAAATCGGCGTAATACATTCCCAAGCCCGTTTCGCGCAGCTCGATCGGCCGGCCATTCGCGACAGAGCCCGCGTGCCACGTTACCCGGCCGGGCGTGTCGGCCTGAATGCGCAGAATTTTGCCTGCGGGCATCGTTCGGCGACGATGGTTCAAGGCCCACAGGATGTGCGGCGACTGAGTTTTTTCGACGATGTAGCGCTGCCAGGTCTGGGGCGGCAGGTCGTAGACGCGCCCTTCGGCCAGCGAACGCCGCAGCTTTACGTACTCGGCATGCGCCCACGCCAGCGGCATCGCCGAACCGCTGGGTCGGCCGAAGTAAAGCCCGCGTTCGGGAATGTCGTGCGTATCCCAAATCTGCTCGGGAATCAATCCGCCATCGCCCGCAAACTGCTCCATCGCGCTCAGCAACTGCACGGCTTCGTCGCGGCGGCCGGCCAGCAATTCGTAGTGCGCCCGCTCTCCGGTGAGCAGCGGCCAAAGCCGGCCAATGCCGCGTTTGCCATCGAAAGGCGAGCCGTCGCGTTGCTCGCCGTAGCCGTCGCCATTATAGGGCCGCCAGCATGGCCCGCGCGGCGTATCGACTTTCAGCAGCGCGTCGATCACCTTGGCCGTGTGTACAATCCGCGGATCGTCGGGCGGGCGAAGACCAAACCGCACGTATGCCAAAGCGTCGACGCTTACCACGTCGGCGGGCGTTTTCGATTCTTTGAACATCAGCGGCTTGTACCAATACTCCGCATGCCCGCGATATTTGTCCGGATCCCCGTCGCTGTCGGGCGGCGCCACGCGCAAATAGTAGCCCGGCACGCCGACACGTTTGGCCAGGTCGGTACCTGTGACATAGGTCCAATCTTCAAGCGACGAACACCACGAATCGGCGGTCTCGCGAAGATAGGTGGCGATGCCGTTTTCGAATTGTTCGTCGGCCAGCTCTGCGGCGACCAAAAACGCCGTGATGATAGTCGCCAGGCTGAAAGGCGTGAAGCCGGCGGCGTCTTCCCAACGATCCTCCTGGGCCGAGGGACCGAGCTGCACCATGTGGGCGACGGCCGAGCGGACCATCGGCCAATAACGCCGCCGATCGTGGGCGGTCAAAGCGCCTTCGCGATTGAGAAGGTTCAACAGCAAGATTGCCATCGCCGTTTCGGCCAATTGCTTTCCGGTCCAGACCGGCTTGCCGTTGACCGCCTGGTTTTGCGACCAGTTGCCCTGCTCTTGCTGCGTGGCCTGCAAGTAGTCGAGCGCACGTCGGGCCGAGGCCGCGTCGCCGGCTGCCAAAAGCCCGCTGGCCGTCATGAACAAATCGCGCGGCCAGACCACGTGGTAACCCACCGGACCGAATTTGTCGTTAGTCTTGCGGGCCTCGCCCCAGGGAATCGAAAGGCTGGCGACAAACGCCCCGGGCACGTGCTTGTCTTCGTGCGCGCGGAGCGTCATCGTGCTGGTGCGATACAGATCGCGCCCGCCTGGCTCGGGCGGTTCATGCACGGCAAGCTGCTGCTGCCACTGCTTCCAATCGTGTACGTACCGAGCCTGCAGCTCATGCCAGTCGGCCAGCAGGCTGTCTTGCACGCGGAAGCCCGCTTCGGAGGTCGATTCGCCGAAGCCAAGTGCCAGCAGAAATTCGCCGTCATGTTGCTGGCAATCGACTTCGGCAATGAGCGACACATTGCCGCGCGGCGCTTGGCGATAAACCTGCTTCAGCCTGCCGCGGCGCACAAGCTGCCGACGGCCATCGGAGACGCCATGATACCCCGCCGAGGCCCTGCGCCACTCGACCGTCGCGCCCAGCGCCATCGCGTGACCTTCGCGGCGGGCCAGCAGCATCGGGCGGCCCTTGTGCTTGGCCACCCACGCCGAGTTACGCCAGCCTTGATTGCCCAGGTGCGGCTCGACAAAAACGTGAATGTGATAATCTTCCAGCCTTCCTCGGAGCGGAATGAACCGCGTGAACTGCAACACCGCGGGCTGGTGCGGATGCGAGAAGATCGTCTTTTCCAGGCGGTAGCGCCCTTGATGGCAGGTGTTGGTCAATTGCACCACCGGCACGCCTTCGGCTGGAAAGCGCACCTCGTGCTGGGCGTCTTGCATCTCGTCGGAATAAAAACCACGCGGGCCGGTAATGATGAAGCCCATCCGCTGGATCGAGGGCTGATCGGCCCGCGGGTAATACACTTCCGTCAGAATGCCTTGGTGGATGGTGAACCACACGGGGCTGTTGCGGTCGAGCGCCGTGCCGATGGCTTGCTTGGCGCTGGAGCTCCAATAGGGCGTTTTGCCGGGCCAGCCAGGGGCGACGGCCAGTTGCGAGCTGAATTTTCGCCAGGCCCACACGCCCGCCCCAGCCGCCACCAACCCCGCCGCGCCGGCCACAAGCGCCTTTTGTTTCGGCGTGTGAGGTGTAAGCAACCGTGGAAGTTGTTTGAGGACGAGTTTTTGCATGGCGAATAAGGTCCGTACCGTGTCGTGATCGTAAACGGTTCTGTGGGGAACGGACTCCGTGCCGTTCCACGAGCGGCGGTTACGCCGCCATGGTAGCTCCGACACTCCGTGGCGGAGATTCGCGTCGCCAGCGGCGACCGCGAACCCCGTCACGGAGTGCCGGGGCTACCTTGGCTCAGCGGCGGTCATCCAAATAACCTACCTACCGTTTTTCGTTTCACTTTCGCCTTTTTGCTCTTCGACGACGCCACCTTGACCGCCAGGGCCGCGCCACCCAAGGCCAGCGCGCCGACGCCCAACACCGCCGCGGTGCGCATCAATGCCTTTTTTCGCTCCGGGCCGCCGAACCGCACGTCGGGATACCGCGCCTCGGGATATCCCGCCGCCGGGCCATCGGGCGATTCGTGCAACGCCATCTGCAACACCTGCGCCAAGTGCAAGCCGCGCCGGTCGGTGCCCTCCATGATCTGATGCTTGCAACTAAATCCGTCGGCCACGATCAATGTGTCTTTCTCCGCCTCGCGCACCGCGGGCAACATTTTGTGCTCGCCGATCTTCATCGAAATGTCGTAATGCTCTTTCTCAAATCCGAACGAACCCGCCATGCCGCAACAACCCGTGTCGGGCATTTCGAAGTTCATGCCCAGCTTCTTATAGATGTGATCGTCGGCGCCCATTTTCAT
>DATFDL010000795.1:0-26100 GCA_035252155.1 Pirellulales bacterium | reverse complement strand
AAGGCAGTCCGCGACTGGCCGCGCCGGAAGCCACACAAGCCGCCGGGGCCGCCCAAAATTCGCACCCTTAACGAAAAACAAAAAGCACTACGCGACAAACTACTTACGGCAGCATAAAGACACCTTCTGTGATCGGCATTGGGTGGCACCCAGACGCATCGTTCCACTGCTCATACATATGACTGACCGAATACTAGGGTTGCTTGGCCGGCTCACCCGGCTTCGGCTCGGCCGGCTCGCCTTGTTTTTCGCGCCAGGGTTTTTCGTCCTCGTAGCTGGCCAGCTCTTTGCGCAATTGGTCTTTCAGGCCCTCGTCGCCGAGCTCGACCGCTTTTGCCGACCAACGGCGGGCCGTGGCAAAGTCGCCCGTCTCGGCATACGCCGCGGCGATGGTGCTCAGAATGTGGGCCTGCCGGTGGTGCGTCAGTTCGCCCGCCTTGGTGGCCAGCTTGATCGCCCGGTGGCCGTCGCGCAGCTTCTCCTCCGGAGAAGTTGCCAGAAGCCAAGCCAGGTTGTTCAGCACCCCGGTGTCGTCGGGTTCGAGCTGCATGGCCGCTTCGTAATCGGCCAGCGCCGCCGGCTGCTCGCCGACGCTCAGGTAAGCGTCGGCCCGCATGCGGTAGAGAAATGGCCGCGTGTTGTCGGCCTTGATTGCCTGAGTGAAAGCCTCGATCGCCTTGCCGACTTGTTTCTGCGCTGCGTAAAGCAGAGCAAGCTGTGTCCAGACCGTTGCGCCATCCGGGTCGTTCTCGACCTCGGCGGCAAGTTGCTTAATCGTTTGCTTGGTCTTGCCGCACTTCTCGATGATCATGGCCCAGACTTGCACGGCGTTATCCGAGTCGGGTTGCACCTGCAAGGCCCGCTCGGCTTCGGGCAGGGCCTCTTCGGGCTTGTCGGCCAGGGCCAGGCTTTGGGCCCGCACCAACAGTCCGAACAGATTATTGGGGTCGATCCGCAGGGCTGCCGCGGCGTCGTCGGCCGCGGCCTCGTGGTCGCCGGCCAAGACGTTCAGCCGGGCGCGTTGCAACAGCGGCACCGGCGAATCGGGCGAGAGCTCAGCCGCGCGCGAAAACGCCGCTCGTGCCTCGTCCCAACGCCTGAGCGTCTCCAACGCCAGGCCACGGGCTTCGGCCACGTTCGCGTCGTCGGCGTCGAGCTTCGACGCGGCGTCGAAATCGGCCAGCGCCTCCTCGGCCTTGCCCTGGCTGAGATAGACTTGCCCGCGATCGGTAAAGGCCTTGGGGTCGTCGGCGGCCAACCGGATCGATTCGTTCAGGTCGGCCAGGCGCGCGTCGAGCTTGTCCTGCACGCCCGCACGCAGGCGCAGGGCCTCGGCTCGCTGGGCATCGTTGTCGGCCAGCAGCCGGATGGCGTTGTCAAAGGCCTCGCGCGCGAGCTTTGCCTCGCCGCTCAACACTCGCAACTTGCCCAAGAGTAAATTGGCGTCCGCCTGGTCGGCATCGTATTCGAGCGAGCGTTCCAGCTCGTTCACGGCGACACGCAGCCGCTGGGCGGGCGGCATCCCCAACGGCGAGCCGTCGAACAGCGTGCTGCTCACCACATCGGCCCGCTGGTAGAGCGTCGAGGCCAGTAGCTTTTTGCAAAACTTGGTGTTCTCGTCATCGAGGCCCTTTTCCAGGGCACTCTGGCATAGCTCGATCACCTTGCCTAGTTCGACGAGCGTTTCGGCATTCAGTTTCGTTTGGATCGCCTGATCGAGGTCCGCCTGGCCTTCGTCGTCGGCACGAACGGGCGGCGCGAGCAGCAATCCGATCAATAATCCGGCAAGCGTCAATGAGGGCTTTCGCATGGACAGGCCTTTACCGTGGCGGGGATGGAGCGGGGGAATTCGTCGGTAAGTAACAGATGCGGCGCATAGGGCGCCCGCACTCTTTATTATTGCGGGAAACGGCAAATCTGGCTACGCGAGCTTGCCGGAATGCCCGCACCACCGTAAAGCGTGACCTACGCCCCGTCGGCCGGCCGCACACGGCCCCAGGCGGCGTAGAGCGGCGGAACGAGAAACAGATTCAACAGAGTCGAAGTAATCAGGCCGCCCAAGATCACCACCGCCATCGGATACTCGATCTCGTGGCCGGGCAGATTGCCGCGGACGATGAGCGGCACTAGAGCCAACCCAGTGGCCAAAGTAGTCATCAAAATCGGGGCCAAACGCTCTTCGGAGCCGCGGGTCACCAGCTCCGGTCCGAACGGCTCGCCTTCGACCAGTTCCAAGTGCCGGTAATGACTGACCAGCATGATGCCGTTGCGCGCGGCGATGCCCAGCACTGTGACAAAGCCGACCAGCGAGCCGAGCGAGAGCACGCCTGTGTCGAGCCAGGCGCCAAACACGCCGCCCACCAACGCGAAAGGAATCGTCAGAAAGACCAGCAGCGTCAGGCGCCAGGAGTTGAAGTCGATATACAAGAGCAGCAAGATGCCCGCCAGCGAGAGCGCGGCCAACATGAACAACCGCTGTCGCGATTCCTCCCGCGCGGCGTATTCGCCGCCGAACTCGGGGTGGTAGCCGCGCTCGAATTCCATCGCCGAGACGCGCTTTTTGATTTCTCGGGCGACCGAGCCCAAGTCGCGACCCTGCACATTGCAGGTAACGTCGATCTTTCGCGAAGCCGCCTCGCGCATGATTTCGTTGGGGGCCGGCACAATCTCGACGTTGGCCACATCGCCCAGCAGCACATAGCCGCTGGCCGGCGTGGCGACGGTCGGGGGCGGCGAAACGGGCGACGCCAGCACCCCTGGCGAAGCGTTGCCGCCGCTGGGCGCCGACTGCCCCGGCGGCGCCGGCTTGGTCGGTCCCGGGCGCGGAAGATCAATCGGCAAATTACGCAAGGCCGACAAATCGCTGCGCACGTTGGGTACGCCCCACACCATCACGGGAACGCTTTTTTCGCCAAAATAGACTTCGCCCACCACCGTGCCGCGAACAAACGTCTGCACGGCGCGCCGCACCTGACCTGCTGTCAATCCGAACCGCGCAGCAGCCTCGGGCCGCAGCTCCACCTGGATCTGCGGCACCAATTTCTGCTGTTCGATGTGAGGCGTGTGGACGCCTTCGATCTGACTGATGACGTTAAAGACCTCGTCGGCCTTCGCCCGCAGCCCTTCCAGGTCGGGACCAAAAATGCGGACCACGATCGTGGCCTTCGCGCCGGTGAGGACCTCTTTGATGCGCTCTTTAAGATACGTAAGCACGTCGCGATAGATCCCCGGATAACCTTCGACGACGTTCTGCACGCGGTGCATGGTTTCATCGAGGTCCATCTCGGGATCGACGCTGATCCACAGTTCGGTGAAGTTTGGACCCACGACTTCGTCGGCCACCTCGGCCCGGCCAATGTGCGAGCCGAAATTCTTGACGCCCGGCACCTGGCGCAGCTCCTTGCTGACACGGATGGTGAGCCGCGTCATGGCCTCCAGCGAAGTGCCCTCCTTCTCGACCCAGTGCATCAAAAAATCGGTCTCTTTGAAGTTGGGCAAAAACTCTTCGCCCAGTCCTTTGACCACATAGCCGGTAACGCCGAAGGTCACCAAAAGTACGGCGACCGCCGCGTAGGGGCGGTGCAAAAACCACGGCAGCATGCGTGCATAGATCGCCTTCAGCCAGCGTGTGAGCGGCGGCTCGCGGCGCCGCGCCGGTGCGCCGGGTAGCAGCATCAGCGACATGGCCGGCGTCACGGTGAGTGCGACCAGCAACGACGCGAGGATGGCCAGAATGTAGGCCATACCCAATGGGCGGAAAAACGAGCCGGATACACCTTCCAAGAACAGCACCGGCACGAAGACTAGCGTGACGATCAGGCTGGCGTAGACCACGGCGCTGCGCACTTCGAGCGAGGCGGCCAGGACCACCTCGTAGGCGGGTCGGGGATTTTCGCTTTGCCGATTGAGCTTGAGCCGCCGCAGGATGTTCTCGACGTCGATGATGGCGTCGTCAACTACTTCGCCCAGGGCGATCACTAGCCCGGCGATGACCATTGTGTTGAGCGTGGCTCCGCTGGCCTGTAAGACGACGGCGGCGGCGATGAGCGAAAGCGGAATGGCCGTCAGGCTGATTAGTGAGGTTCGCCAATCGAACAAAAACGCGACCAGAATAACGATCACCAGCAGGCAGCCCAGCAACATGGCGTCCGACAAGTTGGTCAGCGACCGCTCGATGAACGTGGCGGGGCGGAAAATCGTAGCGTCGATCTCGACGTCTTTCAGGCCGGGCCGCAGCGCATCGAGCGCGGCTTCGACCTTGCGCGTGACATTGAGTGTGTTGCCCCAGGGCTGCTTCTCGACAATCAAGAGCAGTCCGGGGCCGTCGTTGATCACCGCGTCGCCAATGGGCGCCGGAAAACCTTCGACCACGTCGGCTACGTCACCCAGCCGCAGGGGAGCGCCGCCGCGGAAGTCGACCACGGTCGCCGCCAGATCATCGGCCTTCAGGACGCCGGTCAAGTGCCGGACCGCCATGCGTTGATTCGGCGTATCGATAAAACCGCCGCCGGCCTGCACCACGGCGTCGGCGGCCGCGCGTTCGATCGCCGCAAGCGTCACCTGGTGCTCGCGCAGCCGCTCCGGATTGACCAGCACCTGAAATTGCCGATCGCGCTGGCCCCAAATGGCCACGTTGGCCACACCCTCGACCGCCCGAAGCCGCGGGCGAATGGTCCACCGGGCAAGCTCGGTCAGCTCCATCTGCGAGAGTTTTTTGGAGCTGACGCCGATCTTCATCACACGGCTGGTCGACGACAGCGGCGAAAGCATCACCGGTGGTCGGGCGACAGCCGGAAGTCGAGCCGCCTCGATCGCCAGTCGCTCTTGCACCAGTTGCCGCGAGCGAATCAAGTCGCTGCCCGGTTGCAGGATCAACTTGATTTGCGACAGCCCTAGTACCGATTTGGAACGAATGGCCGAAAGGAACGGAATGCCGGTGAGCGCGTTTTCCAGTGGCATCGTGACCAGGTTTTCGACTTCTTCGGTCGAGAGGCCCGGCGCCTCGGTCTGGATTTCGACCAACGGCGGCGCGAACTCCGGAAACACGTCGAGCGGCGCATGCTCGAGCTGCCGCACGCCGTAGATCATAAGCACCACGGAGAGCGCCAGCACGGCGACGCGAAGCTTCAGAGAGGTGCCGACGAGCCAGGACATAAGGAGGGTTCAGGGTTCATGCGAGGGTTCAGGGTTCAGGGTTCAGGGTTCAGCACTCTCGCGAATGTCAAACGTCGGCGCCGAACCGAAACGATTGCACAAAAATGCTGAACCCTGAACCCTGAGCCCTGAACCCTCTAATGGCTTGCTCCAAACTCGGTGCCCCATAGCTCGGCGGCGCCTTCGATGACGATCTTCGCGCCTTCGGCCGGCCCGCTTTCGAGCACCGCCATGTTGTCGACAATGTAGGGCACCTGCACGCGGCGGCGCACGTATTGATGTTCTGCCGTTTGCTCAAACACCCACTGCCCGCCGTAAATGTCGTGCTCGACCGCCGAAAACGGCACCACGCGGCTTTGCTCTTCGCCGCGCAGCGCGAGGGCAACTTCGACGCGCTCACCGGGCCGTAAAGCGCCGCCGGCATTGGGCAGCTCGTAATAAAGATCGACGGTGGCCGCCTGTGGATCGGCGGTCGGAGGCGCCCGCACGGGCTCGGCGGTTTGCGGCGCCGCGCCGTTTCCGCCCAACGGCTCAATCGTGGCGGCCCGCTTCGCGTCGATCGAATGCACCTCGCCCGCATAGACCGGCACCTTAATCCAAATAGGATCGCAGTCCATGACTTCGAACAACGGCATGCCCATCGAGACGATTTGGCCCTCCGTCGCCAGTTGCGTCTTCACAAAGCCGTCGCGCGGCGAGACGATCGGAATGGGCGTCACGTCGCCGGAGTCAGCGTCGAGATCGATTTTTTTGAGCATTTCCACCCGTCGCTGGGCGGCTTCCAACTGCTTTTCGGCCTGGCCCAGCGCGGCACGGGAGTTTTCGACCGTGCGACGGGCGATGGTGCCGTCTCTTTCCATCCGCTCATCGATGCCCAAGATCTTCGTGGCGGCATCTACCTGCACCTGTGCGGTTTGCACCTGGCCTTCGGCGGCAATTTGCAAGTCGGCCAGTGTCATCTTGAGCTGGGCCAGCGCCGCGCGTTCGGCGGGCGTAAGCTTGCCTCGTTCGACGGAGAGCAATGGTTTTAGAATGAACACGGGATCGTCGCGTGCGACCCGGCTGCCCACTTCGGGCGCGCCCGACCGCGAAACCGCTTCCAGCGTGCCGCCCACAGGCGCCGCGACCACGATCGAGGCCCCGGTCGGCAACACGACATCGCCGCCATAAACCCGCCGTTGCCGAATCGTGCGCATTTCAACCGGCGCGGTCTTCAGGCCCAGATGCTCTTCGGCCTCGGGCAGCAGCGTGATGGTGTTGAGTTTCGCTTCGACGCCCGGATGATCGAGCTTAAATGGCGCTTCCTTCTTGGCGGCCGCCGCGGGCTTTTTGCCGCAGCCCGTCAGGCAGGCCGCAATCAGAACTATCGCCAAAGCCCAGTGGGCCGAGTGCCGCATGATGCTATCCCGCCGGATTTACCTAATCGACACAAACCGCATTTGGCATAGTAATCGGAATCGTTTTCGTCCGCTATTGGATGGTGGCATTGCTTGGCCGTCTCGTTGCCGTGGTTGGGCCAAAAATTGGGCAAAAATCCGCCCAAATGGCGGCGATACCACTCTTAGCGTAGAATTTGGGTGCGGCCGACGTGATCAAAAGGCAACGACGCACGAATGGGTCACACGAAGCATACAACGCCCGCGGCAACCCGCCCTGCGATCTGGGGTGAGCTAAGCAAGGTCTGCGAACGTGTTCATGCCCACCTTTATGAAAGCGGCAATAGGGCCGCCGCGCGGAAATATTCGTCTCGCCTGCGGCAAATCACCGAAGAATTGCCCGAAAATGACGTTGCGATCGTCAGAGCCGAGGCGTTGGCCTTGCTCTGCGAATTAACGGACGATCTCCCGGCGGCCGTCGAACACCGCACGCGAGAAATCGAGCTAATCGAGCGGTTGCACGAGTCGGTGCGAGAGTCGGTAGAGGCCGGCAAGTACGATAAGCGAACCGCTTCTTCGATACTCGCAGATTGGGATCAGCGTGCGCTCAAAAAACGCCGGGCGATCTTGCGGGACCTCAGAGCTCAGCTCAATTCAACGCCCATTCCAGCAATGCGGCGAAGTACCCGCTAATACGGTAGCCAACGTCTCGGCCGAACAACTCGCCGCAAGCCCTTGGCGGGCGAAAAACAGCCCTGAAAAAATGCGGGGTTACCGGTCACGCTCGACCACGCCCGGCGAAAATCCCGAACCTCTTGCCAGCACGCCGGTTGCATCATCTCTCCGCTAGCAACGACAGCACGGGCCATCGGCTGAACATTTCGCTAACACTGCCCCAACATTGAGGTTGGGACAAACTTTTTCCGCCCAGTTGACGCCGCGGCCAAAGCGGGTAAACTCTTCCCTAACAACTGCATATTGTAGTTTCAGAGCATGACGCCTACAATATATAGTTGTTGTTGGGTGACTGCGCCCGGCTCGCCGCCGGGCACGTTGCCGGGTGAAGCGGCGGGTTGAATTGGGCCGGAGAATGGCATCCCTATGGCCTGCAATTGCCGATATCTTTCACCGCAGGAAGTGTACCTCTGTATATTGGAATGGATGCCCGGTCTCTTTTAGCAGAGGAGTTCTCTTATGGCCGATTCGAGCGTGGGTCTGGTTGCGGGGCAGGCTGCCCAGGTCGAGCGTGCGAAGAGCAAACATGGCCGCCGTTTCTCTCGCGGGTTGAATATCGAGCCGCAGTTCTGCCCGCATCACGTCGCCGATCCGTTCGAGACGGTCGCCTGGGAAGTCCGCACGGCGGCCATCAAGGGCGAGTCGGGCGAGGTGCTCTTCGAGCAGCACGACTGCGAGGTGCCCGCCTTCTGGAGCCAACTGGCCACCAACGTGGTTTGCAGCAAATACTTCTATGGCGAGGTCGGCACGCCGCAGCGCGAGAAGAGCGTGCGGCAGTTGATCCACCGCGTCAGCCGCACCATCGCCGACTGGGGCATCAAAGACGGCTACTTCGCCTCGCCCGAAGATGGCGAGCAGTTCTACCGCGAGCTGACTTGGCTCTGCCTCCACCAGCACGGGGCGTTCAATTCGCCGGTCTGGTTTAACGTCGGCCTTTACCATCAATACGGCGTGAAAGGGGCGCAGTGCAACTGGCACTGGGACGCCGAAGCGGCCGAAGTACGCCAGCCGGAAAACCCCTACGAATATCCGCAAGGCTCGGCCTGCTTCATTCAGAGCGTCCGCGACGACATGGAAGACATCATGGAGCTGGCCCGCAGCGAAGCGATGCTCTTCAAGTTCGGCTCGGGCACCGGCACCGATCTCTCGACGCTGCGGTCGCACCGCGAAAAGCTGTCGGGCGGTGGCAAGCCCTCCGGCCCGCTCTCGTTCATGCGCGTCTACGACCAGATCGCGGCGGTCGTCAAGAGCGGCGGCAAAACCCGCCGGGCCGCCAAAATGCAGTCGATCAAGATCTGGCACCCCGACGTGCTCGAATTCATCGAGTGCAAAGCCAAGGAAGAACGCAAAGCCCGCGTGCTCATCGCCAACGGCTACGAGTCGAACTTCAACGGCGAAGCCTATAGCTCGATTCTGTTCCAGAACGCCAATCTTTCGGTGCGCGTGACCGACGAGTTCATGCAGGCGGTCGAAGCCGATCAGCCCTGGACCACGCACTGGGTGACGCAGCCCGAGCGGCCCGGCCCCAGCTACCAAGCCCGCGAGCTGCTCGACCGCATGGCCGACTGTGCCTGGCATTGCGGCGACCCCGGCGTGCAATACGACACGACCATCAACCGCTGGCACACTTGCCCGAACTCGGGGCGAATCAACGCCTCGAACCCGTGCTCGGAGTATATGTTCTTGGACGACACGGCCTGCAACCTGGCCAGCGTCAACCTGATGAAGTTCCGCCGCGACGATCCCGGCGCGCCGGGATTCGACGTCGAGCGGTTCCAGGCGGCTTGCCGCATCTACTTCATCGCCCAGGAAATCTTGGTCGATCACGCGAGTTATCCGACCAAACGCATCGCCGCCAACAGCCATCGCTTCCGTCCGCTGGGATTGGGTTATTCGAACCTGGGCAGCCTGATCATGTCGAGCGGCGTGGCCTACGATTCGCCGGCGGCCTTGGGCCTGTGCGGGGCGATGACCGCTCTGCTGCACGGGGCCGGCAACCTGACAAGCGTCGAGCTGGCCGCGGCGGTCGGCCCCTTCGACGGCTATGCCGAAAACCGCGAGCCGATGCTGCATGTGATGGACATGCACCGCCGCGCGGTCGAAGAGATCGACCCGGCCTGCCCGGCGTATCTCAAAGACGCCGCTCGCGCCGTGTGGGACGAAGTGCTGGCCAACGGACGGCTCTACGGCTTCCGCAACGCGCAGGCCACCGTGCTGGCCCCCACCGGCACCATCAGCTTCTTGATGGATTGCGACACGACGGGCATCGAGCCCGACATCGCCCTGGTCAAGTACAAGCAGTTGGCCGGCGGCGGCATGTTGAAGATTGTCAATAACACCGTGCCGCTGGCGCTGCAAACGCTCGGTTACGATCAGCCCGAGATCGAGTCGATCTTGGGCTACATCGACCGCGAAGACACCATCGAGGGCGCGGCCGATCTGAAGGACGAGCATCTCTCGGTCTTCGACTGTGCGTTTCAACCGCGCAACGGCACGCGGTCGATCGCCTGGCGTGCTCACGTGCGGATGATGGCGGCGGCCCAGCCGTTTTTGTCGGGCGCCATCTCGAAGACCGTGAACATGCCGCGCGACACCACGCCGGCCGACATCGCCGAGGCGTATCTCGAAGGCTGGCGGCTGGGGTTGAAGGCGCTGGCCATCTATCGCGACGGCTCGAAGGAAAGCCAGCCGCTCTCGACCAGCACCGAGGGCGACAAGGCGGCCGAAAAACAAAAGGCCGCCCCGCGCCGCGAACGCCTGCCCGACACCCGCAACTCGGTCACGCACAAGTTCAGCGTGGCCGGGCATGAGGGCTATATCACCGTCGGCCTCTACGACGACGGCCGGCCGGGCGAGCTGTTCATCACGATGGCCAAAGAAGGCAGCACCATCGGCGGGCTGATGGACAGCTTCGGCACGGCGGTGTCGATGAGCCTGCAATACGGCGTGCCGCTGGAAGTGTACGTGAACAAGTTCTCGCACACGCGGTTCGAGCCGATGGGTCATACCAAGAACCCCGACATTCGCATTGCCAAGAGCATTGTCGATTACATTTTCCGATGGCTGGGCATCACCTTCTTGCCCGGCTACCGCGAGGCGAGCATTGGCCTGCCCGCCGCCGACGCCAGCGGCAAGGAAGGAGAAGAATCGCCGGGGGAGTCGAAGCCCGCCGCCACGAAGGCCGGCGGGCTGACGGTCGGGCCTGGATTGCCCAAGACGGCCGGAGCTCCGGCCACCGTTGCTAGCTCGGCCTCGGCGAAGCTCTCAAGCAATGGCACGAACGGTGCGACTCACAAGAACGGGCATGGCAAGCACGGCGGCGCAACGAGCGTCGTCTCGGGCGGCGCCACGCTGCTGGAGCGCGCCGGCATGGCTGCCAAATGGGACCTCGACGAGATGCTCTCGGGCTCGCTGACTCGCAGCGATCAGTTCGCCAGCTTCCAGACCGACGCCCCGAGCTGCGACAACTGCGGCGCCATCACGGTGCGGGCCGGCAACTGTTACCTCTGCCACAACTGCGGCAACAGCATGGGTTGCTCGTAATGGAATGTCGGGAAAGGATCCCGCGAGCAACCTATTTCCTTATCTTCTCGTTCGTCGCAATCATCGCCGCCGGAGGCTTGCCTCCGGCGGCGATGAGTTTTTTGCCACCGCTCACCGAAAGGTCAGCACGGCGACGGCCCTGCGCCGCCCCTCGCGGAACGTCACGGAGGGCGTTCCCTACAAAACCGTAAGGAAAGACGGCGTTTTTTGCCCGCCCACGACCCATGAATCACGGGCCGACTTGGCATAGAATGGCAGCATGCCGTCTGCCCTGTCCTGGCCCCTGGCTTCGCACTTCAGCACGATGCTGCAGCATCCAAAGTTGGCGTTTCGCGCCGCCGAGCTGAAGTCGATCGTCGTCGAGAAAGATGACAACAGCCAGCCGCGGGCCTGGTCGGGCGCGTTTGCCACGGTCTACAAGGGCAGCTTCGGCAACGGCAACGCGATGGCCATTCGGGTGTTTACCAGCGCGGCTTCCGAACGCCGCGATCGGTATCAGGCCATCGCGTCGTACTTGCAGGGCCGCAAGGTCGAGCCGCTGGTCGGTTTCACCTATCGCGACGACGGTGTCCGCTCCTCCGGCGACGGCAAGTTTTATCCGCTGGTCACCATGGAATGGGTGTCGGGCGAGACGCTGTTCAAATGGGTCGCTCGACAGTGCCGCGACAAGAACCGCACGCAGCTCGCCAAGGCCGCCGAGCTATGGGTCGAGCTGGTCGGGCAGCTTACGGCCGCCCAGATCGCCCACGGAGACCTCCAGCATGCCAACGTGATGGTCACCGATCGCGGGCGGCTTAAGCTGGTCGATTACGACTGCATGTGCGTGCCGGCGCTGGTCGGCCGGACCAACCTGGAGATCGGCGTCGATCCTTACCAGCATCCGGGCCGCGACCACGAGACCAAGCTTTCGCTCGGCCTCGACAATTATTCGGCGCTGTTCATCCTGGCGGCGCTGCGGGCGTTGGCGGCGGCGCCCGAGCTGTGGAACCAGTTTGTCGAAAGCCTGCAATACGACAAGCTCTTGTTCCGCCACGAAGATCTGGAAGACCCCGGTCATTCGGACCTGATTAAGGCACTGTGTCGGTCGAGCGACACCGAAGTGCCGCGGCTGGTCGATGAACTGCTGACGCTGCGCAAAGGGCCGATCGACAAAGTGCCCCGGCTCGACCAGGTGCTGTTTTCGTTCGATAAGGTCGAGTCGCTGCTCAATGCCCGCGATTTCGACCAGGCCGTCGAGCTGCTCGCCCGAAGCAAAAAGCCGCTCGCCGCCGCTCCCGCCAGGCTGCAAGCCCGGCAGCGCGAGGCCGAGCAACGCGTCAAGCAGCGGCGCGATTTGGAGCGTGCCGTCGAGGCCGGTGACGAGAAGGCGATGCAGCAGCTTTATCAACCCAAATTGCTCGACGACTATCCGCAGGCCCAGGCGGCGGTGGTCGTGGCCCGGTCGGCCGCCAAAGTGGCGCCGCTGCTCGACCAGTTGGAAAAAGCCAAGCAGGCGCGCTCGTGGCGGCAGTTCGTGCAGATCTGGGACTCGAACCAGACGTTGTTAGCCAGCCGCAAAAGCGCCGCGCGTTTCGCCGCCGATGTGTCCTCGTGGCGCGAGCGCAATCAGCTTTGCGACACGCTGCTGGCGCTGCTCGCCCAGAAGGATGTCGATGCCGCGGCACTGGCCGCCGCCTGGCACAAGCTGGCCGGGCTGGGCGGGCATCCGGAAACCGACAGCCGCCAACGCGAGATCGAAGGTTTGCTCAAGCGCGAACGCGCCTGGACCGATTTTCAGAAAGTGCCTCACACCATCCGGCAGGACGCCGATGAATCGCTGCTGCGTGCTTGGAACGAAAAGGTTTTCGCCGGTTGGCCGCGTGCCGAGCGCGAGCGGCCCCGCCTCGAAGCGGCCCGCCAGCGTCTGGAAACCGTGGGACAACTCGAGCGGCAAGCGGCCCAGCCGCTGAGCATCGCCAATGAGGAGCAGCTCTTTAAGTTGGCCGCCGGCCTGCCCGACGCCTACGAGCATCAGTTCAAGCCGCGCGTGCAGTTGGCCCACGATCGTTTGCACGTGTTGGCCAAGTTGCAGCGGGCGTTGGCCGAACCAGTTTCGGATTTGAATTTGGCGGCCCTCTGGGAAAAGCTTCACGCGCTGAAGGGTCGAGCATTGGCGCCGGCCAAAGTTCGGGCGCGGGCGGCCACGGCGGTCGAACGGGCGGCGGTGCTGCACATTCTCCGACAGATTCCCTCAACCTATGCGATCGAGCAGGCCCCGCAGCTCGATGTCAGGCTATTGAATACCTGGAACGACGCGCTGTTGGCCGAATGTCACGACGCCGAGCCGTGGCGGGCCACCTGGCGGCAGGCGGCCAAGCGGCAAGAAGTGCTGGGCGAATTGAAAAAGGCGATCGCGGCCAACAATAAACTGCGGATCGCCGACCTGGTGGCCGACGACTGCCTGACCGGCTATCCATTGCCGCACGATTGGGCCCGCGTGGCCAAGAGTGCTGTGGCCGAGATGCGCACCTTTCGGCACCTGCTGTCGACACTCAAGCGGAACGACCGCCAGGCGTTTCGCGATGATTTCGACGCCCGTGTGTTGCGGCGTCACCCGCAGGAATTTGCCTCGCACCAGGCGCGTTTGCGAGAATGGATTTTGGCCGAAGTGCTGCCCAGCGATAAACTGGGTTTAGCGCCGCCGCTGGCCCGGCGGGGGTTAATGCGAGAGCCGAGCGGCAACACCACGTTCCGCATTTGTTGGCAGTGGCCGCAGCCGCGGTTCAGCGAGCAATGCGTCGTGGCGGTTTGCCGCGAGCCGCCGCGGCGGGGCGGCGATCCACGGCAGCTTGCCGCGATGATCCGCCTGCCGGTCGATCGCAAAAGTTATGAAGAGGGTGGAGGCAGCCGGCTGCTCCACGTCGACCCCGCCTGGCAGGGCGGCTATGTGGTCGTGTGGGCGGTGGTTGACGTCGGCTTTGAACAGTTTGCCAGCGAACCGCTGGTGCTGGGAAGAATCGAGGTCCCCGCCGCGAAGCCGACGAAGTGGGTTGGCGGCTGGGGGCGGTAGCCGGAGCGACACGGCGAAGAGGCGACACGGCGAAGAGGCGACGGGGCGAAGAGGCGACGGGGAGACGCGGAGAGGGGGAGACGCGGAGAAGGAACGACGAAACGGCACAAACCACCAAACACCATCGCGCGAGCGAAGAGACGTTCACGAAAATGCTGAACCCTGAACCCTGAACCCTTTTTTGATCCCTGACCCCCGAATCCTGAATCCTGCCCCCTGCCCGTGATCCACCAAATCTACTGTACCCACTGCACCTACGGCACCTCGGTGCTCGAGCCGCGCGAAGGCGAACTGGCCGATCGCGTGCTGGGGTACAGCGCCCGCGCGGCCTCGCTGGAGCGCAATGAGCTGCGCGACTATTATCGGCAGATCGAGCGGTTCTTGTCGTATTACCTGCCTAGCGATACGCCGGGCGAAGAAAAACCTCGGCTCGACGCCGAAAGCGCCCCGCGACGGTTCTTTGTCTTACCGTCGATGGGCAATCTGCAATTGGTCGGGCAGATCTCCTATCGTGCGACTGATACTGCCGGGCGGGTCGGGTCGTATTTTGCCCATGTACTGCTGACGCCGCGTGACCCGGCCGCGTCGGCCGGCTCGGCGTGGTCGACGCTCGACGCCCTGCGGCTCTGGCAGGCGCCTTGGACAGACCAAGATTCGCCCGAGCTGCCGCGCAAGTTGCCGGCGCTCGAACGGCTCGACGATCTTTGGGCCGGGGCGCGGCCGGCGCTCGATGACGAGCTGGTGCTGCGATTTCTGCAAACGCCCGCCGGCGGACCACTTGACGATCCGGCCCATGTCGTGCCACCGCGTTGGCAAAGCATGCCGGCGCACGAGCGGACCGATTTGCTGGTAAATACGCTGCAAGGATTGCTGGCGTTGGGCCTGCCCCGCCGCGCCAGCGTGCTGTTGGTCACCGAGCCGAGCGTGGCAGCACTGGTGTTTTACGGTGCCGCGCGGCTCTTGCCCACCGCCTTGCTTGACGGCGTGAGCTTCTCGACCTACGAGCAAGCGGCCGAACGACTGCCGGTAACGCTGGCGGCGACGACGTTCTTCGCGCCGGAAACAAGCGATGTGCGGCCCGATCTCTATCGCCGCGGCGGCCTGGTGCTCAACACCTACACCGGCCGAATGTCCGAAAGTGGCCCGCCGCCGGGCGAGTACGCGCGGTTCATCGTCGAGCGATTGCTGGCCGACGGCTGGGCGAACGTCGATCGGTTGCTCGAAAGTTTTCAAGCGGCCGGCGCCAAGCGGCCTGAGGATTTGGAAGTGCTGGCGCAGACGCACAGGCTGGTGTCGCACGTGCTCTCGGCCGAGCCGCTGGCCGATGGGTCGTGGCGCGGGTCAAACGTGGCGGCCAACTATTTGCGTCAAGAAGTCCGCCATCAACTCGCCAACGCGGAACCCGGCTGGCCCGAGCTGCAGCGCGTGGCCGGTTCGCCGAATCACTTGCAAGTGCTCGAACTGGTGGCCGGCGACTCGGTGCCCGCCGATTTGCACGGGCCGGCGCAGTTTCTGTTGAACAAGCTGCCGCCGGAAAAGTTTCCTGAACTGTTGGCATCGACACGGATCGCAGCGCCGGCCAAGCTCGACGCGCTGCAGTACTATGTGACGCGATTTCGCCGCCTGCCCGACGGCTGCGAAAAGCTCTGGGCCGAAGAGATGCATCCGACCATTCGTCCGACCGGCGATCAGCGTCCGCTGCTGGAGCGATTGTTCGCGCGGTTGCCCGAGCAGGTGCTCGTGCCGCTGTACGAGTCGGTGCCCGATGCGCAGCACAAGCCGCTGCTGCTGACTTTGATACGGGTCTGCCGGGCCGAATCGCGCAGCCAGGGGGCGCTGAAGAAGCTTTTGCTACGGCGGCTGGCCGAGCAGAACGACGTGCAGTTCATCGAGACGATCGTCGAGCAACGCGAGGCGTTGCGGGCCTGCATTCTGCCCACCGAGCCGATGTTGGCCGAGCGGCTGGGCCGCTTATTGTACGAGCTGCCCTCGTACCCGCGGCAGTTTCAAAAATGGCTGGCGGCCTTGGAACTCTGGGTGGCGTATTTTCCCGATCCCGACATGGCCGAGCGCAGGTTGGCCGATTGGCGAACGATCGGCCAGACCTTGGAAAAGCTGCGCGACGAACACAAGCCCGCGGCCACCGGGCGCGTGGAGTGGCTCAAGAGCAAATTGAAGCCGGCGGCCCCGCGCGATTTGCGCGCCTTGGCTGAGGCGCTCTCGCGTGCGATGCGCCGGCGCGCGCCCGATCTCGACGAGCTTGATGATGCGATCGCCCGGTCGATCGTTACTCCTGACCAGGTGCTGAAGCGGCTGCAGGTCATCGCGCGGGCGTCTGGGTTTTCGATGCCTTCCTCGATTCCGCCGGTCGCCCTTCCAGCGGACGACCGCTCGCAAGAGACGCGCCGCGCCGCACAGCAAACGCAAATGCAGGCCCTGCTGCGCGACTTCGAGCAGCGCGCGCTGGTCTATGCCGACGACGAGCGCGGATCGCGGCGGCAAGCCGCGCTGAGGAAATTGGGCATGGAGATTGTCCACCGACCGGATTTTTTGCCCGAGCCGTTTTGGTCGCGTCTCAGCCGGTTTTTCGAGTATGGCGACTGGCACGAGGTCCGCGGTAAAGGCAAAGTGAAGAAGCGGAAGGGCCAGCCCTCAATCGGCGTCTTGTCCTCTGGCAAGGCCGTGCGGCACAAGCAGCAAGTGTCGAAACATCTCATCGTGGGAGCCAGCGCCGCGGTGGTCGTGCTGGCGCTCGGTCTTGGGGTTGAGATTGCGAGCCGCGCTCGGCGCAACGCGTCGAGTCAACCGACAACTACGGATCGCACGGTGGCCCAAAACACGGTGGCCCAAAACACGCTGGCCCAAAACACGCTGGCCCAAAACCCGGCGACCGGGCAGACGCCCGTGAAGAATCCTGAGGCGCCCAGCAAGGCGACGCCCACGAACGATCCCAACGCCCCAGGGGTGCAGATCAAGCCGGAACCCAAGACGCCGGCCTCGCCGGTCAAGAATCCCCCGCCGAAGGAACAAGCTGCGCACGCGGCGTCGGACGGCGATGACGCCAATCATTCCGCGAACCCAGCGGACGGAAAGATGAATGACGGCGCAACACCGGCCACGCCCAATAAGTCGGCGACAACACCCCATAAGTCGGCAACGACTCAAAAGAGCGACGATGACGACACTCCGCCAACTCCACCACCCGCGAAACCTGACCCGGCAGCGCCCGATGCCGTGCCCGCGAAAACCGAGACGCCCGCCGACAAGCCCAAGCCGGATCCCAAGCCGCCGGCCGCCCCCGACGACCAATCTGCGCCTTCCAGCGACGACGCCGTGGCTGCCGGCAAGGCAGAAGCCGACAACGCCAAACCGCCCGCTCCGCCGACCATCACGGCCGAAGCTCCCGCAGCCAGCGTTCCGCCGCTTATCAAGGTCAAGGCCACCTATGAACCCATCTACGTCCACCAATGGAATCCTGGCCCCAAAGATCCGTCGTTAATTTTGCTCGGCCTCGATTTTGTCAATCGGCAGCTCGATGGGCCGGGCAAGGTCACCGCGCGCAACACCGCCGACAGACTCGAAGTGGCCTTGATCCGCTCCGCCGACGCCCCGCCGCTGTCGCTAGCCACACTTCAAGCGACCGACAAGGGAGTAGTGTTTCGCTGGTCCAAATTGGCGGAAGAAGATGAGCACCCTGCTCGCAACTGCCAGGATTTTCTGCGGCGTTGCGTCGTGAAAATCGAGTCGGCCGAGCCTACGCTGTATATCGCCTTGTCGCAGCCGAGTCGAGTCGGGCCACTGTCACTGACCGCCGCGGCGGGCAAGCTCGACGGGCCCACGCTGAAGCTGGCGGCCTTTCCACCTCTGGCCGACGACGAGCTGTTTTTGGGGCCGGGCCGGATCGTACTCGAAGACAACCGCTCGCTCGTCTTTGGCCAGCCGCCCGACGCCAGACCGCCCTATCTGATCGAGAATTTGCCGCAGGAATTCCTTATCGAGACGGCCCAGGTGAGTTGGATTCGTGAAAGCGACCATGCGCCCTCCTGGCTGGTTACCGTCGGTTTGCCCGACGACCCGGAGCTCGTGAAAAAAAAGGCTTTGCTCGACAAGGCTCGCCAGTTATCGTCAAGAATTGGCCAACTGACGAGCAAGGTGAAAAGTCCGAGCGAGAGCGCGATGCGTAAGTTCAAGCCCAAGCTGCGAGCCGACTTTAACGCGCGTGTGGCGGAGCTGGCCCGCTTGGTCGCATTTCCATCGGCGCCGACGCTCGCGGCGTCGCCGGACGAGACGGCCATGGCAAGTTATCTGCAACAATTCAAAAGGCTGATCGAGGCCGCGACCCTGAAGAAGGGCGAGCTGGCTAATCAGATCTCGGAGTTGAGCAAGCAGGTGGACATCCAGGATCGCCAGCGCGCCGGACGGACGCCGATGTTGCGGGCGCACGCTTCGTCGCTTTCGGCCGTCGTCTATCGCAGGGTGGATGACGACGTGCAGGCGATGTATTTGATCCTGGGCAACCCGCAGCCGCCCGAATTGGACGACGCGTCGACAAGGGGCAGAGACGACGAATGAGACGGCCGGGGCATCGCCAAGGCTCTGCCCCAGCCACCGACTTTTACGCAAACGCACCGCGCTGTCACGATCGCAGCCAAAAGAATGAAGTATACCGTCGTATTGCTCTTGGCCTGCCTGCCGTTGGGTTTGCTCACCGGCTGGAGCTTGTGGGAAGCGGTGTCGAACCGCCCCCAGCCGGCCGCGGCCGACGAACAGCGCCACGCGGCGGCGGCGGGCGAGCTGGCCGCCGGCACCGCCGAAAAGTCGAAGAAGGACGAAGCGGTGGTCAACGAACTGGCCCGCACCGGCTTGTTCGACACGATCTCGCCCGAGCTGCCGCGGCCCGCCAGCCCGGCGTTGGCCAAGGGCGTCGAACGCTGGCAACAGTCGGAAGCGGCCCGCCGGCTGGTGAAAAAATATGCCGACGTGGGGCTGGTTTTACCCACAGCCGACGCTTCGCCCGTGGTGCGGCGACAACGGGCCGAGCAGAGCTTGACCAAGCTGCGGGCGTTCGCCGAACAACGGCCCAACTTTTCCAAAGTCGATGGCGCCGACGATTTCTTCGCGCTGCTCGACCATAAGGCCGCACAGCTTGAAAATGAAATCGCTCAATACCAGCAGCAAGACCGCCTGGGCGACGCCCTGGCCTTGGCCATCGACGATTTAAACCGCGGCCGTTACGACGCCTGCCTCAAGCAGCTCAGCGGCGCGCCGTTGGCGCAGGCCGCCGACGCCGATGTGATCGAGCAACTGCGCACCCTGCGCAAACGGGCCGAATATCTCAAGGGCTACGAGGAGCTTGCCTCGCGCACCTCGGGCGGGCCGGCCGATCGCGACTTGTTCAACGAGCTGGAAAAATTCTTGCGTCGCTGGCCCGATCCGCCCACCCGGGCCGAGGCCGATCAGCAGGCCAAGCTCGAAGCGCGCCGCGACCGGCTGCGAATGGAATTGACCGTCGCCTCGCTGGGCCAGTCTACGAACCTCGATACTCTGCTGGAAGACGCGGCCAAAATCGTGGGCGACAACCGCCTGGGCGACGGCGTAAAGCAAGACGCCCGCCGCCAGGTGAATCAATGGATGCTCGACCACGCTTTTCCGCGACTGGCGCCGCCGGACGATTTGTTGGGCAAACAAGAGGCGGTGACCAAGAGCGGGCAGCGGAAAATCGGCATTTTCTTTTTGCCGCCCGGCGCCGAGCAGTGGCGGTTTTGGACCGATCGCAAGCACCGCCAGACCGCGCCGCGTGGCGACGAACAGATCAGCCTCGACGCGTTTGAGCAGCCGCCCGCCACGCCACAGTATGTGGTGTGGGCGCAGAGTTACAACGACCAGACGGCGAAGCTGGTGCGCGAAGGCGGCAGCAAGACCGACTGGCAGCAGTTCGCCGACCAATGCGAAAGCTGGGAGAAAGACCTGGCCACGTATCGCGAGCGCTGGGGCATCGACGACGAACCCGATCGCTCGTGCCGCGATTGGACGTTTCGCGACGCCGCGGCCACCACCCGCAGCGTGTTGCGGCATTGGGATGAGTTCATCGCGGTCTTGGGGAGGGAGCCATGAACCCACATAGCACGTACGGCGTTCCCGTCCGAACATGGCGATTAACGGACCGCGCGCAATTACCAATGCAACTACCTTTGGACATCGGAGCCATGCCTCAGAAAATCCAACAGTCGCCTACCGTCGACTTTGAAAGGATGTATCCGCCGAATGGGCCATAAGAAGCCCACCACTGCCGCCCAATAATTCAAGGATTTCCGTTTATTCTCTATAGGACCCAACCATGCCCTACACACAAGAAATCAGTCGTGCCCGCAAAGCCTGTTTTGTGTTCCTGCTCGATCAATCGTTTTCGATGGAAGAGCCGTTGGGCAACTCCAGCCAGCGCAAGTGCGACGAGCTGGTGACGGCCATCAACGCCTGGCTGCAAAACATGACCATCCGCGCGAGCGGCGACACGGGCATCAAAGACTGGATGGACGTGGGCGTGCTCGGCTACAGCACCGACGAGCAGGGCAACCCGATCATCGAGTCGGCCCTGCAAGGCGCCCTGGCCGGCCGCGAGCTGGTTTCCATTACCGAAGTCGGCGCCAACCCGCTGCGCATCGACCAGAAAGAGCAGCAGTTGCCCGACGAAGACACCGGCGAGATGATCTCGATGGCGGCCGAAATGCCCATCTGGGTTGACCCCAAGGCGCAGGGCGGCACGCCGATGTGCAACATGCTGCATCACGTCTACGAAGTGCTGGAGAATTGGATCAAGGACCATCAATCGAGTTTCCCGCCGATCGTCATCAACATCACCGATGGCGAATCGCAAGACGGCGACCCGATTCCCTACGCCGACGCCGTCAAGCAACTGGCCACCGACGACGGCAACGTGCTGCTCTTCAATTGCCATCTGTCGATGACGGCGGCCGATCCGTTTATGTTCCCGGCCAGCAACGAGATCTTGCCAGACGATCTGGCCCGCGTGCTGTTCGACATGTCGAGCGTGCTGCCCGAAACGATTTTCAATCGAGCCGTGGCCGAAGGCTTGGAGCTGAAGCCCAACGCCCGCGGCATGGCCTTTAACGCCGACATGGTGGCCTTGCTAAAGTTTCTCGACATGGGTACACGGGCGGCCGCGCCGGGGAACTTGCGCTGATTGGTTTTCCGGGCGGCTAGCTAGGGCCGAAGCGTGACGGTGCGCCGCGAAGAGGCGACACGGCAAAGAGGCGACACGGCGAGGTAGCTCGGGGCCTTGTGCCCCGCGGTTCCGGCGATTGCCCGGGTTGTGGAATCGAGAACAAAGCTGCCGATTACCTTCGAACAGCGGGGCACAAGGCCCCGAGCCACCTTAAAACTCCGCACTCTGGAAACAATGATGCCTCCCACGAACCCCGGTTGCGTTGTCTTACTGATCGATGAATCGGCCGGCATGGGCGCCGTGATGCGCGAGCTGACCACCGACGGCAAGGTGTCGACCAAGTCGAACGCCGATCGTGTGGCCACCGCCGTCAACGCTCTGCTCAAGCAACTCGCCTCCGGCCCCAGCTTTCCTCTGGCGATTGTCGGTTATCAGGCCGACGCTGCCGGCCAGGTCAACGTCGGCTCGCGCTGGGGCGGGGCGCTAGCCGGACGCGAATTTGTGCCCACTGGCGAGCTGGCGGCGGTGCCGTTGCGCACCGAAACCCGTACCCGAAAGGTTCCCACCGGCACGTTCGGTCCGCCGCGCGAAGAGAGCGTCGAGTTTCCGGTCTGGTATGGGCCGAAACTCGGAAGCAAAGCCCCGCAGATCGCCGCTTATAGCTTTTGCCGCGAACTGCTCGGCCGCTGGGCTGCCGACGCTGGCAATGAGCCCGGCATGCCGCTGATCATTCACATTTCCGCCGGCGCCTCGGGCGATGGAAACCCACAAGTGGCTGTGGGCAAGTTAATGGAGCTGACCACGCCGGGCGGACATCCGCTGCTTTTGCAGGCCCACTTGGCGGCGTCCGCCAACGTGGTGACATCGGCCTATCCGTCGAATTACATGTATCTCACGGTTGGCTCTGCCCGTGACCTGTTTCGCCGCGCCAGCGTATTGCCTCCGCACCTGATCGAGGCGCTGCAGGCCGCGCGCGTGACCATCAATCCCGGCGCTCGCGGGCTGATCTACAACGCCAAGATGGCCGACCTGATTCCGCTGCTCGGCTTGGTCAAGGCCCACACGCGCGACTGGCCGTCGATAGCCCCGTCCCTCGTGGCCGGCTCTGCTGTTGCCACCGCCCCGGCCCCAGCGGCAGACGCTACCGCTGCGCCTGCCGCTACCGCACCAACCGCTGCAGCCTCGGGCGGCGAATCGTCCGCCCTCATCGTGCTGGTGCTCGACCGCTCGGTGGCCGATCCCTTCAGCGGCAGCCTGCAAAACCCGGTGGCCCGCTTGCAGGAGCACGCCAACGACCTGCTCAAGCAAATCGGCAAATGCCCGGCGGCCATCGACACGGCGATCGTTTCGTATGGCCTGGGTTCGTCGGGCGAAGTGGAGGTGCGCGACACCTTTGAAGGCCCCCTGGCCGGCAAGCGCATCGTGCCCGCCGCCGAGCTGGCCGACGGGGCGATTCGCGTGGAAGAAGTCGAAGAACAGGTTTCCAACGGCATCGGCGGCCTGATCACGCTCAATCGCAAGAAGCCGATCTATTTTGATGTCGAACCGACGGCCGGCGCGCCGCCGGTGACCGCGTTTGAAAAGGTCGCCGAGCTGGCGAGCGAATGGTGCCGCCAACAGCCGCAGGCCAGGCTGGCACCGATCGTGCTGCACCTGACGCGCGGCCACATCGAGCCGGGCGACGTCGACTGGGCCGCCGGCGCGCTGAGCCGCGTTTCGACCGCCGCGGGGCCCGTGACGCTCTATCATCTGATCGTCACCGAAGAGCCACACAAGTCGCTCGCCTACCCAGCCACGGCCGACGAGATCGAGGTGCCGGCGTTGAAAAAGCTGTGGGAAGCGACGAGCTTGCTCTTGGGCCGCGAGCAGCTCGCAGCCGACAAGCCGGCGATCACGGCCGAATCGCGTGGCATGGTCGTCAATGGAAAATTTGATCTATTGCTCGAGGGGGTAAAGCAGGTGGTCGGCGCTTGAACGATCTGTAGGGAACGCCCTCCGTGGCGTTCCGCGAACGACGAGTCGACGTCGCGCCGCCCCACGGAACGGCACGGAGTCCGTTCCCTACAGAGACTGTAAAGTGTTGCGGCGAGCCGGTTATCCAATCAACCATGCGTTTTGAATCCCGTACCTTTTTGCTCGCCAAAGACGTCGACGAACCGGCGCAGTGCCAGGACGCCTTCGCGCTCGACGCCGAACGCGGCACGGCCTCGGTCGCCGACGGCGTGAGCTCCACCATTTTTTCGGGTCCGTGGGCGAACATTCTTGTTCGATCGATGGTCCAGTCTCCGCGCGTCGTTGACGATCAGGAGGCTTTCCGCGCTTGGCTCGACGAACAGCGCTCGGCCTGGCGCGGCGGCATCGACATGGGCCGTCTCACCTGGTACCAGCGGCCCAAAATGATCGACGGGGCAATGAGCACCCTGTTGTGGACCGAACTCACACCCACACAAACCGCCGACGACGGGCACGCAACCCAGTACCATCTGCGCGCGCTGGCCCTGGGCGACACCTGCCTGTTTCATCTCCGCGGCGATGAGTGTCTCAAGCACTTTCCGGTGGAGAAATCCGGCGATTTTGGGCTGAACCCGGCGGTGATCGGCAGCGTCGATCGACAGGCCGATCATCTGCTCGAATTCAACCTTTACGAAGCTGAATGTCCGCCCGGCGATTGGCTTGTGCTGGCGACCGACGCGTTGGCGCTCTGGGCCATGACGCGCGGCGAGTCGGGCGAGCCGGTCGATTGGCGGTCTTATTGGGAAATGCCCGACGACCAATGGCGGCAAGAGATTACCTCTCTGCGCGAAGCGAACCAGATGCGCTACGACGACACCACGCTGGTGCTGTTGCGCGTGATCGAAGAGCGCCCCGCGCCGGTAATTGAGCCGGTCGAAGAAGCTCCGCCCGAAGCGACGGAAGCGCTGGCGGAGCAAACCGTCGAGGCACAGCAGGCTGAGGGTACGGATGAGACGGTAGCGGAAACTAGCAATGCTACACTGTACGTGCCTGCTACGATGGACGAACCGCCTGCGGCCACGACGACCGAGGACCAGGTTGAACCAGTTCCGCTTGCCGACGTCGTCGAACCACCCGCGGAGACAGTTGAGCAAGCGGCGGAAACCGATGACCGAGAGACAGAAAACATCAGCCAAGCCATCGCCGCCGGAATGGAAGCGGCCGAGACACCGGAAGAAAAGCAAGATCGGATGTGACTATAATGGCTTATAAGGAGGTGCCATTTATGCAATCAATCCAATTAGAATCTGAGGTCGGCTCCGATGGCGTCTTGCACCTGTCGGTTCCACTCGGCATTGCTGAGGCGAAGACACGTGTGATCGTCACCCTTGAAGCGGCGCGAGGAACCGATCCAATCAGCGTTGATTCAGAAGACGACGATTTAGATGACCTGTACGGATCGTGCGCCGATCTAGGTCTTGAAGAGCCGCCAGATTTACCGCTGCAGCACTGATCGTTCGGCCAATGACGTACCATGTCCACCACCGCCAATATCATTCGTTCGCTTATTACTGACCCCAAAGCCCGGCGGTTCGCGCTGTTGGGCGCGGCTGGCTGCCTGGTCGGCGCCGTGCTGGGCGAATTGCTGCTGGCCGCCACACGCTCCGATGAGCCGCCGGTGCCTTCGCAGGCCGTCTGCCTCTTGATCGACTGCTCGGGCAGCATGACCAATGGCGAGGACGGCAGCCGGCCCGGTGAAAAGCTCAAGGAAGTCAAGGCCGCCGCTACCGGCTTCGTCGATCGTCATAGCAAGGGCGACAGTCTGATTGCCGTCGTCGGGTTTGGCAGGGCGGTTCACCGCTCGGCCTCGCTGACAACCGACGAGGAGCCATTGCACCGCGCCATCATCCGCCTATCGGATGGTGGCAGCACCGCCATGGACCTCGGCTTAGAGGCCGCCGCTGACGAATTGAGCCAAATGCCCAAAGAATGGCGTGACGAAAAAATCCCCAAAGCCATTCTGCTTTTCACCGACGGCCAGCCCGACGACAAGGAAGCCACCCTGAAAGCGGCCGAAGAATGCCGTGGAAAAGACCTGCGCATCGTAGCGATTGGCACCGGCGACTCGGAGGACGAGTTTTTGGCCCAAGTGACCGGCGATGCCAAGACCGTGTTTCATACCGACACGGGCGATTTCGACCAGGGTTTTAAGCAGGCCGAAAAGGCGATCTACGGCGGTTCGCTGGTCGAGGCCGGCAGCCACCGCGGTAGCTTTCTGAGCAATCTTGCCCGGACGGCCGGCTGGAGCATGTTGGCCGCCTGCGGTCTTTCGCTGGCGCTGGTCGCCGGTCAAAACCTCTACGTCCACCGGGCGGCGCTCACCGGCCGCGAAGGCACGATCGCCGCGCTCGGCGGTCTGGCGGCGGGGTTGGCCGGCGGAGCGCTAGGCCAGGGTCTCTACGCCGTCGCCACCACCAGCGCGGCCGTGCCGGTCGTCGGAGCTTTGGCGGCGGTGCTCGTGCCGTTGGGCCGCCTTGTCGGTTGGACCGTCTTGGGCACGCTTGTCGGCTGGGGACTGTCGTTCTTTGTTCCGAACCTGGCCGGGCGAAAAGCCGCCCTGGGCGGCGCGCTCGGCGGGGTGATCGGCGGGCTCGCGTTCTTGATCGTCTCTCGGTCTGCTGGAGCGGCCGGCGCTCTCGGCGGCGCGGCCATTCTGGGCGCGGCGATTGGCCTGATGCTGGCGCTTGTCGAAGCGGCCTTCCGCCAGGCCTGGCTCGAAGTGCATTACGGCGCCAAGGAGGTCATCACCGTCAGTCTCGGCGCCGATCCCGTAAAGATCGGCAGCGATGGCCGGGCCTGCCAGGTCTATGCCCGCGGCGCGCGGCCGCTGGCCTGTCAATACACGCTCAAAGACGGCCATGTCGAATGCGTCGATTTCGCCACCGAGCGCTCTCACGTTGTTCAGCCCGATGAAGAACAAGATGTCGGCAGCGTAAAGGTGGTGGTGCGAGCTTCGCGCCACGCGGCCGCGCTGGCCGGCGACGGTCACCCGTCGGCACCGGGCATGCGCGCCGCGCCTCCTCCTCCACCGCGCGTCAATCGTCCCT
>DATFDL010000794.1:0-11924 GCA_035252155.1 Pirellulales bacterium | reverse complement strand
GGCGATTTTCGCCGCCCCTGAAATTGCTGCCACACGCGCCGCAGCGGATGCCGTGGCGCCCTTTGGTCAAGCTAAACGACCATATTCTCGATTCTCGCCTCCCCCGCCAAGCACTCGGCCAGCCGCCGCGCGGATGTCGTTTTGGACCGCTTCGATCGAGCGGCTGGCGTCGATAACGACGATTCGCTCTGGGCGCCGCGCGGCTTCGGCCAGGTATCCAGCCCGCAGCGCCTTGCGAAACGCTTCGCCCTGCCGCTCCATTCGATCAAGCTCACGGTTCAATCGCCCGGCCGCCTGATCGTCGGGCAAGTCGAGCACGAATGTCAGGTCCGGCTCGAGTCCGCCGGTGGCGATCTGGCCGACTTGCCAGAGCGACGGCACGTCGAGTCCGCCGGCGTGCCCTTGATAGACCACGTTGGCCAGCAGATAGCGATCGGAGACGACGGTCTGGCCGGCGGACAGCGCGGGCGCGATGACTTCTTCGACCAACTGCGCCCGCGCGGCCATATAGAGCAGCATCTCGCTGCGCCGGGCGATCGAGATTTCGTTTTTCTCCAGCAGAATCTTCCGCACAGCTTCACCGAGCGGCGTGCTGCCGGGATCGCGACAGGCGGTTACGTGCAAGCCCCGCTCGCGCAGCCAGTCGCAAAACAACTCGATTTGCGTCGTCTTGCCGCTGCCATCGACGCCGTCAAAAGAAAAAAACATGCTGATGCTCGGTCGCTGGCTGCCCTCCCTCATAACGCCATCATACGCTATGCAGCGCCGCGGCACACGGACCAGTGGGAAGGCAAAAAAATTGAGGGCAAAAAAATGAGAGATCAGATGCAGTGAGTGCACGTCCCGGCTCGCTCTTCTTTCTCCTTCTTCATTTTTTTGCCCTCAATTTTTGCCTTCGATCTGCGATTGCCGACGGCTCAGAACCGCTGAGCCGGATAGGTGGGAGTTATCGCGCCGCGAAAGCCAGCCAATAGAACAACCAGCCGGTGAGCGTGGTGCCGATGAGATCGATCGTCGCCACCCAAGCCCAAAGGCGGTGGTTGCGGCTGTGCCGACCGGGCGCGGGCGGTCGATCGAAACCACGCAGCGCCACGAGGAGCACATAAACCCATATCACGGCCGTGCTGATGGCGAATACCAGATGTACCGACAACACCGGCATAACCATGGCCGGGTAGTAGGGCGACGCCTCGGCACGGTGCCGCCAGCCGCTGATGCGCATCTCGCCCTCGAAAAGTGTCAAGAGCAGCAGCAACATCAGCGATAGGGCGATCTGCACCCGCTTATGCCGGCGATAATTCCGGCGCGACTTGACCAGCCAGATGCTCCAGGCGAGCACTGCCAGCACTCCGAGCATCGCCGCGCAGACCAGATCGACCGCCAGCGAGGCCCGCGTGCCCAAAAAGCCGTCGTTGCCAAGCGTGAACATACAGCTTCGCGGCGGTGTCTTGGCGATCGGCGGACAAAGCGATAGGCTAGGAGCGGCAACGGCCAATTGTAGCGTGCAGCGACGTGGCTACAAACCAGCTTCAGTGGGGGCTTTTTTTCAGGCCGAATGGCGGAACTGGCAGACGCACGGGACTTAAAATCCCGTGGGGAGTAATCCCCGTGCGGGTTCGAGCCCCGCTTCGGCCAATACTTCGCGCCGCGTTGACCGCGCCTCGGATTCCTGTTAAAAACCTGGTCTCGCCAGCAGCAGAAACATTTCGAGACGTGAAAGGGAACCCGCATGGGAGGGATCAGCGAACGGGGTAAAGAAGTCAAGAGGCGCCGCCATCGCCGCAAAAAGCTGGGCGTCTTTGCCCGCAAGCTCAAGAAAGCGACGATGTCGGAAAAACAAGTCATCGCCGAGAAACTGCGCAACCTGACGCCCGGCGGCGAGACCATCATCAAGGCCTGGAAGCTCACCAACGCCGATCGGTAGCAGCCACCGGCGTCTTCCTAGAGGGGTGACGGCCTGGAAGGCCATCCTACGAACGGGCTACGATGCCTGCTCCACCGGCTCGGCGAGGCGCTCGAAGCTGAATTCGCCCGAGCGGTAGTCGACCTGCACGCCGGTCTCCGCTCCGAGATGGCCCTTCAAAATCTCGGTGGCCAGCGGGTTTTGAATCTGCTGCTGAATGACGCGCTTCAGCGGCCGGGCGCCATACGTCGGGTCGTAGCCGAGCTTGGCGATCTCGTCGAGCGCGGCCGGCGTCACCTGCAGCTCGATCTGGTGCTGCTCAAGCTGCTTGCGCAACCGCTCGACCTGAAACTTCACAATCTGCCGCAGGTGCTTGGCGTCGAGCGGATGGAAAATGATCACTTCGTCGATGCGGTTGAGAAACTCGGGCAAAAAACTGGCCTGCAACGCCGATTGCACCGCCTCGCGAATCTCTTCCTGATTGCCTCCGGTGCGAGTGATCTCTTGAATCGCCTGGCTGCCGATGTTCGAGGTCATCACGATGATCGTGTTCGTGAAATCGACCGTGTGGCCCTGGTTGTCGCTCAGTCGGCCGTCGTCGAGCACCTGCAACAAAATATTGAACACGTCGCGGTGGGCTTTTTCGATTTCGTCGAGCAGCGCCACCGAGTACGGCCGGCGGCGGACTGCTTCGGTGAGCCGGCCGCCTTCTTCATAGCCCACATAGCCTGGCGGGGCGCCGATCAGGCGGCTCACCGTGTGCCGCTCCATAAACTCGCTCATGTCGAGCCGAACCATCGCCGTCTCATCATCGAAGAGCACCTCGGCCAGGGCCTTGCACAGCTCGGTCTTGCCGACGCCCGTAGGCCCCAGAAAGATGAATGAGCCGATCGGGCGGTTGGGGTCTTGCAGGCCCGACCGACTGCGGCGGACCGCGTTCGACACGGCTTCGACGGCTTCGTCTTGCCCGACCACGCGCTGGTGCAGCCGCTCTTCGAGCACCAAGAGCTTGGCCCGTTCGGTCTCCATCATGCGGCTGACGGGGATGCCGGTCCAGGCGCTGACGATGTCGGCGATTTCTTCCGGGCCGACCTCACGGCGCAGCAGCCGCCGGGTGGGCGCGCCGTCGCGGCTTTCGCGCTCGGCGGGAGCCAACTCCTCCAGATGTTTTAGGAGCTTCTTGCGTTCGACGTCGAGTTGATAGAGCCGCTGGTAATCGTGCTCTTCAATGGGGTTGCCGGCGGCCTGCTTTTCTTTGATCGCGGTGTTGAGCTGCTGGAACTCCAGGTCGAGCTTGTCAAGCTGGTTGCGGGTCTGCTGCACATCGCCCAGACCCATCTTTTCAGCTTCCCATTGCTCGCGCAGGCTAGCCAGCTTGCGACGCAGCTCTTGCATTTCTTCTTCAATTTCCGCCCGACGGTCGACCGCGTGTTCCTCGGTCTCTTCGGCCAACTGCCGGGCGGCCAGCTCAAGCTGCGTGATCCGCCGCTGCACTTCGTCGATTTCGCTGGGCACGCTCTGTAGTTCCATCGCCAACCGGCTGGCCGCTTCGTCGACCAGGTCGATCGCTTTGTCGGGCAAAAAACGGTCGCTGATGTAACGGTGCGAAAGATTGGCCGCGGCCACCAGCGCCGAGTCTTTGATCTTCACGCCCTTGTGGTGGGCCTCGTAACGTCCCTTCAGCCCGCGCAGAATGGCGATGGTATCTTCGACGCTCGGCTCGCCGATGTAGACCGGCTGAAAGCGGCGCTCCAGCGCTGCGTCTTTTTCAATGTGTTTGCGGTATTCGTCGAGCGTGGTGGCGCCGATGCAGCGCAGCTCGCCGCGGGCCAGCGCCGGCTTGAGCAGGTTGGCGGCGTCCGCGGCGCCTTCGGCCGCGCCTGCGCCAACCACCGTGTGCAACTCGTCAATAAACAAAATGATGCTGCCGCCTGCGTTCTGCACTTCTTTAAGGACCGCTTTCAGACGCTCTTCAAATTCGCCGCGGAACTTCGTGCCGGCGATCAACGCTCCCATGTCGAGTGCGATCACCCGGCGATTTTTCAAGGTTTCTGGCACGTCGCCCTGCACGATGCGCAGCGCCAACCCTTCGGCGATGGCGGTTTTGCCCACGCCCGGCTCGCCGATCAGTACGGGGTTGTTCTTGGTGCGGCGCGAAAGCACCTGAATCACGCGGCGGATTTCCTGATCGCGGCCAATCACCGGGTCGAGCTTGCCCTGGCGGGCGCGTTCGACCAGGTCGATGCCGTATTTTTGCAGCGCCTGAAACTTGCCTTCGGGGTTTTGGTCTTCGACGCGAGCGCTGCCGCGCACGTCGCGTAGGGCCTGCAACACCTCTTTTTCACTGATGGCGTTGAGCTTGAGCACCTGCCGGGCTTTGCTGTCGACTTTGGTCAGCGCGAGCAGCAGGTGCTCGACGGAGACGAAGTCGTCTTTCATCGCGTCGGCTTCGCGATGTGCGGCCTCAAAGACTTGCATCAGGCCGGGCGCCGGCTGCGGCGGCGCCCCGCCCGACGATCGTGGTAAATGCCCTAGCTCGGCTTCGACGATGCGATCGAGCTGCGCGCGATTGGCGCCGATCTTTTCGATGACGGCGTTAAAGATGCCTTCTTGTTCGGCCAGCAGGGCGGCCAGCAGATGCAGGGCTTCGATCTGGGGATTGCCCCGTTCGGCGGCCAGGTCTTGCGCGCGCTGCACCGCCTCTTGGGCCTTGATCGTGAATTTGTCGAAACGAATTGCCATAGGGTCGATTAAACGTCGTGGCCTATTGAGGGTGGACGTAACATTGGCCGCCCCCAATGACTATTGTTCGTTTTGATTCGTCAGGTTGCGGCCGAAGGCCGCGCCGGGGTATCCTAGGTTCTAGCTGTTTCGATCCGTCTACCTCATTTATTTGCCCGGCCATGCCGAAGAAAACGCACGGTTCATTACGCGACCGCGTGCAACCAACCGCCGGCCTCGAGCACATCGTTGTTTATCTATGGCCACCACTGAATCGTTGCTGACCGCTGAAGAGTATTTGCGGCTCCCGGACAATGGTTGTCCCACCGAACTGGTGCGCGGAAGAATCGTAACGATGAACGTTCCCAATTTCCGCCACGGTAAACTCTGCGCCCTCCTCGGTCGGCTCATCGGCAATTATGCCGATGAGCACCAGCTTGGACACATTCTAAGTAATGATGCGGGCGTCGTTACCGAGCGCGGCCCCGACACGGTTCGCGGCCCCGACGTTTCTTTTTACAGTTTTTCTCGCATTCCCAAGGGGGCCGACCCGGCCGGTTACCCGTCGGTCGTCCCCGAACTGGCCATCGAAGTCCGTTCGCCCACCGATCGTTGGCCCAAGGTGTTGGCCAAGGTTAGCGAATATCTTAATGCGGGAGTCGATCTGGTGTACGTCGTCGATGCTCAATCGCAAAGCGTTTTTGCTTACAGCGCCGATCAGCCCGGCACTGCCTTAAGCGATGACGACGAACTGACGTTCCCACCACCGCTTACCGGGCTTCGCATCGCCGCGCGCCGGCTCTTCGAGCCGTAGGACGCCACACGCCTGCTTACTTTGAGTCCTTGACCTCGAATTCCGCGTCGATGGCGTCTTCTTCGCCGCCCGATGGCTTCGCCGCTCCGCCGTCGGCGCCGGGGGCAGCGCCGGCCGCACGGGCCTGCGATTCGTAGAGCGTCTTGCCCAAAGCGTGCGAGACCTGTTCCAGCTCCGACACCGCCGACTTGATCGCCTGCACGTCGGAGCCTTGGGCCACGTCGCGCGTCTTCTTGATGGCCGCTTCCAACGGAGCCTTGTCCGAGCCCGAAAGTTTGTCGGTGTGCTCTTTCATCAGCTTTTCCATCTGGAAGCACATCGTGTCGGCCTGGTTTCGGGCCTCAGCCAGCTCGCGCTTGTGCTTGTCTTCCTCGGCGTGAGACTCGGCGTCTTTGCGCATCCGTTCGATCTCGCTCTCGTTCAGACCGCTCGATTGCTCGATCTTGACGGTTTGTTCTTTGCCTGTGCCGAGATCTTTCGCCGAAACATTCAGGATGCCATTGGCGTCGATGTCGAACTTGACCTCAATCTGCGGCACGCCGCGGGGCGCCGGCGGAATGCCCTCCAAGTTGAACTGGCCAAGCAAGCGGTTGTCGTTGGCCATCTCGCGCT
Source organism: Pirellulales bacterium (assembly GCA_035252155.1). GTDB lineage: Bacteria > Planctomycetota > Planctomycetia > Pirellulales > JAICIG01 > JAICLL01. Next base: position 5,874 of record DATFDL010000794.1, on the reverse strand, counting down.
CACCCTGGAACACACGGATCGTCACCGCCGTCTGGCTGTCGTCGGCGGTGCTGAAGACATTTTTCTTCTCGGTGGGGATCGTCGTGTTGCGGTCGATCAGCCGGGTCATGATGCCGCCCAGCGTCTCGATGCCCAGCGACAGCGGAGTGACGTCCAATAGCAAGACGTCTTTGACTTCGCCGCCAAGCACGCCTCCCTGAATCGCCGCGCCTACCGCCACGACTTCGTCGGGGTTGACTCCCTTGTGCGGTTCTTTGTTGAAGATCTTTTTGACCAGATCCACTACCTTGGGCACGCGCGTCGAGCCGCCCACCAGCACGACCTCGTCGATCTCGCTGGGTTTCATCTTGGCGTCGGCCAGGGCCTGCATCACCGGCCCGCGGCAGCGCTCGATCAGCGGATCGAGCAGTTGCTCGAGCTTCGAACGGGTGATGCTCATCTGCAGGTGCTTGGGGCCGCTGGCGTCGGCCGTGATGAACGGCAGGTTGATGTCGGTGGTGCTCTGCCCGCTCAGCTCTTTCTTGGCCTTTTCGCAGGCCTCTTGCAGCCGTTGCAGAGCCATGGCGTCTTTGCGCAGGTCGATGCCCTGTTCTTTTTTGAACTCGTCGGCCACATAGTTGATAAGCACCTGGTCAAAGTCGTCGCCGCCCAGATGTGTGTCGCCGTTGGTGCTGATCACGCGGAACAGCCCCTCGTCGACTTGCAAAATGGAGACATCGAACGTGCCGCCGCCGAGATCGAACACCACGATCTTTTCAGACTGCTTTTTGTCGAGCCCGTAAGCCATGGCGGCCGCGGTCGGCTCGTTGATGATCCGCGCGACCTCCAGGCCGGCGATCTGACCGGCGTCTTTGGTGGCCTGCCGCTGCGCGTCGTTGAAATAGGCCGGCACGGTGATGACGGCCTTGTTCACCTTGTGCCCCAGATACGCCTCGGCGGCTTCTTTCAGCTTGCGCAGCACCTTGGCCGAAATCTCGGGCGGAGTGTGTTCCTTGTCGCCGATCTTGACCTTCACATAATCCTGCGGACCGCCGACTACCGCGTAGGGCACCATCTTCTCTTCGCTGGCCACTTCGCTGTGCCGGCGACCCATGAATCGCTTGATCGAATAGACGGTGCGTTTGGGGTTGGTCACCGCTTGCCGCCGGGCAGGTTCGCCGACCAGCGTATCGCCTTTATCGGTGAACGCCACAACGCTGGGCGTCAGCCGATTGCCTTCTTGGTTGGCAATGACCTTGGGATCGCCACCTTCCATCACCGCGACGACGGAGTTGGTGGTGCCCAGGTCGATGCCGATGATCTTTTCGCCATGTGGCATGGATAAAGCTCCTGATTGTCAATGCCCAGCGGCCCGTCGGATCGGCTCATGCCGGATGGAGCCGCGGCTTCGTGTTTTCTCGTTGAAATGCGTAAAAATGCAAGCGCCGGCGCCGGGGGTATTTCCTCCTGGCGCCTGCGCGCGATGACAGACTGCCTTAAGCAAAGGTTATGCCGTCTTGAAATGCTGCCATTTTGACGCACTAGCCCGGATTATTCATCAGCTCCGTGATTTGCATCCCAGGGCGGTCATACACCAACCCGAAGCGTAAGCGAGGTAAATCGGGTTCTCGTCCTCGCTTACGCTTCGGGTTCGTGTGGGCTGATGAATAATCCGGGCTAGGATTCAAGGCTCAGGGTTCAGGGTTCAGCAAAGTCAAACAAAAGTCCCGCAGTTCGAGGATCACAGGAATTCTGAACCCTGAACCCTGAACCCTACAACTGCCATTCTGGCAGTAGATGCTTGACACCCGCCCCGAGCAAAAGTACAAGGGCCACAGTCACCCTGCCGCCTCTCTAGGTCTTTGTCCGCACGGTAGTTGGGAACGGCCTCATGGCCAAAGAGTCTGCATCCAAAGCCGCGAAGCGTCCCGCCGCCCGCACCGAGAGCGAAGCCTCGGTCAAAGCCGAGCTTGAACGGACCGACCGCGAACTCGTGAAGCTAGCAAACGAGCGGGCAAAGCTCTACGCGCGGCTTCATAAGCTCAACAACTCGGCGACGCATTGTCCGCCGGAGCCCGAACCCGAAGCCATTGTGCGTGCGATATCGCACAACAAAGGCCCGCTCACCAACGACTGCTTGCGCGGTCTGTTTCGCGAGCTGATAAGCGGGGCGCGCTCGCTCGAAAAGCCGCAGCGCGTGGCGGTGCTTGGACCGGCCTATAGCTACAGCCACTTGGCGGCGCTCGACCGTTTCGGCACCGGCGCCGAGAGCGTGCCGGTGGGCAGCATCGCGGCGGTCTTCGAGGAAGTGAACCGCGGGCATGCCAATTTTGGCGTGGTGCCCATCGAAAACTCGACCGACGGCCGGATCGCCGACACGCTCGACATGTTCACGCGGCTGCCGGTGCGGATCTGCGGCGAGGTGCAGTTGCGGATCCATCATTATCTCTTGGGACGTTGCCCGCGGGCCGACGTGACCGAGGTTTACAGCAGGCCGCAGGCGCTCTCGCAGTGCCGCAACTGGCTGCTGCGGCACTTGCCCGCCGCCCGGCCGATCGAGGTCACCAGCACTTCGACCGCCGCCCAACTGGCGCAAGACAAGCCGGGGGCCGCGGCGATCGCCAGCGTGCAAGCGGGCATTCACTACGGTCTCGACGTGCTGGCCGAAAACATTGAAGACAACCAGGCCAACGTCACTCGCTTCGCCGTGCTCGGGCATGAACCCGCCGCGCGCACCGGGCATGACAAAACCGCGCTGATGTTCGAAGTCGCCCATCGGCCCGGTTCGCTGGCCGACGCCATCACCATCTTCAAACGCGGCAAGTTGAACCTCACCTGGATCGAGTCGTTCCCGATTCCGCAGTGCGAAGGGCACTATCTATTCTTCGTCGAGCTCGACGGGCATTTCACCGATACCCGTGTCCGCAAGGCGCTGACTGCCTTGGAGAAGCGGGCCGTGCGGCTCGAGACGCTGGGTTCGTATCCCCGCAGTCAGCCGGTGGGATAACCAGGCTCAGTTCGTAGCGTCGTTCAAGAATTCGTCCGACGCGGCGATGGCCGCCAAAACCTGCTCATCGGTGGCGCCGGAGTCGAGCATGGCGGCCCAGGCGGCGGCGCTGGGCGCGTCGACCGTGCGGTTGAGCAGCTCAAGGTAAAGGTTCGCAACCAGGTCGGCGCGGTATTCGTGGCTGCCCAAGACGATCGCCGCCATCTGCGCTCGCGTCGCGCCGTCGGCCAGAGCGAGTTCAATGGCGTTCTTTGCGCCGGCGTCGACCGGCCGGCCGAGAGCGTCTTGGAACAGAGCGCTGACGAAACCGTCGTTCGTGCCACCGTGCAGCGCGAAATACTCGTCGGAGCCGATGATCAGCGCCGCCAGCCCCTTGTCGGTCATGCCTTGGGCCAGCAGCGCGCTGCCGGCCGCGAGTGCCGAGGCATCGGCGGAGCGATGCAGGTAGTGCTGATAGAGCGAATTGACCTCGTCGCGGCGGTATTCCGCGCTCGCGAGAACGTCGGTGACGAACTGGCTGCGTGGCATGCCCGCATCGAGATGGCTCGACCAGTACGCCAGGCCTGCGGGGTCGGCGGGCCGCCCCAGCAAATCGTGGTAAATTTGGGCCACCAACCGTTCGCTGGGCGTCGCCGCCGACGTTCCTGTCGCCGGCGGCGTGCCGGTCTGCCCAGGAGCGCCGCTCGACGCGCTCACGTAGGCGGTGGCGTTCATCGTGCCGGCCAGGGCGCCCTCGCGAAAGATCGTCACGGCAATCTGCTCAGTGCCCGGTTGGGCGTAGGAGTGGTCGCCGAAGGCGGTGAACGTCCACGAGCCCGGATCGTAAGCGATGGTTCCGGAAGACGTCGTCCCGTCTCCCCAGTTGATTTCAGCGGAGTAGTCGCTCGGCGGCAGATGGACGCTGTCGCCAAACGTCACCAGGTCCTGATTGGCTGTGCTTTGTCCAACGGTGACCGACACGGTCCATTGTTTGATGGGCGACAATTGAGGAGTGGTAGTGGCGGCGATATTGGCGGTGGCGTTGGGCAACAGCACGACGCCACTGGGTGTATTCAGACTTACGCTCACCGTGTAATTGCCGCCTTCGGTATAAGTGTGGCTGCCCAACACCGAATAAATGCCCGAAGCCGCATCGTAGGTGATCGTGCCCGCCGATGTCGTACCGTCTTGCCAGTAAATCTTGGCCGTATCGCCCGCCGCCACCGCATCGACGGTAGGATCGGTGAACTGCGCGACGACCTGGCTGCCGGTGTCGACGCCTTGTGTGCCGGTGATCGGCGGCACGTTCTGCGTGCCGATGCCGGGACTCAGCGACGCGATGTGCGAAAAATTCACCGGCTGAGAACCGTTGACCGTCCACGTGCCTGAGAGGCCCGTGGAGTCTCGCGCGGCGGTGAAACTCGAACCGGGAAAGAAATTGGTCGCCAGCTCAAGTGTGTCGCCCGGCGCGCCCGGTGGCGTCGAATCGTTTCCGTCGATGGTGACCGTCGTGTCGGGCAAGGGAGAGACGCCGATTGTATCGTCGACGCCGGCGCCCGTGGCGAACGACAGGTTCTTCACGCCGCTAAAATCGATCAAAAACTGGCCGGGGCTCCAGATATTGTCGGGCACGTTGCTCGGCGCCGGAGATCCATTCGCCGACGGCGCGGGGGCGCCGTTCACGATCGGCGTACCTGGCTGGACGTACCGCACAATATTGATGATGACGGTATTTGTCGCAGCCGAGTCGCTCACCACATCGAGGTTTGTCAAATTGCTGACTGAGCTGTCTCCCTCGACCAAACCCACATCGACAAGCGTGAGCGTTCCGCCGCCCGTATCAGACAAACTGGTCGGAAAACCCTGGATGCTGAGATTCTTGATTGCGACGTTATCGGGCTGATCGATGATCGATAGCCCCGGTTGCGAGGCACCCTGTGGCGCGGCGATGACCACGCTGCCCTCGCCAACCAGCGTCAGGTTCTCACTGATCGTGAGGCCGCCTTCCGAATACGTACCGCCGGCGATGTCGATGGTGTCGCCGGGCTGAACGAGCGGCGAGGCGAGAGCCTGGCCGAGGGAGCTGAACGCCGTGCCGACATCGCCGTCCAGCGGCGCGCTATTGTATGTCAAGTCGGCTTGCTGATAGTTTTGGCCGTGGGCGAAGGTGACCTGGTCGCCCGGCGAGAGCCCGCCACTTGAGTCGCGGTCGGCCGTCACCAGCAGGTTGTTGTCGACGTAAAACGTCGTGAGCAACGCGCGGCTTTCCAAGGCTTCCAATCGCCCGCGCAACAGCTTTTTACTCAAACCCTCCGACCGCCTGCGAGCACTCCTCCGCCGGCGCAACCCCGTGAACCAGTCCATGTTTGCTCCCTCACCGTCTCATCTGCCGCCAACCGCCCCTCGCGCAAGCAGCGATGTGACCGTGTCTCTTCAGTTCTCTGGCACCGACTTGCTAGCCTAATCAGGGTGGAGACGCGGGTCAAACACTAATCGTCATCTTCCGGTTTCGGGTGCCGGGCGCGGAACTCGGCCAGGGCGTCGCTGGCCAAGAGCGGGACAAGCGATTCTTCCTGATAGATCTCGGCCAGCCGCGCGGGCGCGTCGGCCAGGCATTTTTCGAGTGACGCTTCGGTGGCCGCCGCGTCGCCCGCCGCCGCGTATTCCAGGGCTAAGGGCAAATCGTCGCCGTCGCGCTCGGCCACCCGCCGGGCAATTTCTCGGGCCTCGTCCAACCGACCCAACTTGATCTGGGCCACAATCAAAGGATGTTCAAAATGCTTTATGCCTCGCGGCTCAAGCTCCGCTCGATGGGCGAGCAATCGCTTGACCGCCGCCTCGTAATCGTGCCGCAGCAGGCTCGCCTCGACCTCGGCCTCGGGCAGCATATAGTCGCGCGGTTCGTCGGC
>DATFDL010000793.1:0-3577 GCA_035252155.1 Pirellulales bacterium | reverse complement strand
GTTGGCAGGCGATGAAAGGAGGTAGCGTTTTTGCCGACAGTACTGTCCGTCTCAGGCGCTATCGGACGCCGGGCGGCGCCACTTGAAAAAATGTACGTCAGGCTTGCCCGTAGGTCAGGCTTTCCAGCCTGACAGGTCTTGAAGAAATAATCGGTTTTGAAACTCACAATCGGTAATGATGGGAACCGGCATGTGGCACAGCCGCCCTCGGCTGTGCGTTGCCGCGCCAATGGGTGCCACGGCATCCGACGCGGCGCAATCGGCATCGAATCGACGCGCGATGCCAACCGCCGCGGCGGACGCCGTGCGAACTCAGCTCTAAAGCCGCGCCGAAGAGCAGATCCGCACGGCGTCCGCCGCAGCGACCGCGTCAACAGATAACCGCGACGTCCCTCTCGCTGCGGCGGATGCCGTGGCACCCTGGTTCATCACGCCATGGACGATACAATACCGCATGGCCATCGATCCTATCTGCCACATGCAGGTCGATGAATCGACCGATCTGAAAGTCGAGCGCGACGGCCAGACCTATTACTTTTGCTGCGAGTCGTGCCGGCGCAAATTCCTGGCTCAGGGAGGCCCGCAACTTGTTCAGCTCGGCGGCATCGCAGCGCCTCGCATGCCCACGCCGCATCTTCACAGCGCCGACGCGCGCCCGCATGCGCCTGCCGCAAAATACATTTGTCCGATGTGTCCGGGCGTCGAGAGCGACCGTCCGGCAAGCTGCCCGAAATGCGGCATGGCGCTGGAGCCGGCAAGTCCGGCGCTGGCCGACGACGACGGCGAATTGCGGGACATGAGCCGGCGATTTTGGATCGCCGTCGTGCTAGGTCTGCCGGTGGTGTTGCTCGCGATGCTGCCGATGCTCGGCGTGCCGCTGAACCGATGGCTGCCGCGGACGGCGATTCCTTGGATCGAGTTGACGCTGTCCGCCCCGGTGGTGCTGTGGGCCGGCTGGCCGTTCTTCGCGCGCGGCGGCCGGTCGCTCGTCACCGCCAATTTGAACATGTTCACGCTCATCGCCCTGGGCACCGGCGCGACGTTTGGCTATAGCGTCGTCGCGACGTTTTTTCCCAGCCTTATTCCCGCCGCTTTCGAGGAGCACGGGCATGCGCCGGTCTACTTCGAGGCCGCGGTCGTCATCACGGCGTTGGTGCTGCTGGGCCAGGTGCTCGAGCTGCGAGCGCGTCGCCGCACAGGCAGCGCCATTCGCGAGCTGTTGGCGCTTGCTCCGCCCACGGCGCACGTCGTCCGTGACGGGCATGAGCACGATCTGCCACTCGAGCAGGTTCGCGAAGGCGACCTGTTGCGTGTCCGCCCCGGCGAAAAAATTCCCACCGACGGCGAGGTGAGCGAGGGCCACAGCCGCGTCGACCAAGCGCTGCTCACCGGCGAACCGACGCCCGTGGCCAAGTCGACGGGCGACGAAGTGATCGGCGGCACGGTGAACCAAACCGGCACGTTGCTGATGCGGGCCACCCGCGTCGGGCAAGCGACGGTGCTCGCCCAGATTGTGCGGATGGTCGGCGAGGCCCAGCGCAGCCGCGCGCCCATTCAGCGGCTGGCCGACGTGGTGGCCGGCTATTTTGTGCCCGCCGTCGTGCTGGCGGCGGTCGTGACCTTCGCGGCCTGGGCCTGGCTTTCGCCGGCCGAGCCCGCCCTGGCCTATGCCCTGATCAACGCCGTAGCGGTGCTGATGATCGCCTGCCCGTGCGCGCTGGGGCTGGCCACGCCGATGTCGATCATGGTAGGCATCGGCCGCGGCGCCAAGGAAGGCGTGCTCGTCAAGGACGCGGCGATGCTCGAAGCATTGGCGAAAGTCGATACGATCGTCGTTGATAAAACCGGCACCTTGACCGCCGGAAAACCAACGCTCACGTCAATCAACGCCGCCGGCGGTCGTAGCGAAGACGACATGCTGCGATTGGCGGCCGCGGTCGAGCAACCCAGCGAACACCCGCTGGCCCGCGCGATCGTCGCGGCGGCGCAGCAACAGCAACGAACGTTGCCGACCGTCGCCGATTTCGCTTCGACGACGGGTCGCGGTGTTCAAGGCAAGGTGGACGGGCAGACTATCCTGGTCGGCAACCGCGCGTGGCTCACGGAGCTGAGCGCGAGGCGGCTGCCCGCCGAAAACCAGCCCGCGGATAACGGTCTCTCGGCGACAACCGCCAGCGTAGTATGGATGGCGATCGACGGCGACTTCGCCGGCACACTGGCAGTCGCCGATCCGATCAAGCCGACGACCGCCGAGGCCATCGACACACTGCACAGCATGGGGCTGCGCTTGGTAATGCTGACGGGCGACGATAAAAGCACCGCGCGGAGCGTGGCCGAGACACTCGGCATCGATCAATTCGAGGCCGGGCTTACACCCGCCGACAAGCACCAGCGAATCGAGCAACTGCGGGCCGAAGGTCGCCGCGTGGCGATGGCCGGCGACGGCATCAACGATGCCCCGGCGTTGGCCGCGGCCGACGTGGGCTTGGCCATGAGCACCGGCGCCGACGTGGCGATCGAAGCGGCGGGCATCACGCTCTTGCAGGGCGATTTGCAGCGGCTCGTCAAAGCCCTGCGGCTCAGTCGCCAGGTGATGCGCAACATCCGCCAAAACCTGGTCTTCGCCTTTCTTTACAACGTGCTGGGCGTGCCGGTGGCGGCGGGCGTGCTCTATCCCTTCTTCGGCCTCTTGCTCAGCCCGATGATCGCCGCCGCCGCGATGAGCCTCAGCTCGCTCTCGGTGATCGGCAACGCCTTGCGTCTGCGCACCATGCGGCTCGATTGATCCCACCGCGATCGAGTGAGATGTGGACCAGTCGCCCTCGGCTGGTTCGCCGGCGCCGGCTTCGTTGGCGAGGACAGTGTGTAGCAGAATTCGTAAGAATTCTGGCCACGACTCGTGGGCATGGCGCAACTTCTCACGAAATCGGCTACAGCCTCGTCCGCAAGGCGGGCCAATTCCGCCACCGATTGCATCAACTCTTGCGCTTCTTTTTGGCAACCGCCTTCTTTTTCGTCGCCGGTTTCGCGCCGTTCGCCAGTTTCTTCTTGCCGCCGAAGATGTTTTCCCAGCCCGACGCGAATTTCTTGGTCGAACCGGTGTGAGTTAACGTCATGGTGTGACTCCTTGATTGGATCAACGAACGGTTGCCATCGCGACGCCGGATGGTTTTGCTATCCGCCGTAGGGTGGGACGAGCTTGCGAGTGCCACCATCGGGCAGCGCCGCGCGGAATGGTTATTTGCAGCTAATGGTGGGACTCGCTTCGCTCGGCCCTACTCCAAAACGTCTGTAGGGAACGCCCTCTGTGGCGTTCCGCGAACTGCGATTCGACGTCCATTCGGCCCTCACGGAACGCCACGGAGGGCGTTCCCTACAGAGTAAACAGCCGCCGCCAATGTCAGTGCTTTAATTTCTTATACCTGAACCGCCGTGGCTCGTCGGCGGCCAGGCCCAGCCGCTCGTGCCGCTGCTCTTCATATGTCTGAAAATTGCCTTCGCACCAATGTACGTAACCGTCGCCTTCAAACGCCAAAATGTGCGTCGCCAGCCGATCGAGAAACCAGCGGTCGTGCGA
>DATFDL010000792.1:0-2201 GCA_035252155.1 Pirellulales bacterium | reverse complement strand
CCTACGTTGAGGTCGTAGATGCCAATGGTGGGACTCGCAAGCTCGTCCCACCCTACGGGCATTGCGGCAAGCGAAGCGGATAACTAGAGAGAACCCACAATGATCCGTCCCGAAACGCTCGACAAACTGAAGGCTGCCGTGCCCGATGTGCTGACGAGCGAATTTCGTGGACAGACGCGGGCCGCCATCGCTCGAGATTCGCTTGGCACGGCCTTCGGCGCATTAAAAGATCGATGCGGTTTCGATCTGTTGGTCGACATCACGTGCGCTGATTATTTGAGCTATCGCGATGCCGTCGATCGCTTCGGGCTGGTCTATTTGTTCGCCTCGACCGACACAAACGAACGGCTAACCGTGCGCGTGTTCTTGAACGAGCCGGAGCTGACTGTCCCCTCCGCCGTACCATTCTGGAAAGGCGCCGACTGGATGGAGCGCGAGGTGTGGGACATGTTCGGCATCCGTTTCGACGGGCATCCCGATCTGCGGCGCATCCTGCTGCCCGAAGAGTTTGTCGCTCACCCATTGCGGAAAGACTACCCGCTGCAAGGCCGCGGCGAGCGGCACAATTTCCCGGTCCTGACACGAAGTCGAAGTTGAAATGCCGCTAACACCTTCATCGCTGCCGCCTTCGAGCACCACCGCGGGCCTCGTGTCTGGCGACGGGCATGATCTCGCGCAAGACGAGGCGCAGGATTATCTCTGGACGCTCAACTTCGGGCCGCAGCATCCGGCCACGCACACCACGCTGCGCATCGTGCTGAAGCTCGACGGCGAGCGAGTGGTCGACGCCATTCCCGACATTGGTTATCTGCACTCCGGCTTCGAAAAGCTAGGCGAGCACCTCGATTACAACCAGTACGTGACGATCACCGACCGGATGAATTATATCTCGCCGATGGCCAACAACGTGGCCTGGCACGGCGCGGTCGAAAAGCTGCTGGGCATCGAGCTGACGCCGCGCTGCAAGTATCTACGCGTGATCGTGGCCGAATTGGCCCGGATCAGCGACCATCTACTCTGCAACGGCGCCGCGGGGCTGGACACCGGCGCCTTCACCTACTTTCTCTACGCCTTCAACCGCCGCGAAGATATTTATGACATCTTCGAGACCGTGTGCGGCGCTCGCTTCACCAACAGCTATACCCGTGTCGGCGGGCTGATGTACGACGCGACGCCGCTGTTCATCGAAAAGGTGCGGGCGTTTGTGCGCACCTTTCCGCGAACGTTGGACGACATGGAGAAGCTGCTCAACCGCAATCGCATCTTCGTCGACCGCACCAAGGGCGTGGGTGTGCTGACCAAAGAAGATGCCATCAATCGCAGCGCCACCGGTCCGATCGCGCGGGCCAGCGGCGTGACGCGCGACCTGCGCAAAGACGAGCCGTATCTGGCGTACTCTGATTTCGACTTCAAAGTTTGCTGCACCACGGCCGGCGATTGCTACGCCCGATATCTGGTGCGGATGGCCGAGATGCGCGAGAGCCTGCGGATCGTCGAGCAGGCCATCGAAAACCTGCCATCAGGCCCGGTCGACGTGGGCATCGACCAGCGCAAGGCTCTGCCCACCAAGCGGCAGGTTTACTCGACGATCGAAGGCCTGATTTCGCATTTCGAGCTGGTGATGAGCAATCGGGGCTTCGAGGTGCCGCACGAAGAAGCGTACGCGGCCATCGAAAGTCCCAATGGCGAGCTGGGTTTTTACGTGGTCGGCGACGGCAGCGACGTGGCGTATCGGGCACGCTGTCGGCCGCCCTCCTATATTCACTTTGCCTTGTTCCCGCCGTTGATTCGCGGGCACATGCTCTCCGACATTGTCGCCGTATTGGGCAGTTTGAACATCATCGCCGCCGAGTTGGACCGATAGTCGATGGCCGAACGCGTATTAACCGACGAAATGATCGAGGCGATTCGGGCGTATTTCCCGCGTTACCCGAATCGCCAGGCGGTGACGCTGCCGGCCTTGCACGTGGTCAACGAGCGGCTGCGTTACGTGCCGATTCAAGCGGTGATCGAAATTGCCGAATTGCTGGATCTTGCACCCGCCGAGGTGCAAGACACGCTGAGCTTTTACGGCTTCTTCAAGCAAGACAAACCGCACGGCGAGCATCGGGCCTGGGTTTGCCGCTCGATCTCGTGCGCTCTGCGGGGCGGCGAAGAGGTGTTGGAGCACATGGCCCGCAAGCTAGGCATTCATCCCGGCC
>DATFDL010000791.1:0-14070 GCA_035252155.1 Pirellulales bacterium | reverse complement strand
TACTTCTCGTTCGTTCTCCGCCGGCTGCCGCCCGCCGGAGGCGGGCGGCAGCCGACGGAGAACGCGTGCTGATGATGGGCGGCTTTTAGAAACAACCCAAACAAGGATTAAGCGGCCCGCCGGCGCACGTGGTGTTCGCTCGCTGCCTCATTGCCCTCGCAGAACTGGTTGCGTCGAGCGGCGGCTTCTTTCATTTTGCCGGCCAGCCTGCGACCAAGGTCCGCCAGCGGCAACTCGAGGCAGCGATAGACGACCTCCGCAAAGGGTATCAACAGCACGGCCACCGCAACACATTGCGCAAATTCGTAGTGCCAAGGACCGCTGAAGGCGGCTGGAAAGCCGGCCTGGAACAACAGCCAGGCGACGATAAACATGGGAAAGTGGAATAGATAGTACGTATAGCTCCGGTCGCCGAGCAGCTTCAGCATTTGGTACACTGGTCCGCGGCTGGAGGGAAACGCCAATCCGTTGGCTGCCAAGAGCACAAGCGCCGCGAAGCAGAGACCGATCGCGACAAAGCAAACGCCGTTGAGCACCGGCGCGGCGCCTGCAAGCGGCGACTCGCAAACGGCGGCCAGCATGAGCGGCACAAGCAACAAGAACGCGGAACAGTAGGTTCCGCTGTCTCGAAAGACGGCTCGAATTCGCTCGCCGAGACGCCTGTCGATGAACGCCGTCATGACGCCCAGCCCCAGAAAGTCAAATCTCCACGCCGTCAGGTAGAAAAGCACCGACGGACCGTCCGCGATGTGCCCGCGTGTCGCCAGCCGCCAGGCAGCCAGGCACAGATAAAACGCCGTCGCGCTGGCGGCCATGACGGCGCCGGTCCATCGCGGTCGCGCGCGAAAAACCACCCCGGCAGCGAGGCACAGCAGAGTGACGCCCACGTAGAATTGGTCCTCGACCGACAAGCTCCACATGGCGCCGTTGGCATACGAGGCGGGGGTGGGCACCACGTTGAAGTAACCAAACACGATGCCCCGCGCTTGCTGGCGAAAGGCCCGGTTGGACACCGACATCATCGCCTTGCCGTCGGCAGTCAGGTCGGCGTTCTGCACATAGCGGTTTAAGACCAGCGTCAGTCCGACAAACAGCAGCAGCGCCGGCATCAAGCGGAAAATTCGCTTGATGAAAAACCGCGCCGCGCGAAAATCGTCGTTCATCAGCGACCGGGTGATGACAAACCCGCTGACGACGAAGAAAATTTCGACGCCCAAATACAACGGCACGGTGATCTTCACGGGCCACACCGCCGCCGCCGTGGCGCTGATGCTCAAGTGGTAAAAGAGCACCATGACAATGGCGATGCCCCGCAGCACTTGGATGTCGCCGATTTTCTCGTGGGGTGAGAACTTTGGCATGTTACACGTCGTGAACTCGGGCGGGGCGAGTGATCGCGCAGAGCGAGCCGGGGCCTAAGACCGCAATAGGTCTACGGAAACGCTCGGTTTGGCTCAAGACCAAAATGACGCGGCCCGCAAGTGCGGGTGGCGTTGCGTCGCGAAGCGGCCGGGCTTCTCACGAAGTCAGCGACGCCGCTACTTCTCGGCCTCCGACAGCGACTTGAAATAGTTCTTTAGCAGCGATTCGTATCCCGCGGGATACGCCTCGTCGGCCGATTGTAGAAGCTCGTCGCGCAGCTCGGCGGGCAGGTCGCGGGCACGGCTAATCTGGGCGGCGGTGGCGCGATCGGGTTGGGCAAGCGCGCCTTTGAGCTGGCTCAGTGCCACGCGGCGCTTGGCCGCGGCGTCTTCATACCGCAGATCGCGCAGGTCGGCCTCGGCCGATTTCATCAGCTCGATGCTCTCATCGAGCCGGGTAGTCGTGACCCCGGCCGCTTCGAGCCGTTGGGCCACCTGCTCGGCCTTGTCGCGCACCGCCGCCTGCTTTTCACTGAGCCGCTGCATGTCCTTTACGAAGTCAGGAGGTGTACCTCCCTGCAAGCCGCGCCGCCCGGCGCCCGCCTTCTTGCCGCCGCCCGTGGCGCCGTTGGGGTCTTGCGGCGTTTCTTCTTTCAACTTGCCCGGCTCGTAGCGCTCGGCCCCCACGCGGGCCGGCGTCTTGCGGCCCGCCAGGCCGCGCGAGGTGTCGCCCACCATCTGCCCCGACGATTTGCCGCGGCGGCCGTCGCCCGACCGCCCGCTCAGTTCCATGTTGTTCGGCAGGTCGTTGCCCGTCTTGCCCTTGGCCGAAAAGCTGCTGATCGGCCCATCGGCCACGCCCCAGCCCGCCTGGTTCAGGTTGTCACCCCAGGCGCTCGTGATGTCGTCGGCCTCCTCGTCAAACTCGTCGGCCTCCTGCAAAAGGTCGCCCATCATGTCTTCCAAGGCGTCGGGCAGCGGCATTTCGGGCACTTTCAGCCCGGCATTGCTCAAGGGTTCTTCCAGCACCCACTGCGCGGCGTCGGGCGCGTCGAGCATCCACACTTCCAGATCTTCGAGCATCTTGGTGCCCAGGCCGGCGCCCAGATCTTCCAAGGCGACTTCGATCTTTTCAGCCTTTGCTCGCTGCGCCGCCTTTTCGATCTCCTCGAAGACGCTGTTCACGTCCTCGCGCAAACCAAAGTCATCGACAAACCCGGCGGGCAGCTTGGTCAGCTCGTCGACTTTGCCTTTGGCCCACTGGTTCCATTTGCCCGTGAACTCTTCGAGATTGTCCATCGCTTCCTGGGCTTCTTCGTTGGCTTCGTCGACGGGCTTTTTGGGAAGCCGCTCAAATTTCTCGGCCAGCTCTTTTTCTTCCGTCAACAGTCCGTGCAGATCGCCGGCCAGCTTGCTCAAGGCGTCGATGATCGCGGTGTGGGCGGCCTGATCGGTTTTTTCGAGCTTCTTGAGAGCTTTTCGGGCTTGCTCGTTGCGCTGCAACCGCGCGAGCAACGCTTTGAGCTGTTCGACAATATCATCCTCCACTGGCAACGCTTGCTCGCGCTGCGCCGAGGCACGTTGAGCGTCAGTAATGTCGCGGCCGGCTTCGAGCAGGCGGATGCAGTCGGCCATCAGCCCGGCGTAAAGCTCGTCGAGCGATTCGACCATGCTGGCCACCGGGGCGGCGTCGCGCTGGATGGCCCGCGACAGCGCCAAGGTTTTGGTGCGGATGAGCGTCTCGCGCACGACGAGCGTCTCGAACGCCACGCCCGAGGCCGTTTGCGCCCGGTTTTCGCTTTGCAGACGAATCAACTCTTCGAGGGCCTGGGCATAGTCGTCAAGCTGAAACTCCAGCCGGGCCAGCGCCTGCTCGGGCGACTTGAGAAAGATCGAATAAACCTGCGAGCGGGCCGTGCCCGGTCCCGTGACATCGTTGCGGTCTGCCGCTTCGGCCCAATATTGCAGCAGATCGCCGGCCTTGAACGAGCCACCAGCCAGCTTCCAGGCGTAACTTTCTTTGAACTCCGTGCGGTTACTATTGTCAGCCGTAAACGCAGCCAGTTCGCGCGGCTGCTTTTCGTCGTTGACGCGGTAAAGCAGTTTGACCGACCCCACGCTAAAATCGTCCTTGGCCACGAGTTCGATATTCACGGTTTCAGCCGGCTTAAGCTGCACGTCGCGGCCGGGCTGCAAGATGGCAATATTGGGCGGCTGGTCGTCGATGGCGGTGATCGCGTGCCAGAGCGGATCGGTCAGGTCGGCGCCGTCGGTGGCCGCCAGCTCGATCTGATAACGTGCCGGCGCCATCACGCGGCGATGCGGCGGCAGTGTCTCTGGCTTTGCCTTTTCGGTGCAGATGGCCAGCGTCGTCTGCCAGGTGCGTTCGTCGGCGGCGCGGGTTAATTCGACGGGCTCACCGGCGTCGAGCAGCAGCCGCGCCGACGTGAGCGGCTTATTGGCGGTGAGTGTCAATCGCACCGCGGAGCCGGCCAAGGCGGCAATCTCGCCATCCGAAGGCTCGATCACCTCGGCGGCGCGCTCGGTGTACTGTGGCGGTGTTATTTCGACGGAGATCTTTTCGACTCGCGGGCGTGCGACGACGTCGAGATGATACTGCCTTGACCTTCCATCACCCGCCGCCACGTAGTAGTCGAACGACTCGCTCGCTTCGTCCAGGATAAAGCGAAACCGCTCGGGCCGCTTGCGGTCGCTGGCTAGCATGGGCAGTGTCTTCCACGGCCGCTCGCCCTCGCCGACAAGTAGCTGCGCGGTCGCGGGCACCGCGCCGGTCAGCGTGGCTTCAATCGTTACGGCGCGGCCTTCGAGCACCCGTGCGTTGCCCGGCGTCACGGCGGCGATTTGCGTCGCGGTGTAAGGAGGGATGTCGGCCAAGGGCATGAAGACGCGCGAAAACCCATTGGCAAACCGCGGCGAAAAGGCATACAGCAATAGCACCACGCCGGACGCAACGAGCCAACCCGCCGCCCGACGCATCGGGCGGCGGTCGAGCGCCTCGGCCAGATCGAGCTCGGCCGAAGCCGCCGCGGCATCGTTGACGATCGCCTCGATCATTTGCGGCGAGCCATAATCGTTGCCGCGACCCAGTTGCAGGCCGTTCATCAAACGATTTTGCAAAGCCGGAAACCGCCGCTCGACCAGCGCCGCGAAATAATCGTCACGCCGGTCTTCGAGCCAACGCCGCACCAGCCAAGCGGAAATGGCCATCAACGCGGCGAGGCACACGGCTGCCAACAACAACGCTCGTCCCGTGCGACCCGGCCAGAACAAATTGTCGCACATCACGGCCACGGCGATCGCGGCGGCCACAACGGCCAGCAGCCGCAGCAAGCCATCGCCAAGCTGCAGCAACCGCCAGCGGCCGCGCATATCGTCGAGCTGGGCAATCAATCGCGGGTAGGCAGAGGCCAGCGTTTGTTGATTGCGCGACATCTTCATGCAAGCGTCCAACTTTGCAAGCGTCGGTGGCTGGGGCAGAGCCTTGGCGATGCCCCGGCGATTCAGGAGCGGACGAAAAATAACCTCGACATACAGATCCCTCTCCCGCTGGGAGAGGTCAGGTGAGGGCCAACAGAATTGCCGAAGTTATTTTTCGTCCGCTCCTCAGGGCTATCGCGGATTATATCCTAACGCCCCTGAACTCCGCATGATGCTTTCGCCTGGTGTTTGCTTGCGGAAAACAACCCCACCACTCATCGCTTCCGTGCGGCAACTGGGGTCCATCAAACGACTTGCCGCGAAGGGCCGATCCATCCATGATTGCTTATGCAAGCGCGGGCGACCTCCGCTTCCGCGAACTACGACATGTCGCAGTTTCTCGCACACGGCCTGATTGGAACAGAAGGCAACAAAGAAAACAAAGCGGAGCGGAAAGCGCAAGCCGCCCATCGCATTGCGCGCTCGACTTGCTTTCTTCTCTCGAAATCCACGTCGAACTCTTGCATCGTGGTGGAAATGCCGTCGCCTCTTCGCCTTGTCGCCCCCTCGCTCTGTCGTCGTACTTCCCTGACCTCTGGCCTCCGACCTCTGGCCCCTTTCCCTCAAGCGCTTACCAAGTTTTTCATTTTGCGTCGCGCTGCAACCTCTTGGCACGTGAGTACTTGGCGGCGTTATTCGACGGTTTTTTCGGGCGGGGGGGTAAGAACCATTTCGGGGGGTGCATGCCACGCGCCGAAATGCTCCTTGGTCTCTCTCGGGGTACGCTCGTCGTGAACAGCGGTCGCCTACTGCTGGGCCCGCTCCGCACCCCCGACAGGCGATCCCAACTGGCGCGGCTCGCTCTGCTCCCTGTAGTGTACAGAAGAATAGTAACCCTGTCAACCATCGACGCGCAGCGATTTGCGACCGGCTTGTGTTTTACGCGGCGCCGATGTGGCCGACACGAGGGCTAGCATCCGGGTTTCTGCCGACGTGCACGTAGCTTCAGGGACAGTGACGCGTTCTGCGACTGCTCGCGCCACTGGTCCACCTCGGCGAGTTGTTGGTCGATCAGCCGATCGCACTCGCTACGATGCTCGTAGTAGAAGCCGAGCGCCGCGTGAATCTGAGGGAGCGAGAGGTAGGGGTATTGCCGGTGAATCTCAGCGGCGTCCCAATCGTAGGCGATCTGATCGAGCACGACTTCGATTACCTTGGTGCGGGTGCCCTCGATATAGGCCACGCCGTCGCTGCCTTGTTCGATAAATGGCCAAATACTGACAGACATTTGCTCCTCTCGCTGGCTGAAGCGCCTATCGCGTTGGCGCTACTTCCAATTGTACGCGACGGACAGAACTGGGCGAAGCCCTCTAGCTCCTCATCACACTCGCCCCCGCGCGCGACGCCGCGAACCTCGCCGCCCTGGTCGACGCCGAGCTGGCCCGCGACCGGGCGGTCGCGCCAGTCCTCCACCGCCGCCCGGAACAGCAAGTGCTTTCCGAGCAGCGCTAGGCTCTCGGTCGTTCGAAACTTGATCGCGGTTGGCCGCACCCCGATTCGAGCTGCGTCCCCTTTCCTCGCCTTCAGATAGACGGGGAGCGTCGCCTCACTCACCCTGAAAATTCTGCTGCGCGATTTCGAGACGCGCAAGTTGGCCGCGCAGGCGAAGCTATTGCACGAAGCTATTGCACATAGTCGCTGAGGCGACGACTACCAAGTGGCCCCATTCGCCGTTGGAGTCGACCTGCCTGGAAGAAATGGTCGCCGTGGTCGATGTCGTGACCATGCTGGCGCAAGTCTGGGGCGAAGTGGCTTCGTACAACAGAATCTATTCCGTTTCTGCAAGTCATCAATGTCGCGTTTCACGATACGGCTGATGTCTGCGGTATAGGCCAAGCCGCTCCGCGGCGCCTTGAGACAACGCCTTGTCATCGCCGTCGCCATAAACGCGCAGGGCCTCAGTTTGCCACTTCACAGCCGCCTCGAAATCGCCTCGCTCGGCATAGGCCGCGGCTAGGATATCGAGATCGGCAGGGTCTTTCCAGTCAGAGAGTTCGCAGCCCCGGGTTGCCGATTCCACCGCGCGCTTTCCGTCCCGAACATTGTCGTCGGGGCAGGTGGCCCAGATCCAGGCCCTGCCTTGAAATGCCCTGTGACTATTCGGATCGAGCCTGATCGTCTCGCTGTAGTCGGCAACGGCCTCGGCCCAATGTCCGAGCTCCTTGTGAACCATCGCGCGGTTCCCGACATAGTCAGTGTTATTCGGTACTCCGCGTACCGCTTCGTTTAAGTCGTCCAGCGACTCAGCGAACTCGCCAAGCATCCAGTGCGAGAATGCTCGGCCGGCATATATTCTCGGCCGATGCCTCGCATCGTCGGGTCCCATTGCTTCAAAGGCCAATGTGAAATCGGCGATTGCTTTGCGGTGTTCATCGCGGTGCTGCTGGCACTTGCCGCGCCCTTCATAAACCATTGGGCGGTCGCCGCCGATCGCAAACTTGACGGCCACGTCGTAATTGCTCATGGCGCGGTCGAAATCGCCTTTGCGAACGTAGCATAGCGCACGCCCGGCATAGGCTAAGCCTTTGTTTTCCACGCGGCCGATGACGCAGTCGTAGTCGTCAATTGCTTTATCGAGCTCGTTACGCTGAAGGTATAGGAAGGCGCGTGAAGAGAGGGCATACGCATCATCTGGATTGAGGCGGAGGGCATCATTGAGATCCGCCAAGGCGCCGTCCAGATTACCGCCGCTTTGCCGCATCTCGCCCCGCAGGCGATAGCTGATGGCCTCGTTAGGAGCGATCCGGATTGCCCTGTCGAAGTCGTCAAGAGCACGCTGCCTATCGCCCTTGCGCTGCCAGACGAGCGCTCGCAGTCGTGGTCCCGCGGCATCGTCGGGCTTCAATCGGATGTACTCGCCAAAATCAGTAAGCGCACTGTTTAGGTCCCCGAGTTTTGCCCATGCGCGCCCGCGTTCGAAAAAAGCCTCAGCATCACGCGGATCGGCCTGGATGCGTCGCGTCAACTGTTTAATCTGTGCGGGATCCTCGCCGACCTCATTGTTCGGTCCACCGGTGCCCGGACCTGGCGCGGCCCCAATCAGCAAACATCCCAGCAGCAACGTGCGGAAACGCATTCGGTTGGGCTCCACGATTCGCGGTTGATGAGAAACTCGCAGTCGTCATGATACCAGATTGAAAGCGGCATAGTTCCGGCGGGCCGCTTCATGTCGAGACGCACGGAACGGCACGGAGTCCGTTTCCCTACAGACGGCAAGAACATTCCAGGATTCTTTACTCACACCCAATGGTTGCGCCGCCGCAGCAACCACTCGGCGGTGATCGCAATCAGGAAAAACGCAAACAAACCCGAGCGCAGCTTGCCGGACGCCCAAAGGTCGGCCCGTTCGATGCGTGATAACCGCCGCTCGCGGCGCTCGATCCGGTCGGGCAATTGGTCCACCTGGTGAATGTCAAAATAAAGCCCCCCCGTCCGTTTGGCCATAGCCCGCAGGCGTTCGGGGTTCGCGTCGGGCTCGGCCAATTCCAGCTCGGAACCGTTTACCAAAAATTCGGTGCTTTCGTTCGCTACGGCCTGATCTCCCGAAAAGAGTGCCGCTTCGACTTGATAACGTCCGCCGGACGTGGGATGCCACGTGCCCAGAAACAGGTCGGGCCGCGACGAAGCCGCCTGCAAGGGAACAGCAATCGACACACCGTTCTCATCGACGATGGCCGCTCGCACCAGCGTATCGGTGGGCGACTCGTCGGCGGCGGGCTGCCGCAAGGCGCGAATCTCGATGGGCTTGCCGACTTCATAATCGGGGCGGTCGGTCGTCACGACCAGCGGCGGCCGGTCGCCCTGCAATTGGCGGCCGGCCAGCCAGCGGATGGTTTGGCTCCAGAAACGGGCATAGAGCGTGTCGGCCTGCCCGGCCACGCGCGGCAGCCGGCTCCAATGCCAGGTGGTGTCGGCGGCGATCACCATCGTGTGGCCGGCGCCGTAGCGCTGGGCGGCCACGACAACCGCCGGGCCGGCCGCGGTGGTAAAACTGGGATCGACTGCCAAGACGTCGGCCCCCGGCTTGGCCCGTTCGACCAGACACACGCCCGACAAGTGCGGTGAAGTCTTCCACTGCGCGGCGTCCTTCACTCGGTCGCCCGAGAGCTGAAAGATCGGATGCTGACGACCTTGCTCGGTAAGCTGCAACACAAACGGATCTTCGCTTTGTAAAACCGGTCCCTCGGCAAACACCACGGGCAGGGCCTCGGCCACCGGCGTGCCCCGAAACCCCGTCGTTCCGAACGAGTGATACCCGCCGACCACCAGCAGGGCGTGGCCGGCCTCGACCCAATCGACCAGCGCCCGATATTCGGCGTCGCTCAGGTCGGCGGCCTCCAGGTCGCCCAGAATCACGACTTCAAAATCTCGCAGTCGCTCGGGCGTGAGCAGCGCGCCCTGCGACGCGCTGCCGGCACGCGGGTTGGCCCGCCGCACGATCGACACCAGGCTGACGTCGGGATCGTCTTCCAGCCGGTTCTTAAGAAACTTGTATTCGTACCGCAGAAAGCCCTCGAGATAAAAAACCTTGATGGCGTCGGCGTCGACTTGCAGCGGAAAATGCCGGGCGTTGTTGGCGGCCAGCCGCTCGCCGGCTTCGGCGGCGATGGCCGCGGTGTAGACGAACGTGCCCGGCTCGCTCGGACGCAGCGGCACGCTGATCCATTGCTCGGCATCTCCCTCGGGCAGCGAAATCGTTTGACTGGCAAACGACTGCCTGCCGCGGCGGAACGTCAAGATGGCATCCATCGCCGGTCCCGACTGCTTGCCGATCAACACGTCGACTTTCACTTCGTTATTGACGTTCACGCGATCCGGGGCTTTGACGCCGCGTACCGCCAGGTCGAGCCGGCTGGAATCGGCATCGTTTTCAAAACCGACGGTAAAAATGGGCACCGGCAAGTCGGCAAGTTCGGGCAAGCGATCGACGGCCGAGTTGTCGGCGCCGTCGCTGATGAGCACCACACTGGTGAGCGGCCTGGCGCGCAGTCGCGTCACCGCGTGCCGCACCGCGCCGACCAAATCGGTCCGCTCGGCGCGCGGTTCCTCCGGCAGGACATCGAGCGGCCCAGCCAAAAGATCGAAGTAATCGACCGCCATTTCGTGTTCCTGGTCGCTGGCAGCGATCTGGCCGGCCAGCCGCTCGGCGGCGGCGCGAGCCAAGGCGAAGCGAGATTGTCCGCTGGAGTCGGCCAACGACATCGAGAGCGAGTCGTCGAGCACGATGGCAACGCGGCCGGGATCGATCCGTTGGGCAACGTGCGACCAGACGGGCCGGGCCAGTGCGACGACGAGCGCCGCCAATCCGGCGGCCCTCAGCAGCAACAGGATCCAGGCTAACCGCTGCCGGCCGCTTTCGCGCATGGTGCGGTAGGTGACCACCAACGCGGCCGAACCGGCGGCAAGCAGCAACAGCCACAGCCAGGCATGCCGCACACTTTCGAGTTCAAGGGCGCCGATCATCATGGTTACTGATTGTAACCGATGATCGCCGACGTGTTGCTGCAACGGCACCGGTAGCCCCGGCCCTTGTGGCCGGAAACCCAGCAAGTCCGTTTTTTGCGAAGATGCGAGGAGAGGCACCCGACGAGGCCAAGCGGCGAACTGGCGATCGGGCGGAGGAGGTTCATCACGCGGGAGCGTGATGCCTACTATACGCGCGGTGGTTGAACCTTGCGGCCGGGTACGACGGTGTGCAAGAATGTGCGCCTCGTAGGCCCATCCCGTGCCTAAAAATGGAGGCAATGACATGCTCGCACGCCAGAGCATGGCGTCTCGCGTCTTAATCACCTCCGGGCCGACGCGCCAATATCTCGATCCGGTGCGTTATCTGACGAACGCCTCAAGCGGGCGGATGGGGCTGGCGTTGGCCGAGGCTATGTTGCGGCTGGGGCACGATGTGGTGATCGTCAGCGGGCCGGTCGATGTCGAGTATCCCTCGGCCGCCGAGGTTGTGCCTGTGGTCTCGACCGAAGAAATGCTGGAGGCTTGCCAGCGGATTTTTCCCGAGTGCCAGGGCTTGATTGGTGTCGCGGCCCCTTGCGACTATCGACCTGTGCGGGTGCTGCCCGGCAAAATCCAGAAGACCGGGCAGCCGCTGGAATTGCACCTGGTCGAAACCCCCGACGTGGTCGCGACCCTGGGCGGGACCAAGCAAGACCAATGGCTGGTGGGCTTCGCGCTGGAAACCGATGATCAACGGCTGCGGGCCTTGGCCAAGCTCGAAAAAAAGCATTGCGATCTGATGGTGCTCAACGGTCCCGATGCGATGCACGCCGCCGACACGTCCGTCGAAATCATCGACCAACAGGGCAGGGTCATCGAAACGTTCGCAGGCGCCAAGCAAGAAGTAGGCGATGCCATCGCGCGCGTCATCCAGCAGCGGCTCGTCGAGCCGCGCAGGTCGAGCGGGCGCGGGTAGCAGAATTCGTGAGAATTCTGGCAGTGACCGGCGTTGACGGCCTGACTTCTCACGAAGTCAGCTACGGATAGGCGTTAGTAGCCGATGATCTTTCGATCGGCCCGCCAATAGTTTCTGCCGTAGCGGGTCGCCCCCATGATCAGCGGCGATCCCGACCGCAGGCCACCGGTATAGTAGTCACGCATGTCGGGCGGCAGGACGTTGGTGGCATACGGGTAAGGCCCGCTGCGCGGCAGGGGGCTCTCCATCGCTTGTGCCGGCGCGTACGAGTAACGGCGTAGAGGGGAAGGACCCGCGGCGAACCGCTCGGGCGTGGTGAGCTGACCGCGCCAGACCCAACCACCCGTTCTTCGGCCGTTGATCGTAACCGCGGTTCCGACCCACGGCCCTGCTACCTGAAGTACTTCAAGTTGCTGGCCGCGCGCGAAGGTCGCCAAAATTCTACGACCCCGCATGAGCGACGCCGCCGCGTCGTTTACGACGACTTGCGCCCCGGGCCGAATTGCCATCCGCTCTGACGCACGGACATCGCCGGTCGGGACCGCCATAGTCGCTAACGATACCGCCGCTGCCGTCAACATGATCTTGATTGTGCTACGCATGCGACACCTCCGCGGGTTGATCTGACTGCGAGCGGTCAACTGCAACTTGCGAGCCAAAGCCCAGCGCTAACCCCAATTGCCCTCCAGTTCACGGATATAGATCAAAGCTTCATCTGGTTCGGGCACGGCCACGCCCGCGGTGCGTCCGCGGCGATCGCAGCGCGCCAGCAACATCAACTCTTCAAAATGCTCTGACTCGGCCAGTCGGCGTCGCGCCCGTTGGCCCAAAGTGCCATCGTGCAGGGCGTGCGCTTCCATGTGGTGCTCGATCAGCCAGGCGGTGCGCGAGGTGACGAAGCCGTCGAGGGCCTCCAGGGCGGCTGCCACGTGATCGCGCGGATCGATCGCCTTGCCGACGTCGTGCAGCAGCGCGGCCAGCAAAAACTCTTCGTCGTAGGGCAACTCGTTTACGGCCAGGTCGAAGACTTGCAGACTGTGGTAGAGTGCATCGCCTTCGGGGTGGTACTTGGGCGATTGCTTGACCTGTTCCAGCGGCAGCAGCAGCATGTGATAAATCTGAAACCGATCGACCTGATTTTCGGCCTCGGCCAAGGCGTCGTCGATTTGCAGGTCGGGATATTCCTTGGCCAAGAGCGCTTCGAGCTCGGCGATGCTGGCTCGTTCGATCGGCTTGCCCGTGACCGAGCTGCGCGAGACATAGTGCGCCAGGTTCTCGGCATAAACGGTCAGCTCGAAAGCGAAGCGATCGACCACGTGGACGTGGGTGTAGGTGCGTTCGACGCCTTGCTTGCGGACCTGCTTGCGCTGGACTTCGTAGGAGAGCCCTTCCAGCTCCAGGGCGGCGGTCACTGCTTCGACACTGTCGGAAAAAACGTGCAAATCAATATCGCTACCCTGGCGAATGTGGCCGGTGAGCGTGCTGCCGATCAAGCGGGGACGGAACGCCCGCAGCACGTGCATCATGTGCAGTGCGGCGACGCGCATTTGGCGCAGATTATCGAGCCGGTGCTGGCCTTCGTAGAGCCGGGCGAAGACCTGGATTTCGTCGCGGATTTCGCGGTTGCTGGGCAGGTCTTTGGGTTTCACCCAGCCGCCGGTCATGCGTCGGGCGGCCTTGAGTTTTGCCCGGTAGTATTCCGATTCGACGCGCTCGTACATCAAGCGGGCCGCTTCCCAGGCGATCTGCTGCCGCAGTTTGCCGTTGGCCATGCGATGCGTTGCGCCGAAACGAGGCCCATCGAGCGGCGCGGGGCCGTAGAGCGGAGGATCGTTCCGCCACGGCAATTATAGCCCGGCGGGCGGCGAGAGGCCACCAGGCGCAGAGGGAGGGGAAAGTCAAAATGCAAAATGAAAAAGTCAAAATGCAAAATGACGGTGTAGGGTGGGCCGAGCGAAGCGAGTCCCACCTTTGGCCGCCGCGGCTGGTGGCATGTACGCGTATGGCGGGTTAAAATGGGCGACGTCCCGGAGTTCACGCTGTAACACTGGATATTCCGATGACGATCGAACGACTTCGCAACGCGATCAACCAGGTTCCCTTCGAGCCATTCATCATCCATCTGGCCGATGGCCGACAGATTCCGGTTCAGCATCGCGAATTGATCATCGCCACTGAGAGCGGGAGAACCGTCGTCGTCGTGCAGCCAGACGATTCTTTCAACATCATCGATCTACTCTTGGTGACCGATCTGGAGATGAGGCGGGGCCGCAACGGCGCGACGGGCAAGCGCCGCCGAACTCGCCGCTAAACGCGCTGATCGTGCCACGGAACGGCTACATAGCAGTCCGTTCCCTACAGACGTCGAACGCGGCAACTATTGGTCCGCCGGCCGCTGGGCCACCAGTACAATCTGCCGGGCAAAGTCGATCCCGATCAGGCGAAAGAGCCAGCCGAAGGCATAGCGGCGCAACAATTTGCGCCAAACCGGATCGTGATAGATGCGGACGATCCGCAGCACGCGCAGCCCGGCGGCTTCGACCAGGCCGCCCAGCTCGTCGTAGCAGAGCGGTGTGCGGTGCGAGGCGTCGCGCAAGTAGGCTGGCGGGTAAAACGTGTTGGGCGTCGAGAGCAACAGCCGGCCGCCGGGCTTGAGTACGCGGCGCAACTCACGCAGCCAGTCGCCGATCTCGTCAAAGCGCAGATGCTCGACCACTTCGAACGCGAACACGCAATCGAACTCGCAATCGACCTCGGCCAGCGTCCGGTAATCGTGCTCGCCTTGCGTGT
>DATFDL010000790.1:0-17282 GCA_035252155.1 Pirellulales bacterium | reverse complement strand
TGGCACCAGCGGTTTGCGCGGGAAATGGCTGGCATCGCCGCTGGGCAGTGCGGCAGTTGGAGCTTGCCCGTCACGGCGTCGGCCGAAGAGCGACTGTTGTCGCAGACGGACGCCGGCCAACGGCACAGCCGCGGCGTGGCGGCGGTGGTGGCCGACGGCCGTGAGATGGCCGAGTGGCTGGTGGCAACGTGCCGCGCTCACGGTTGGACGACCGTTTGGAACAGTGATTGGCGTTCGGCCGAGCTGCAAGGCGCCGACGTCGTCGTTTGGGATGTTGGACCTATCGAACCGGCGGCGTTCGATATTTTGCAAGAAATTCGCGATGTTTTTGGCGACGCGCCGGTAGTGGCGTTAACCGATTTTCCGCGCGTCGAAGGCCAGCAGCAACTGACCGCCGCCGGCGCGGCCGCCGTGCTTTCGAAGCCGTTATTGGTGACCGACCTCGCTTGGCAGCTCGATCGTCTGGCAGGCCGCCACTTTACGCGGGCGTGAATGCGGCAATGTGGGACAGCCGCCCTCGGCTGTCGCGCGGTCGCCTTTGGCGGCCACCTCACAGCCGAGGGCGGCTGTGCCACATCCTCACAGCCGGGGGCGGCTGTGCCACATCCTCACAGCCGAGGGCGGCTGTGCCACATCCTCACAGCCGGGGGCGGCTGTGCCACACCGGCGGCGGACGCCGTGCAGCGCCGGCTCTGAAGTCGGGCCGAAGAGCAATTCCGCACGGCGTCCGCCGCAGCGGCCGCCCTTTATGCAGTTGCGACGCCAATCGCGCTGCGACGGATGCCGCGGCACCCTGGGGCACGTATCGATTCCTCAATACATGATTGACTTACCACGACGAATTGGCGTCACCAGCCAGGATCTCAGCAATGTGCATCACGCGCAGCGGCGCGGCACGGCGGCGAATGAGACCCTCGAGATGCATCAGACACGACATATCGGTGGCGGTCAGCACCTCGGCGCCCGCTTGCAGATGGTCTTCGATGCGGTCGAGCCCCATCATGCACGAAACGGCCTCCTCGGCGACGGCGAACGTGCCGCCAAACCCGCAACATTCGTCAGGACGCCGCGGCGAGGTCAGCTCGATGCCGTCCAGCGAGGCCAGTAACCTGGCAGCTTTGTTGTGGGCCTGGCCGACCAATTCGCTGGAACTTCCCAGCCGCAATTCGCGCAAGCCGTGGCAGCTTTGATGCAGTCCCACACGATGCGGAAACCGGCCGTCGACCTTTTCGATGTGCAGGACGTCGTGGAGAAACTCGCACAGCTCGAAGGTTTTTTGCTTCAAGTCGTCGAAGCCCGGCCGGCCGCTCAGATATTCGTCGTAGTGGTGGCGGACCATCGCCACGCAGCTTCCCGACGGGGCCACCACATATGGATATGGACGGAAGATGCTCAGAAACCGCTCGGCCAAGGGACGGGCCGCCTCGGTGCAACCGGTGTTCGCCATCGGCTGCCCGCAACAGGTTTGGGCCTCGGGAAAATCGACCGTCACGCCGAAGCGTTCGAGCAGCCGCACTGTGGCCAGCCCGACCTCCGGGTAAAGCTGGTCGATGTAACAGGGAATGAACAGTCCGACCCGCGGAGAGCCTGCCGATGCCATCAGCTATCGCCGTCCCGCCGCGCGCAGCAACTCATCGGCCCACTTGGCGTCGTCAGCATCGAGCGGCGGCTCGGCATCGGCCACGTAGTCGAGCGTGTCGTACCGGCCGTTGGCATAGCATTGCTCGATCAGTTGTTGCAAATTCAGCTCGACATCGGGGTCTTTTTTTCGCAGCGGCACCTTGATCTTCGGCAGCGGGGCGCGCAACCGAACGCGGTAGATCTCCGCTTCATCCGAGCGCCAGCCCCGGCGGACACAGACCTGATACGTGCTGCAATACTTTTGCGGCAATCGACGGACAGGAAGACTCAACACCCGCTCGCCGCTTCGCAGCAGGTCGATCTCGACCAGGCTCACACGGGCTCGCCGCAATTCGCGCTGCTTACGGCGGTAAAGCCGTCGCCCCTTGACCGTGTTTTTGTTCGAAGGACTCAAGAACTCGATCACCGTAATCAGTCGATTGCCTTCGCCGACTTCACGGATTTCAATAAAGCCTTCGGTGGCGGGTTCGTGATCGACTTTCAAAACAAACGGCCCGTCTTCGCCGTTTTCTTCCGCCGCCACAGCGCTCGAGGCCGCGCCGGGCGATGTGGCCTGGGCATGCTCGAAGACACGAACGTCCGGATAGATCGACCGCAGCGGCGCCTCGTCCGATTCCACAAAGAGCTGTTCTTCGACGCGGGCCAACAGTCCCGCGGGCAGCTTCGGTTGCAGCAGGTCGCGAGCATACGTCGCGAGACTGTGATGGACGTCACGCCAATGGCGTTCCAGATACGGATCCATCCCCGGAAACGGGCTTTTGACACTCATAGCGGAGTTCAATCGGCGCCCTTCGAGGCGCTAATCAGTCCGATGAAATCGCGGTTGCTCTTGAACTTCGACAACTGCTTGGTGAGCTGCTCCATGGCGTCGACATGGTGCATCGACGAGAGCGTGCGGCGGAGCATGGTGACGGCGTGCAGCGTGTCGGGGTCGAGCAGCTTTTCTTCGCGGCGCGTGCCCGACTGGCTGATGTCGATCGCCGGCCAGACGCGGCGGTCGGCCAATTTGCGGTCGAGCACCAGTTCCATGTTGCCGGTGCCCTTGAACTCTTGAAAGATGAGCTCGTCCATGCGGCTGCCGGTGTCGATCAGGGCGGTCGCCACGATGGTCAGCGAGCCGCCTTCCTCGAAAAGCCGGGCGGTGGCAAACAGTTTTTTGGGAATATCGAGGGCTTTGATGTCGACGCCGCCGCTCATGGTGCGGCCGGTGTTGCCCACCCACTTGTTGAAGGCGCGGGCCATGCGGGTGATCGAATCCATCAAGAGGAATACGTCGTGCCCCATCTCAACCAGCCGTTTGCAACGCTCGAGCATCAACTGCGAGAGCCGCACGTGGCTCTCGACGTCGCGGTCGAGGCTGCTGGCGATGACTTCGCCGTTGACGTTGCGCCGCATGTCGGTCACTTCCTCGGGGCGCTCGTCGATCAACAGCACAAAGAGCTTGACGTCGGGATAATTGGTCGAGATCGCCTGGCTGATCTGCTGCAGCAAGATAGTCTTGCCGGTGCGCGGCGGGGCGACGATCAAGGCCCGTTGCCCTTTGCCCAGCGGCGTGAGCAGGTCCATCACGCGCGGGCTGAGTGGCTGGGCGCCGGTCTCCAGTTGCAGCCACGATTCGGGGTTGATCGGTGTGAGCGAATCGAACGTCTTGACGTTGACGTAATCCTCCGGCTTCATGCCGTCGATGTCGACGATCTCTTTCAGCCGCGGCCCTTGCTGCTTGCGGCTCTGCTGGACGAGACCGTTGATGAGCACACCCTCGCGGAGCGCGAATTTTTCGATCATCGTGCCGGGCACGAAGGGGTCGGTCCGCTCGCGTTGGTAGTTGTTTTTCGGATCGCGGAGGAAGCCGTAGCCGTTGGGGTGGAGCTCCAGAATGCCCATCGCCGGTTCGGTGGGCAGCGGTTCACCGTTTTCGGTGGTCAGCGGCTCGTTTTCGAGATAAGCCGTTCGATCGGCCGGCGGTCGCGAGCGTCGTCGTCCTCGGTGGACATGGCCGTTTTGGAAACCAGCGCCGGAACCGCGTCCGCCGCGGCTGCGTTTTTTCTTCATAATTCACCCAAGGGAGACAAGTTGCGCCGCGAACATGCGATCGATGGCAACGCGCATAGGTAGAGCGCGATGATTGGGGGCGACCCAAACATGCAGAACGAAGCCCCGGCGCTTGGGCCGAAGCACTAACCAGAGGTCAATTTCCGCCTGGGCGGTCCTCGCACGAGAACCTGGGAAAAAAGACGAAAATCGTATCGCTAAGGGTAGCTCGCACGCAGCATCCGAAGAATGCTTGCTTTCGAACCTTCCGAAAGCCCCCCTGCTAAGCGAGCCGCGGGGTTGCTCCGATCAGCAGTGGCCCGCCGGAAAAAGCGGCCAATGCCCCGAAATTCGGAGGCACTCAGGCGATCCAACGCCGCCCAAGTGACGATGCCTGGCTGTCAGGCAATGCGTAAAACTATGAAAATCATAACTAGATTCGGCACCGTGTCAAGCGATCTTTTGGCAAAATGGCGGCGGTAGGGACATTTTTCCGGGCGGAACGATTCTGCCCCCAGATTGGCGGTTTCCCCGGCAAATTTGTCGCAACATTCTCGACCGATCGTTCCGATACAACACTCAAAAGGCCCCAATTTCGCCTCTTCCATCAGCCCCACTTGCGATGTCTGCCATCCGCTTATTGATCTGGACCGCCCTGGTGAGCCTGATTGGGTTGAAGCTGGCGCTGGCCGATGAGGCGCTGCACTGGGAAACCGACCTTCCGACGGCCCAGCAGTTGGCCCAGAAGTCCCGCCGGCTGGTGCTGATTCACTTCGGCGGCCCCTGGTGCCAGCCGTGTCAGCGGTTGGAGCACCAGGTATTCAGCCAACCGGGGTTTGGCGGCGAACTGACGGCGAATTATGTGGCCATCAAAGTCGATCCACACCAGGATCCGGCCACCGCCAAAAAGTACGGCATCGAAAAAGTGCCCACCGATGTCATCACCACGGCGCGGGGGCAATTGATCTACAAGATTTTTCCGGTGCCCGCCTCGGCGGGTGCCTATATCGAGCACATGAACCGGCTGGCGTCGATGGTGCAACCGCCTGCGGAGTTGGCGGCCGGTACTGCGCCGCCGACTGCCGATAGCGGCTTCGACCGTCACCCACCGCTATCGGCAGGGCCTTCTGAGCCGGCCGTTGTGGCAGGGTCTCCCGACCCAGCCATTTCGGCTGACCGAAGGTCTCCGGAGCCGGTCCATGGCATGCGGGCCGATGCATCTGTCTCCGCCAAATTGGAAGATGGCTCACCGTCCGCGGCCAGTAACCCGCCACTGGCCTTAGACGGTTTTTGTCCGGTGACGCTCGTCGAACGCAAGAAATGGCTGTCCGGCGACGCACGCTGGGGGGCCATCCACCGCGGGCGTACCTACTTGTTCGTGGGCCAGCAAGAGCAGCAGGCGTTTTTAGCGACTCCAGACCGATACGCGCCGGTACTTAACGGCATCGATCCGGTCGTCGCACTCGATCGTCAACAAGAGCTGATGGGCAAGCGAGAATTCGGGGCTTTTCTTGACAACCATATTTACCTGTTCAGCAGCGAAGCCAGCTATCGGCAATTTAAAAAGAACCCCACGCGGTATGCTGTTGTACCACGACAGGGCCAAAGGCGCTAGTTCAGTCCCGGTATTGTAGCCCGGTATCAGGCTGGAGAGCCTGACCTACGGAGCACGTTCGAGCCGAACCTCGATGGTTCCTTGGGACGTGACCAAGGGCCAATCGCGGGGCAACAATCGGCCCAGCGGCCTCCGCCAGGGACGATAGTCATCGGCGACGACTTCAAGCTGATAGGCGCCGAGATCGACTTGGGGGTGGGCGCGCCCCAACTGCCGGCCCACTGAACCGCTGCCGCCGGTCTCCAGAATGGCCGATACCCGGGCGACCCCACCTGGGCCGATCGTGCTGATCGAGTTCCGCCCGCCGCCGGGCCGCCCGATTTGTACCCGCGTAGAGACCACCGGCCGACCGGCGGCGTCGGCCACCCGAATTCGCAGCGTGACAACCTCTACGCTCTGCCAGCGTTCATCCTCGCTCAGCGCGCCTTGCAGGGCGGCCACGGCCAGCAGGGCGGTGCCGCCGGCGAGCCACCGTAGGCGAATCCGCCCAATGCCCAGCACTAGCAGAATCAAGCCAACCGCTGCAATCAGACTGGTCACTGAGATGCGTACCTGATCGGTTTTGATCGTAATTCCCTCCGATTGTAACCGGCGCCCTACGATTACGAACTCGCAAGCTGGCGGAAAGGGCGACTCGCCCGCGGAAATCGCGATAAAACCGCCCGCGGATGACTCCGCGCACTCGTTCGCCGATGGTATGATGACATTTTGTAGCCCCTCGGTGGTAATCAGATTCTTCTCCTCTCCTCGTGCGGCGGTGACGTGGCCGGGAGCTAAGCATGTGCGTTAGCTTGATGTTCTCGCGGCGCGCCTGCGCTGCCGTGTTGGCGATTTGGGCCGTGTGCCTGACGGCCGAGGGAGCCGAACCAACCTTTCGCGACGCGGTGCGGCGCAGCTTGGCGCCTCGCAAGCCCGCCGAAGAGCTGCAAGCGACGCCGGGCCTGCCCGCCGAGTTGGACCAGGTGGTCGCGCTGGAGTATTCCGTCTTGTTGCGCAAGGAAGGCGCCGACGAGTCGGTCGACCCGGCGAAGTACTCGTTTCAATCGGGCGATCAGATTCGTGTGCGCATTCAGCCGCTGCGCGACCTTTATCTGTATGTCTTCTACGAAGACGCGACGGGCCGCCGGCATTGCCTATTGCCCGCCGACCGCAACACGCCTTGGTTGACCAAGCGCGAGCAGCCGGTGGAACTGCCGACCGACGGCAGCGTATTCGAGTTCGACGGCAAGTCGGGCGAAGAAGAGTTGACGGTCGTCGCCTTGGACAAGCCCGACGACGACCTGGCGGCGATGTGCGATCTGGTCTGCAAGAAAGCGGAAAACAAACTTACGGCCGAAGAGCGCGTGACGCAGGGCGAACTGCGGACGCGCTGCCAGGCCATGCTGAAGTCGATTGAGGACCGGCAGGCCCGGGCTACCCGCTTTCGGGGCGTCGTCACCGACGCGGCGCTTGCCAAAGTTTCGCGCGAGTCGAAGCAGAGCGGCGCCGGGGAAATCGTGCTGGAAGAACCGCCCGGCGCCCATCAAACGGGCACGTTGGCGCTGTCGGCCTCGAAGCCCGGCGCGCGAGCCGCCTTGGTCGTCACCATTCCGTTGAAATCCGGTCCTGCGAAGCCGGACTCGATCAAAAGCGCGAAGCGGCTCTAAAGGCGACCGTCATGTATTTGATGGATTTAGCCACGTTCGGACTCGTCGGCGGGGTGTTCGCACTGTTGACGGCGGCCACCGGTGTTGGGCAATTGCTCCGGCGGCAGGTCGGCACGGGGCTGAATCCCGCCGCCATCGAGCAGTTCAACCTGCGCGTCCGCGCTTGGTGGCTGCTGTGTGCTGTGCTGCTGGTCGCGTTTTGGGCCGGCCGCGAGGCAACCGTGGTGCTGTTCGGGCTGCTTTCATTCTGGGCGCTCCGCGAGTTCATCACGCTCACGCCCACGCGCATGGCCGACCACCGCGCGCTGTTCTGGGTGTTCTTTCTATTCACTCCGTTACAGTATGTGCTGATCGGCGTCGATCGCTATTCGCTCTATAGCGTGCTGATTCCGGTGTATGGTTTTTTGTTTATCCCCGCCCGCATTGCGCTGGCCGGCGACTATAAGCGATATCTCGAACGCTGCGCGAAGATTCAGGCGGGCCTGATGATCTGCGTCTATTGCCTCAGCTATGCCCCGGCAATTCTTTATCTCGATATCGCTGAGCGGCCGAGCGACCAGTCGAAAGAACGGACAACAGGCGAGACCCAGGTCGAATCGGCCGCGGCCAAAAAGCTGGCCCAGGCCAAGGCCGCCATTGATGAAGGCCGCTACGGCGGGCAGAACGCGCGATTGCTCTTCTTCTTCCTATTGGTCGTCACACTAGGGGACGCATTCCGATACTTGAGCGAGCGGTTGATCGGCAAGCACGTGATTGCGCCGTCGATCAGTCCCAACCGCACCTGGGAGGGTTTTTTGGGAGGCGTCGGCTGCGCCACGCTCTTCGGCACACTGATGTGGCTGGCCACGCCATTCAATCCGCTCGAAGCCGCCGCGATGTCACTGTTGATTACCACGATGGGTTTCGCCGGCAGCATGACCATGTCGGCCATCAAACGCGACCGTGGCGTCAAAGACTATGGCACGCTCATCGAGGGCCACGGCGGCGTGCTCGACCGCATCGACTCGACCTGCTTTGCCGCCCCGATTTTCTTCCACGTCACGCGGTATCTGTTTACCTAGCCACCACGCGGCCTTAATACGCGTTTTTGTTCTTCAGGCCGCGCCAGAGCGTCATCCAGAGGATCTTGAAATCGAGCCAGAGAGACCAGTTGCTGATGTAATACAGATCGCATTCCAGCCGCCGGCGCAGCGATGTATTGCCGCGCCAGCCGTTCACCTGAGCCCAGCCGGTGATGCCCGCCTTCACTTGATGCCGTTGCAAGTAATTGGGAATCTGTCGGCGGAATTTTTCGATAAGCACGCCACGTTCCGGCCGCGGACCGACCAGGCTCATATCGCCGGCCAGCACGTTGAGCAGTTGTGGCAGCTCGTCGAGGCTCCAGCGACGTAGAAAACGGCCTAGCGGCGTGCATCGGCAGTCGCCGCGCGTGGCCCAAACCGGGCCGGTGGCTCGCTCGGCATCCACGTACATGCTGCGAAACTTGAACATCTGAAAAGTACGGCCCGCCAGCCCGGCCCGCGGCTGTCGATAGAGCACCGGTCCGCGACTGGAAACTTTTATCGCCGCCGCGATGGCCGCCATCAACGGAGACAAGAGCACGAGCGCCAGCGACGCAATTGCCAGGTCCATCGCGCGCTTGGCCAGCCTGGGCCAACCATAGTGCGGATTGCCGCGCAGGCTGACAAACGCCACTTCGTCGATCTCCAACGTGCGGATGCGAACCCCGGCCAGGTCCGGCAAGTCGGGCACCAACTGCACCTCGACCAGCAGCTCTTCGAGCTCCCGATAGACGCGCGGCAGCTCCCCATATCGAGTCAACGGCAGAGCAATGAATACATGATCGACATCGTGCCGGGCAACAATCTCGCTCAGTTCGTCGATGTCGCCCAGCCGTGGCAGCAGCGGAGGTTCATGCTTCGGCGGCGCATCGACAAAACCGATCGCTTCCAGGCCGGTCCAGCCATTGCGGCGAATGATTTCGGCCACCAGCCGGCCCGTGCGGCCCGCCCCGACGATCACCGCCCGGCCATAGTTCAAGCCGCGACGCCGCAGCGCCTTGAGCAGCCGCCAGACGACTCGCCGCACAGCCATCAGCAGCAAGGCGTTGAGACACAGAAAGATCGCCAGTGCCAGCCGCGATTCATAATCGTCGCGGCGATAAAAGGCCACCGTGATGGCCAGCAGAAAGAGCAAACCGCTGGCCTGGCACACTACGCCCAACTCGCGCGGCAGCTCGCGCAGGCGATGAACCTCGTACAGCCCGCACAGCCGATAAGCAATGCCCGCCAGCACGAGGACAAGCGGCAGCGCCCTCAGCACCAGGCCGAATTCGGGCACGCCATGCCGCGTGGGCCAGATTTCAAACCGCGCGTAATACGCCGCCAG
This sequence comes from Pirellulales bacterium, assembly GCA_035252155.1. GTDB lineage: Bacteria > Planctomycetota > Planctomycetia > Pirellulales > JAICIG01 > JAICLL01. The sequence goes on along the minus strand of DATFDL010000790.1, from coordinate 7,961 downwards.
CCAGCTTGCCGCGGTCACCGACAAGTCGCACGCCAAAAACACGAGTCCCAGTTTTTGTCCGTGTCGGCGGTACATGCTTCCTTCGTAGAACGGAATTTATTCCGTTTCTATCTCCCTCTACCCCGCGTCTTCGGCCTGGCCGCCATTTTCGGCCGCCGGGCGAGATAGAGCGATGGGTCGTCGATGATCCAGTTGGTCGACCAGGTGCGGCCGTTGTCGGCGCTAATCAAATCGAAGAAGAACGTCTCAAACTTCAGGCACCGAAAGCCGTAGGGAAACCGCGAGGCGATATGATCCTCCTCAGTCAGATCTTCCACGCCCGGCTTGGCGTAGTAGTGCACCTGTCCGTCGGCGGTGAACGACATGCCCAGTGTCCACCAGCCGGTCTCGGTGATGTCAGGCCCTTTAAAATCGCGTCCGTTCTGATCGGCGCGAATCAGGAAATACGCCGAGTCCTCTTTGTTCCGCCGGTCGCTCTTGCTGCGAAATACAATCCACAGCCCCGGCCAATACTCTTCGCTCTCGCCGCCGCCTTTGGGCCGCAGCCCGTGACAGCCGGCTCGCACCGCGAACGTATTGCCGCTGCGCTTTTCCCACTCTTCAAAAGGTGGCATATAGACCCGCACCACCACGCTGGGCAGCCAGCCCACCGGAATCAGCCCACCCATGCGATTGCGGACATTGACGATCAGATCGTCTTGCTGGCTATGCCCGCTTGGCCGGCCGGGCGTGCCGGTGAACAGCGACCGCATCAACAGCGAGCCTTGGCTGTCGGGCAGTCCTCCTTCGGGCGTGGCCACCCGCTGCAGCACGTCGGGATGGCCGCGCATCGGCCCCTCGAACCAGCGGCGATTGTGCGAATAGCCGTCGGGCAGCCGCGCCCGGCCGTCAAGTTCGGAGCTGTTCTTCGGGTTGTTGAACGTGTAACCCCAATTCGGGTCTTCAAAATCGTCGCCGACGTTGGAGACATGCTCGCCGGTGCCCGGCACCAGCGTTTGGCCGACCGCCGACTGAGCGAAGCTCGCCAACCCGGCCACGATGCCCGCGACAAACAGCCCGCGAAAGGAAACCAGGGCCACGGCAAAAACCTCCTTGTCTTTGCGGAACGGCGAAAAACCATACGAACCCGACGCGCCAGCGAGGCGCATCCGTAGGTCTGTGATCCGCCTCGTTTGCGCTTCGCGCTTGGTGTGAGGCGGTTTGAAGTGGCGGATTGTTGCAAAACCCGCGATTTCTGGCAAGCCGGACGCTGCACTCCACCCAGCGAAATGGTTAGACTAGTGCTTCCCTCATGGGAGGATGGCCTTCCAGGCCGTCGCAGTGGAATTCGACCTGAAAGGGCTCTGCAGGGAACTGACCTGTCGCCTCATTTACACGTTTAATTGACCAAACATGCAAAGCTCCGACCACGATCCCACGGGCGATAACGACGCTCAAGACCCGTACCGGTCGCCGGCCGCCACCGGGCCGCTTGGCTGGGTGCGGTCGCACCCCGCCGGATTCTGGTTCTTCTTCTGGGGAGAATTGGCAGAGCGTAGCTCCTATTACGGCATGCGTGCAATCCTGGCCCTCTATATGGCCAATCAGCTCGGCTTTAGCGTCGAGAACTCGAATACTACGATGCACTGCTTCATCGCCGGGTGCTACCTGCTGCCGCTGGTCGGCGGTTTTGTGGCCGACCGGTTCTTTGGCAAGTATTGGACGATCGTCGGTTTCTCGCTTCCCTACATCATCGGGCAACTATTGCTGAGCATCGAGAGCGTTCCGTTCCTTGCCACGGCGCTGGTGCTGCTGGCGATGGGCAGCGGCGTCATCAAGCCGAACATTTCGACGCTGATGGGGCTGACCTACGATCAGCAGCGGCCTGGCATGACCAAGCTGCGCAGCGATGCGTTTGCCATGTTCTACGGTGCCATCAACGTGGGCGCGGCGTTGTCTTCGTTCGCCATGCCGCGCCTCCGCAGGGACTGGGGCTACTCGGTGGCCTTTCTCTTTCCCGCGGCGCTGATGGCCATCGCTTTTGTGATCTTTGCCCTTGGCAAGCGGTTTTATGCGGTCGAAAAAGTCGTCACCGAGCCGAAATCGCCCGCGCAGCGCACTGAGCAGTGGGCGGTCTTGACGCGGATCGGCGGCATCTTCCTGATCGTCACCTTCTTCTGGAGTATCTTCGATCAATCAACCAGCACCTGGACCTTCTTTGCCCGCGATTATCTCGACCTGCACTTACTGGCCTACGATCTCGAGCCCGACATGATCCAGGGCATCAACCCGGTGCTCATCATTTTGCTCTTGCCTCCGCTGACGATGCTTTGGCACATGTTAGCGGGGTGGGGCTGGAACCTGCGGGCGACCGACAAAATGCTGGTGGGGTTCGTGCTGACGACATTTTGCATGGGCTTGATGTCGGCCGCCGGTTTCTTGACGACGCCCGAGCATAAGGTGTCGGTGCTGTGGGAATTCGGCGCCTATGTCTTAATGACGATCGCCGAGATCTGCATTTCAGTGGTTGGCCTGGAGCTTGCTTTCACGGCGGCGCCGAAGCACATGAAGGGTTTCGTGACCGCCTGTTGGCTGTTTACCGTGTTTTTGGGCAATATCCTCGACATGTTCATCACGCCGTATTATTCCACGCTGGGACCGGCAAACTACTTTGGAGCACTGACAGGCTTGATGGTGGTCGTCACCGTCGCGTTTGCCATCGTTGCCAGCCGCTTTAACCGATTGATGGCGCGAGAAGACGTAGCCGCCGTGGTCGGCGGCACGCCGCCGGACGCCGCGTAACTTTTTGCGCACTACAGCACCCGATCGTGCGCCCACGGGTAACGACGTCCCGTGAGAAACTCTTTGTAGGGGGCGTCGATGGGCGCGTGAATGCTGTCGGGCTTGAAGTTGGTGTTGACCATTTCGAGCACCGGCACCACATCGGCATCGGCGTAGCCCAGGCCGCGGATCTCGAACAGATCGCGGTTGACATCGAACACCTGCACCCGATCAGGCCAGACCCGCACCATCCGCAGCGAACGCAATTCGCTGCGCGTCCGCTTCAAAAACTCCAGCGCCGCCGCCAACCGGCCCGGCGCATAGTCAAACACCGCCCGTGGCGTCGGTTCGCTGTTGTTCGAGGAGTCCGAAACCATGCCGCCATTGTAACGTCGCGCCCGTCGGCCGATAATCAAGACAGCTATGCCCAAGCCCACCTTTGCTTCAGTGACCGACGAGCCCTGCGGGTGCGGCTATCTGCATAGGCAGGCCGATGATCCGCGCTCGGCGATCAGGTTCGACCGGCAACTCAATGAGTACAACTACATCTATCCTTGCGCACCGGGCGACGGCGATTGCGAGGGAGCAACGTCGATGCTCCGAATCTACCATTGCCCCTTTTGCGGCGGCGCGGCGCCCAAGTCGAAGCACGATCTGCTGTTCGCGGTTATCACGACCGAAGAGGAGCAGCGGTTGACAGAACTGCTCCGGGGCATCAACAGCCTCGACGACGCGGTGCGCGTGCTCGGACCGCCCGACCGCGATGAACCGCGCGCTGTGCAGCGCACGCCCGAAGAGAAAGGTAACCCACCGGCGATCGAAGGTTTCCGCCTGCTCGTCTACTCTCAACTATCGGAGACCGCGGAGGTCTGGATCACCGATTATCGAGAGCGAGGGTTGAGCATCCGCTTGCAGGGAAAGTACATCGGCTTGCCGCGTGAGCCGAGCGACTAAGTTACGCAGTCACGGGGCCCCGACACAAAGCGCAATTGCAGTTGCGATGGCGTCTAATTCCAGAGCGGTAACTGGCTCTGAAGCCAAACGACTCATACGCTGGTAATGTCGTTCCAACGACGGCCGTGCGTCTGGCCCAGTTTCAGTCCGACCTTTCCGCCACGCGCGAGCAATGGCTAATTGATGAGACATGACGATGATATCGAAAACTTTTTTCGACAACCCGGATTTCGTCGGTTACGTGAGGCTCTTGGGTGAGTTGCATCGGCTCATCCAACTCGGCCGCGATGAAGGGCCGGAGGGCGACAATCTGAGAGATCGCATGGACGCGCCCGGCGAGCGGCTTTCGCGGGAAGAGCTGGCGGCCGTCAAGGGCATCGCGGCTGACTTTTACTCGTTGGCGGAGACTCGCGATGTTCTGCCGTCTGACGCGGCGCGCGCCGAGAACCTTGTCCGGGCCGTGACTCGGGCGCGCGAAGCGCGGCGATTTGCCGAAGCGCTCGAACACGCTCGGCAGTGCGAAGGCGTGTTGCCGCCTGCGCGTCTCGCCGAGGTTCGTGCCTCGATCTGGCAAGCCGCCAACGAACCGGAAATCGCGCAAATGTTCTTCGAGGGCGTCGCGCAACTCCTGCAACGGCCGATTTCGCTGAAAACGAAGCCGTAGCTGACCCCGGTCACGGCGTTCGACGCGAAAGAGCGAACTTAGAGAGGTGTCCGATGCAGTTGCGTCGGCGGCAAATGAAGATCGAGCGTACGCCCGAGGAAAAGGCGCGCCTCAAGGCCATTCGCGAGCGCTTTCAAAAAGAAAAGCCGTCGCTGGACGAGCTCGTCGCCAGCGGCGAATACACGCCGCCCATTAGGCAGGCGGAGTATTGGGAATTGATGAAAACGGCCGCGGCCCTGAAAAAAGCCCGCGAGGAGGCGGGCATCAGCCTGCGGCAGATGGCCCAGCGGATGTCGATGGACATCGCCGCGCTCAGCCGGCTCGAAAACAGCGTCAACAGCAATCCCACGCTCGAAACGCTGTTTCGCTACGCCAACAGCCTCGGCGAAACTATGGAGAAGGCCCCAGAGGATCATCGGCTTCGATGAACTCGACCCGACACTTAGGAAGGGCGGTTCGCAGTCGCGCGATGCCTGTCCGGGTGAGTCGCGTTCCGCGAAGATCGAGCGACTCGAGTGACGTCATCGAGGCCAAACGCACTAATGCGGGGTCGCCCATCGCAGTGCCGCTCAGATCGAGCGACCGAAGATGCTTAAGATGAGTGAGGTGTTTGACGCCCGCGTCGGTCAACCGCGCACCTGGCAAAGAGAGCGATTCCAGTGATGACAGTGCTCCGATGGAGCGCAGCGACTCATTGGTTATGTCCGGCGACTCGATGCGCAGTCGGCGAAGTTGTCGGAATGCCGTGAGAGCGGCCAGTGTTTCGTCACTCACCACAGGGAATTGATAACCATGCAATCCTTCAGCCGCGGTATAAAAGCCCGCGGGCGTAAATGAAACCTCGCTTACTTCTTGCCACGATTCGTCTCCGACGACGTCGACCACGCAGCTTGGCCAGGCGAGCTTAGCTTGAACCGAGCCTCCAGCCTCTTCTACCTTTTTCCGCGATTCGTTCTGTCGGCGGTAGTCGGCCGCGCGATTGCCGATCCAGGCCGCACCAATTGCGCAGGCCGAGCACAAAAGCAGCAGCGCACGCAGGCTGAATTGCAAGAACCGACGCCGAGGTTTCGCCCCTTGCTGGCTGATCGGTGAATCCGACTGCGATTCGCTAGCCATGACCGTAGAGTGGACTTACTCCCTCCTCATGCCGTTTCCAGCACCAGCCGGTGCTTCGGCTTAGGCGGGCGCATTTTCAGCTTGGCCATACTCTCTAGGTGCAAGTCGAGGGCCTCGCAGGCATTGGCAAAGGCTTCGGCCAGTGTGTCGCCGCTGGTGATGATGTCGCGGAAGTCGAGAAAATCAACGGTGTAGGCAGGTTCGTGGGCCTGGTACGTGATTGAAAAAACGTAACCGCGGTATTCATGATTTGTCGTCACAGTTCTATCGCCTCAAGAATTTTCCGAATGTCTTCCGCCTTGCAGTTCTTTCGTCGGCCATGCGGCCGCACCACCGTCAATAATCTTCCATCCTGCCGGTGATGGGTGCAATGGCTGCCCCGCCGATTGAAAAGCACAAACCCTTCATAGCGAAGCAGTGCTTGCACCTCGCCGAAGCGGATGTTTTGCGGCGATTGCCGCATTTTTTGTAAGAGCTTGTCGCGGCGGCTCATCCGTCGCTCGTCAGCTTTCGACCGCGATCAGCCCGTCGCGGACGGCGTCGGCGAGCACTTGGGGCGTGGTGCGAATCTCGGTGTCGTCTTCCAAGTCGACGAGCACCTAAGGAACGGCAGATTGCACCACACCGCCAATCCAGCGTGAGCCATCGTGATACTTCACGCGCATGCCGGCGCTGAAGCTCAGCGAGGCCGCGGCGCCTGCGGGCGCGGCTTTCGGCGCACTCGGCTTGCTGGCCCCGGGCTTTTCATTTGCAGGCTTCTCGTGAGTTACGACTTTGGCCGCCGGCTTTTTCTTGTCGAGCACGCCGGCCAGCTCTTGCAACACGTGCCAGTTTTCCAGCCGGTCTTGCTTGGCCATCAACAGCGTCTCGCTGGGATTGCCGTCTTTATCAAAATGTTTGGCGAACCGGCCTTCGCTCCGGGCAAAGTCGATGAAATCGACCTGCTCGCCCGTCTTGGGGTTGATCCACCAATCGTCGTTCACTGCCGGGTTGCCTTGCAGCGAGAGCCGCTGCTTGACGGTGTCGCCCTTCCGCGGGTCGTAGCAGAGCAGCGGAAACGCCCGGGTGTCGACCGCCAGCCGGGCCTGGTCGGTGGCCATGTTGTCGGCCACGCCGTGTTCGGGCTGGCACGTGGTGTAGCAGCAGACGATCGCCGGCCCGTCGAACTCCAGGGCATCAATAACAGCCCTATAAAAATGGTTCATGTGGGCGCAGGTCGTCTGGGCCACGAAGCACCGCGGGTGCATCATGGCGATCTGAGCGATCTCCTTGCGGCGCTCTTGCTTGCCGCCGATGGTCTTGCCGTGCAAGCTCATCTTGGTGTTTTGCCCTGTGAAACTGGAGGTCGAGGCCTGCCCGCCAGTGTTGGAATAGACCTGGGTGTCGAGCACGAAGAACTTGACGTTCGCGCCCGAGGCCAGGATGCGCGAGAGCGACTGAAAGCCGATGTCGAACATCGCGCCGTCGCCGCCCAGACACCACAGTGGGCGGTCCTGCCAGCCAAGCTGGTCCCAGCGCATGCGCACGCCCATGGCGAAGGCCGGGGCGTTTTCGAACAGCGAATTCGACCACGGCACCAGGTAGGGGTTGTAAGGATACGTCGAAGTGTAAACGGTATTGCAGCCCGTGGCGGCGATGATGCCCCACTGATCGCCGTACTTGGCGCCGGTGGCCGAGCAGAGCATGCGCAGGGCCGTGCCTTCGCCGCAGCCGGCGCAACTGCCGGCCCCGCCGGTGTAGACGTGTGTCTGCTCCTTGAGCATCATGTCGACCAGCAGGTTGTCGTTCACGTAGCGCTCGTCCGACGGCCCAAATCGTTTGAAGAAGCGATGGCTCTTGCGAATGCTGGTCATCACGTCGTCGTCTTTGGGAATCATCTTCAGGGCATCGTCGTCGCAGACGGTGACGCACTCGGCGCAGCCCTTGCACTTGCTGGGGTCGATGATGATCTGAAACATCCCGCCGTCGTCGCCCTTTTTCTTGGGGCCTTCGTAGTATTTGCGGGTGCGCGACCATTGCCGGCGATACATTTCGCGGTCGGCCTCTTCGGGAATCTCAGCCAGCAGTTTTTCCAGGTGGCTCTCACTGAGCACCTTGCCCAGAATGGCGGTGTCGGGGCAGAGCGTGACGCACTCCATGCAGCCGGTGCAGTTGCCGGCGATGTATTCCGGGATATCCGGAGCGATGTAGCTGAAATCGCGCAGAGTGGCCGTGCCCGCCGGCACCAGCGACCGGGCCACGCTCAAATCGGCGGCCAGGTCTTTTTCGGCACTGCCGTCTTCGTACGACCGAATGATGCGGTTATTAAAATCGTTGACATCGAGAATCGGCAGCCGCACCTGGCGATAATCGCCGTCGATGAGCGTGCCGTACGAGTTGTTGTTAAAAGGATCGCGCTCGGAGGCTTCGTTCATCGAGCACGAGGAAAGGTCGGTGGCCATGAGGGTTCTCGGAGTGGGTTATGGTC
>DATFDL010000789.1:0-4184 GCA_035252155.1 Pirellulales bacterium | reverse complement strand
AGCGTGCTGGGCCGCCCGACGCCGATGCGGGCTCGTGGGTGGGCCGGCTCGGGCGCTTCGTCAAAGACATTGTCGCGGCCGCCCGGCTGATAGCCGAACGACGTGGTCATTGAGCCGGGCGAAGAACCCAAGGCGGTAGTTTTGCGGCCCGTATCGCGATTGGTCACCCCTTTCGAGATCACCATGATATCGTCGGCCAGACCGACCAATTGGCCGTGCGCGGCGACGGGGCTGAGCGATAGGGCAATGAATAAGAATAAAACGACGTGACGCTTCATGCCGCCGCGAACATTACGAAAAGTCCAGCAGGCACGCCAGGGCAACTTAGATCAGAGACGTTAAGACAATCGCGGCGTGGCCGGGCACATGCCAATGGCGAGTGTCTAAAAGGCCGGCGCCCGATCCGCCGTAACGCGGATCCTCGCTCGACCACAAGATGCGCCAGTCGGCCTTGGCTGGGGCGGCCAAGAGCGGCTCGGCCAGCGAACCCCAGGCCAGATCGCGGCCCAGATTGATCAACAACAATCGATCGCCCGAGTCGTCGCCAAAAAACCGCAGTACAAAAGCCTCGGCCGCAAGCACCGCGCCAAATACGCGGTCGGCGCGTTGCGATGCAAAGACCGGGTCGTCGCGGCGCAGCGCAATCAGATCGCGATGCAGACGATAGGCCTCGGCGTGCCGCGTGCGCTCAGAAAAGTCGAGTCGGCAGGCCTCGAAGGTCCGCACATCGCACGGATCGGCGAAGTATTGGGCGGCGTCGGGTCCGGCCAGGCTGCGGAAGTTGCGGAGCGACTCTTGCCGGCCCTCGCGCACCAGCTTGGCGATCTCGACGTTGTGATCGGCAAAAAACAGAAACGGCGCCGAGGCCGAAAACTCCTGACCTTGAAACAACAACGGCGTGCCCGGCCCTAGCAGCAGCAGAGCGGTGAGAGCGCGGTGCCTGCCGGGCGAAGTGAGCTGATGGGCGCGAAGACCATGACCCGAGTTGGCCACCTGGTCGTGGTTTTGCAAGAAATGGACGAATTGCTCGCCGCGCAGCGCCCAGGCCGAGCCGCCACGGTGCTTCTGCTGCCGCTCGTTCCATTGCCCCTGAAACAAAAAGCCCCAGCGAGTGGCCGAGATCAGCTCTTGCGGAGTGCCTTGGTAGTCGCCGTAGTAGTATTCGTTATGCCCGGTCATCGCCACACGGGCGGCGTGATGAAAGTCGTCGCTCCAGACGGCGTCGAGCCCATAGCCGCCGCGCTCGATCGGCTCGATCAAGCGCGGCTGCTGAAATTCGTTTTCGGCGATGACGATGGTCGCCCGGCGGCCCGCCGCCTGGCGCACGCGGCGCGTGATTGGCGCCAGAATGTGGTCGGGCGAGTCGTCGACAATGGCGTGTACCGCATCGAGCCGCAGGCCGTCAAGATGATATTCATCGATCCAATAGCCGGCGTTTGCGATGAAGAACTCGCGGACGGCGGCCGCGTTCTCGCCGTCGAAATTGATCGCCTCGCCCCAATCGGTATGATGCCTGGTCGAAAAATAATCGCGGCTGAATTCGCCGAGATAGTTGTCGGTCGGGCCGAAGTGGTTGTAGACCACGTCGAGCAGCACGCCGAGGCCCAATTGATGTGCCCGATCCACAAAGGAGCGAAAATCGTCGGGCGTGCCGTACAGCCGCGTGGGCGCAAACAGATCGACGCCGTCGTATCCCCAGCCAAAGCGTCCGGGGAAATCGGCCACCGGCATCACTTCGAGGAGCGTGATGCCCAGGCGGGTCAGCTCCGCGAGCTCAGCCGCCGCGGCCGACCAGGTACCCGCCGGAGTGAAGGTGCCAATGTGCAACTCGTAGATGATCTGGCCGTGGAGCTCGCTGCCCAGCCAGGCGGCATCGTGCCAGGCGTATTGGCTCGGATCGACCACCTGCGAGGGCCCCGCTGGGCCATCGGGCTGGAAGCGCGAAGCCGGGTCGGGATAGAGCCGCGGTTCGTCGTCGAGTCGGTAATGATAAAGCGTGCCGGTGCGAGCGGCGGCGATCATACCGGAGAAATAGCCGCCGGGCTCGCGGGACAAGTCGTAGTGCTGCAACAACGCCGCGGGCTGATCGCTGGGCGCCGCGGGCTGATCGCCGCGCGGAACGAGCACGACCTCGACCTTGCGCCGCAGCGGCGCCCAGATGCGAAAGTGAACGCCGCCGCCGGTCTGCACCTCGGCCCCGACGGGCAAGCGGCGCGCGATGTCGGCGGTTGGCTCGATGCCTGGTTGTCGCGATCGATCGGGATTCATGGTTGCGGGATTTTACGCAGCAGCGGGGCGCTCGCCCACCCGGTAGCTTGTGCCCGGCGGTTCACGCCAAAGCCGGCGCGGCAATTGCGGAGTACAGAAGGCTTGGACAACGTCAACTGGGTGCCACGGCATGATCTCGGTCGCTTATTGCAGGACAGGAACGCCCACAATCACCATCACGTAACCTTGATGTCCGTCCGCCAAGCCAAAGCTGTCCGCTCGGCCGCCGACTTTTTGCCGGCGCGCAAGACGTTGCCCGCGTTGGTGCGCGCCGCGCACGGCTGCCAAGGTTGCGATCTTTATCAGCGGGCGACGCAAACGGTGTTTGGCTCTGGCTCGGCCAAGGCCCGCATGATCTTGGTGGGCGAACAGCCGGGCGATCAAGAAGATCTACAGGGCAAGCCGTTTGTCGGTCCGGCGGGCCGGCTGCTCGACGAGGCGTTGGCGGCGGCCGGCGTCGACCGCGACGAAGCGTATCTGACCAACGCGGTCAAGCATTTTAAATGGACGCCGCGCGGCAAGCGGCGGCTGCATGCCAAGCCCGGCTCGCGCGAGTTGGCCGCCTGCCGCCCCTGGCTCTCGGCCGAGATCGAGGTGATCGGGCCGGAGGTGATTGTCTGCCTGGGGGCGACCGCGGCCCAATCGCTGCTTGGTCCCGCGTTTCGCATCACCCGAGAGCGCGGCAAGCTGCTCGAAGGTCCGCTGGCCCGCTGGATGCTGGCCACCTATCATCCCTCGGCCGTGTTGCGTGCCCCCGACGAACAGCGCCGCCACGAGATGCGCGACGAACTGTTCGCCGACCTCCGCGTGGCCGCCAAGGCGGCCGGTTTTTAGCGGCGAGTCTTGCGGCTCTTGGCTGTCTTCATGCGCGGCATGTTATATTGCCGCTTGGCGACCGGAGTGGCTCGCGAGCTCGCCTGGTTGTCGCTGCTGTCGTAGTTGCTCGGTTCGGGCGGAGGCATCGGCAGCGTGTCGGACTGCGGAGCGGCCGGTATGGCTTCCTGGTCCTGCACGTTCAGAGGCAGATCGCCGTGATAGTCGGGCGTGTCGCCGCCGTGGCAGCAGCTCGTGCATTCGCCACAGCAACTGCCCGAGCAACTGCGGCAGCGCGACAAGCACGAAGCCAGCTTGTTTCGCAGGGCTTTGAGCCGGCAGCGGAGGCTGGGCTTGCAGCAGCGATTGCAACCGCCGCAGCCGTGGTGATCGCAATAGCCTTCCCAGGGTCCGCAGCAGGGATTTTGCCAGCCGCCGTAACCGCCGTATCCCCCGTAGGCGCCGTAGCCGCCGTAGCCAGGGGGCGATTGCCAGGCCGAATAGCCCGTCGACGAGGGGGCGGCCGAAGTCGTGATGCCGTCGGTCGCATCGGCAGGCGATAGCTCTTGGCTGGGATTGGGCGGCAGGGGTCGCTCGGCCGAATCGGTCTGTGCCCAGGCGACGCTCGCGCCCATTAGCAACGACGCGAACAGACTCAACGTGCTTAGCCGCATGATTCCATCACTCCTTTTCTTGGACCGGGGGCTTCCTTGGCTCGTAGACTTTCATGCTCGCGACGATCGAACCGGCAAGACCGCCAGTTCCCGCACGAGTCTTATGAACCGCACGCTTGTCAATCAACGATCGGCCCGATTTACCCGGAACGGGGGAAAAACTGCTAAAGGCCGAATAACCGGCAAGGTCTGGCCAGAGGCGGCCAATGGAAAAGTTTGCCCAGCTTGCGACGGAAAGGTTCAGGGTGCCGCTAGGGTTCAGGGTTCAGGGTTCAGGGTTCAGGGTTCAGCATTTTTTGCGACTGTCCAACTGCTTGCGGTATCCAGTAGGTCGGGGGGCAAACTATAAACCACCGCAGACACCTGCCGGCTGCACCGCGCCAGCAAACGCTTCACAAAAATGCTGAACCCTGAACCCTGAACCCTGAA
>DATFDL010000788.1:0-4203 GCA_035252155.1 Pirellulales bacterium | reverse complement strand
GGCCGCCGTGGCCGCGGCGCCGCAGGCCCGCCCCTCGCCGATCGTGCCCGCCTTAGCGACCGAAGGCGCCGCTGCTTCGCTGGCGGCCCGCCGCAAGAAACGCGGTAAGACCTCGGCCACGTTCGGCGCCTTGGCGCTGGGGGCGGTGTTGGTTTTCGGCACCGCGTTTTTCCTCTGGTGGAGCGACCAGCCGGTCGACCAAGGCGCCTCTGCGGCCAACGGCGCCGGCGCCACGTCGCTGGGTGATAACAACAAGGTCGAAAGTTCGCCAACGCCGAAAATCGAAAACACCGAGCCCGCCGGCGTGGCAGCCGCAGAGCAAAACTCCGAGGGAATTCGCAGTATCGACGCGACCATCTGGCAATCGCCCACCCACGGAGAACCGCTCGACCTGGCCTACCTTGCGCCGGGGTGCCAAATGATCGTGGCGCTGCGGCCGGCCGAGCTGATCGATCAGCCGGAATGGGAAAAGCTGGTCGATCCACGCACGCTGGGGGCCTTGAGCCGGTGGCTGACCGCCGATTTGCCCAAGACAACCGGCAAAACGCTCGACCAGTTGGAGTCGGTCACGGTCGGATTGCTCGATGCCAGTCCGAAAGAACCTCGCCTGGCGTTGGTCGCCCGTGCCAGCGAGCCATTCGTGGGCGACGAGCTGCTGACCGCCTGGGGCGACGCCAAGGCCGAGCAGGTCGAGGGACAAACCATCTACGTGGCGGGCGATCGCGGCTTTTTTGTGCCGGATGGCGGCGAAGGAAAGATCCTGGTGATCGCCCCGCCCGGCGACTTGCGAGAGACGGTGAAGCAGGGCGACCAGCCGCCGCCGTTGCGTCGCGAGCTGGAGCTGCTGGCCGAGTCGAGCGACGCCAACCGCCAGCTCACGCTGCTGGTAGCGCCGAATTTTCTGTTTAGCGGCGGCAAGTCGCTGCTGGCCGAGCGGTTGCTCGATCCGCTGGGCGGCTTTTTGGAGATTCAAGACAGCGACCAGAAACTCGAGCTGCCCAAGGGGTTGATGTTCAGCGCGTCGTTCGGCGAGGGCAACTTGTTCTTGGAGTTGCGGATTCACGACAGCTTCGCCGCAGGTTCGGCGGTGGTGGCCCGCGAATATCGCCACCGCATCGCCCGGCTGCCCAAGCAGGTGAGCGGCTACGTGCGCGATCTTCAGTTGTCTGCCTACAGCAAGCCAGTGCTGTGGGATTATCGAGACCAACTGGAAGTGGTCGATCGTTACACGCGGCTGGGTTTTGAGGGCAAACAGATCGTGCTTCGGGCGTACTTGCCCGAGATCGCCGCTCACAACTTGGCGCTGGGCGCGCGCCTCGCGTTGCTAGAAAATCCTGGTGGTCCGGGCTCGCCGACGCACGCCGCCACTCAAACGGCGAAGGCAGAAACCATCGCCGACAAGTTGAAGAAGACCTTCACGCTCAGCGTGCCGAACAATCCGCTCGACATGACGATCGAGCAGCTCGGCAATGATTTGGGGATCGAAATCATCATTGTTGGCCCCGATCTTCAGCAAGAAGGCATTACCAAGAACCAGCGGCTGTCGTTCGACGAGCGCGACAAGCCCGTGAGCGAGATCCTCCAAAAGATCATGCTTCAGGCGAACAAAGAGGGCAAATTAGTTTATGTCATCAAACCCAAGGAAGGGACTGACAAAGAAGTGCTGTACATTACCACGCGCGCGGCCGCGGCAAAGCGTGGCGACAAGCTGCCGCCGGAGCTGGAAAAAGCGAACTAACCGCCTGGCTGCGGTCCTCAGGATTGCTTCCCATGACGACGACGCCATTCCTCCAGCTCTTGACGAAGTCGCTCCAACTCCTTGTTTGAACTCCGCAGCTCCGTGGCGAGGCGCTCGCGCTCCGCCTCGGCCCGCTCGCGCTCCGCCTCGGCCCGCTCGCGCTCTGTTTCGGCCCGTTCGCGCTCCGCGGCGGCCCGCTCACTTTCGGCCTCCAGCTCCGCCTCACGTTCCTCCGGCGTCGGCAACCAAAGCCCGGTGGCCGAATTGTAAAACCTCAGCCATACGTCGTCGCGTTCAAGTTGAAGGCCGAGAACCTCGCTGGGCAAGCGCCCTTCGAGCATCTCGAGGCGAACGTACTCGCCGCCGCGCAGCACATAGCCTTGCAACGGCGGATCGAGATACTCGCCCTTAGGATCGAACAGAAAATACTCGGGCACTTGAATCTCGTCCCGGTAAATCTCCAGCTTGTCGTCGAGGTCTTCCTCTTGGGTCGACTTGCTGGTCAGCTCGATGACGAAGTCCAGCCCGTGCGCCTCTTCCCAGGTGAAGTAAGCGTCGCGCGGTTTGTCTTTGGGCACTCCCACGGCGACAAAGACGTCGGGCGAAACATGCTTGCGCCGATTGCCCTTTTCGTAATAGACGAACATGTTGCCCGACACATACACCATCGGCGCGCTGGCGAAATGTCGCTCGAGCACCTGGACTGAGTTCGCCAAGTTCTTGAAGTGCAGTGGTGTTTCACCCACGGGCCGGCTGTCTCCGGTTGGGTAGTCGATTTGCGCTTCGGCCCCGAGCACACGCGACGGTGAGGGGGGTGGTGAAGGGATGGTTGCCATATTCGTTTCCCACTTGTCCCGTTGCGCCTAGTTTATCTGGTTGATTGACCGGCGGCCAGATAAGCAAACCTTTCCTTCAAGGATTGTAGCGGAACTGCCGATAACGACGGCGACGTTATGTACGGCAGCGGGGGCTGGCCGATTCAGCATGTGCCGGTTTGATGTTCCGCCTTGTCGTAGTTTGGGCTTGTCTGACGCTTGGTGCGGGGTGCTCGTCGTTCCTGCCCGAAGTCTCGAGACAGCCCACCTTCCATAATCCCTTTCCCCAACTGCAAAAGGTGGCGGTCGCCCCCTTCTTCAACCTCAGCACCGAACCCACCGTCGACGGCCGGCACGTGGCGCTGGCCTATTTCAGCGAGTTGCAGGTGATCCCCGGCTTTGAGGTGATTCCGATCGGCGTGGTCGAGAAGGCGCTCGAAGCCCATCAGATGACGCTTAACGGTCCGGCCGAGGCCCGCAAGCTTGCCCAGATTCTCGATGTCGATGCGGTAGTCGTGGGCGCGGTAACCGATTATTCGGCGTACTATCCGCCGCGTATGGCGTTGCAGGTGGAGTGGTACGCGGCCAACCCCGGCTTTCACCCGATCCCGCCCGGCTATGGCCTGCCCTGGGGCACGCCGGCCGAAGATGAAATACCCGGCACCTTGATCTTCGAAGCCGAAATGGCGCTGGCGCGGGCACAGATGAAAACGCAAACGCCCCAGTATGCCAAGCCGCTGCATCTGGCCCCGCCGATGCCCCCCGTACAAGAGAACCTGGAAGGTCTGCCCGACGACCCCCTGCAGCCGCCCGAGGGCGACGACGACGGTGAGTTGGTAGCGCGTCAAGAGCCGCTGCCGCCCGGCGCGCCGGTCGTGTCGCCGAGTGTGTCGCCGCTCGGCGCCGGCACTGCTTCACCAGGCGTTGCGGCCGCGACAAGCCTGCCGCTCGACTGGCCCGACGCGCGCGGCTTTCAGCCGCCCGGTCCGTCGCCCCTGCCGGCGCCGTTGCGTGAATCGACCGAGCCGGTTTTGCGGCATACGCGGACCTATAACGGCGCGGACGCTGACCTGACGACGGCACTGGCCAGCTATTTTTACTTTCGCGACGACGCCCGTTACGGCGGTTGGCAATCGTACTTGCAGCGGAGCGACGATTTCATTCGCTTCTGCTGTCATATGCACATCACCGAAATGCTGACGGCCCGCGGCGGGGCCGGCAAAACGCGAGTAGTGTGGCGGTGGCCGATTCGCCGATAAGACGTTTGAGCGCCGTTGGCATCCCGATAGTAGAGCAGGTCGCAAGGAGGACGCGAGCCGTGTCATCGCAGGACATCAATGTATTGGCCCTGGTGAAGGGCGCGGAACGCTATGTCTTTTTGTACGACGACGCCAGCCGGGCCGAGACGCTGCGGGTGCTGGGCCGCTATGCCTCGAACCCCGAGCTGAGCTTCACCTGGTACGACGCCGCGGTGCTCAGCCAGAAGATTCGCCAAGACGCGCCGAAGCAGCCGGCCGCGCCCGCCCGGCGCTTCAACGTGCCGCTGCCGACCGACTCGGACGAAGTGTAAGTTCGGCCGGTCGATAGTGGTCGCATTCCCTCAATATCTGTAGGGAACGCCCTCCGTGGCGTTCCGAGAATCGCGGGCGG
>DATFDL010000787.1:0-17488 GCA_035252155.1 Pirellulales bacterium | reverse complement strand
GTGCGGGAGCGACATCGCCGGCCCGCGAATTCGCAATGCGGCACGGCGTCCGTCGCGGCGACAGCGATTGCGAGCTAGGCGGCGTCGCATTCGCCGCAACGGATGCCGTGGCACCCGCCGATACGCCAATCTGACACCAAGGTTAGACCAGAATTTCGCGCACGACATTGCCGGCGACGTCGGTCAGGCGGTAATCTCGGCCGCCCCAACGATAGGTGAGCCGCTCGTGATCGAGCCCCATCAGGTGCAAGATGGTGGCGTGCAAATCGTGGACGTGTACTTTGTTTTCGACGGCGTGCCAGCCGTACTCGTCGGTGGCGCCGTGAGCACTGCCGCCGCGCACGCCGCCACCGGCCAGCCACATCGCAAAGCCGAACGGATGGTGCTCGCGACCGTCGGCCCCTTCAGCGGTTGGCGAACGGCCGAATTCGCCGCCCCACACCACCAGTGTCTCGTCGAGTAGCCCGCGCGACTTGAGATCGCACAAGAGCGCCGCGGTGGGCTGATCGGTGGCGGCGCACCGTTCGGGCAAGGCCTGCTTGATGTTGCTGTGATGGTCCCACGCCGGGCCGCCGCTGTCGTACACCTGCACAAAACGCACACCGCGCTCGACCAGCCGCCGCGCCAGCAGACATTGCCGGGCAAAAACATCGGTCTTCTCTTGCCCGACGCCGTAGAGTCGCTTGGTGGCCTCGGTCTCGCGCGAATGGTCAAACGCCTCGGGCGCCTGGGCCTGCATGCGAAACGCCAGCTCGAACGACGCAATCCGCGCCTCCAATTGTGCGTCGATCTCGCGGCCGCGACGATGAAGCTGGTTCAATCGCCTGAGCGCATCGAGCTGGGCGCGCTGCCGCGCCGGGTCTTTATGCGGGTCGGCCAAATGCTCGATGGGATGCTCCAGATCGCGGACCCAGGTGGCCTGGTAGGCACCGGGCAAGAAGCTCGATCCCCAGAGTGGCGAGCCTTGAAACACCGATTGCGGACTGATGACCACAAAGCCGGGCAGATTGTCGTTCTCCGACCCGAGCCCATAGGTGACCCACGAGCCGAGGCTGGGACGCGGAAAGCGCTCGTCGCCGGTATTCATTTGCAACGCGGCGCCGGTGTGATTGATATTGTCGGCCACCATCGAACGGATGACGCACAAGTCGTCGACGCAGCCGGCAAGCTGGGGCAAAAGCTCGCTCACCAGCAGGCCGCTTTGGCCGCGCGGCGTGAACTTCCAGGGCGAGGCGAAGAGGTTGCCCGTCTTGGTGCGTTCGAGCTTCGGCTTTTCAAACGGCAGGGGCGTGCCGTTGCTCGCTTGCAGCTTCGGCTTGTAATCGAACAAATCGAGCTGCGAAGGGCCGCCGGGCAGGTAAAGAAAGATGCAGCTTTTGGCCCGCGCCGGATGATGCCCCGGCAGCACCGCCAGCGGATTCAGCCGGCGCGCCTCGCCCGCCGATGAGCCGGAGCGGGCGGCGAGCGACTCCGAAGCCAGCAAGGCATCGAGCGCCAGCGCACCGAAACCCGTGCCTGCAAGCCGCAGTAGATGCCGCCGGCCGATCGTGTTGCGCGTGACTTCAATCGACATAACAAAACTCGTTGCTGGCCAAAAGCACTTGCACCAGATCAGTCCAGGCGGCCTGCTCGCCGGCCGCGCCGCGCCGGGCGAGTAACTCATGAGCGATCGAGATTTCGTCGTTCGTGGGCCGGCGCCCGAACAAGCGAGCATACAGGCGCTCCAGCCGGCTCGCTTCGTCGGTTGTTTGCGCGACGACCGTGTCGGCGATTTTTTGCGCCTGCGACTCGACGAACGGATGGTTCAAAAAGAACAGCGCCTGCGGCGCCACCGTGGTGACATTGCGTTTGGCGATGGGCTGCTCAGGATCGGCCGAGTCAAACAGCGACGAATAATAGGCGCGGCCCCAACGAGTGGTGGCGATATAGAGCGAACGGCGGGGCGCCAGCAGATCCTCGCAGGCCGGTCCTCCAAGCGTATTGTCGAGCCGGCCGCTGTCGGCCAGCATCGCGTCGCGAATGCACTCAGCCTCCAACCGGCGCGGCGTCCAACGGGCCAACAGCCGGTTCTCGGGATCAGCGGCGATCGGCGGGGCGGGCGAAGCGACTTCGCCCGCCGCGCTCGACGCGCGCTGGTAGGCGGCCGAATTCATCATCAGCCGATGCAGCGATTTGATCGACCAGCCAGAACGGATGAATTCGCGTGCCAGCCAATCGAGCAGCTCGGGATGCGTCGGCCGCTCGCCCAGCCTGCCGAAGTTGCTGGCCGTGCGCACCAGCCCTTCGCCAAAATGCCATTGCCAGACGCGGTTGACCATCACGCGGGCCGTCAGCGGATTGTCGGCACAGGCGATCCAGCGGGCCAGCTCCAGCCGGCCGCTGCCCGTGGGGACGAACTCCTCCTCGCCCGCCAGGATTCTTGGCAAGCCGCGGTTGACGACCGGCCCCACCCGCCCGTAGCTGCCACGGATGTGGATGGGAACGTCTTGAATGCCCGTGAAGAGGCTGCCGGGCGTGCCGCCGTCGTGAATGGCCAGGGCCTTGGGCGGGTCGGGCAAAAGCTGCCTCTCGATCTCTTGTCGCTGGCCGGTGAGCCACGCCGAGGCGATTTCGTTCTCGGCAAAAGCCGGCGCGGCGGGTGCAGCGTCGGCCGATGTCTCACTCTTGCCGGCGGGCTGCAATTTCGCCAGCTCGGCGGTTACCTCGGCTAGCCGGTTGAGCTGCTCCTGACGCTTCGCGAGATATTCGGCCGGCACCAATGGCGTGCGCTCGAGCACCGTGTGATCGCCCTTGGTGCCGACGTGAGCCAGCACGTGCGAGCTGTAAAAGATGCCCGCCAGAGCGTAATAGTCCTCGGTGCTGATGGGATCGAACTTGTGATCGTGGCAGCGGGCGCAGGCCAGCGTCAGCCCGAGAAAGGTCTGCCCGATCACGTTGATCTGGTCGTCGACAATGTCACTGACCACCTTGTCTTTATCGGCGTCGCCATTGTCCCAAGCGCCGATGGCCAGGACCGTGGTTGCGATCAGTCCATCGTTGTAGGGCGCTGCGTTGTGGTGCGGGCGTCCCGCCTGCATCGAGGCAGCCGAGACGGCCGCACGACAATCCGTCAGCTTGTCACCGGCGATCTGGTGTACGATGAACTGATCGTACGGCAGGTCGCGGTTAAAGGCTTGCACCACCCAGTCGCGATACCGCCAGGCCTCAAAAATCTCGAACTTGGCCGCCGAGCCGTGCGAGCCGGGCTTGGGCTCGAAGTAGTCGGCATAGCGCACCAGGTCGAGCCAGTGGCGTCCCCACCGCTCGCCATAGTGCGGCGAATCAAGCAGCCGCTCAACGACCCGCGCGAAGGCGTCGGGCGACGGATCTTTTACGAACGCTTCGACCTTTTCGGGCGAAGGCGGCAGGCCGGTCAGGTCAAACGATGCCCGGCGAATTAACGTCCGTTTGTCGGCCGGCGGCAACGGATTGATGCCGGCGGAGTCGAGCCGCACTTGCAAAAAGCGGTCAATCGGATTTGCAGCGGGGCCATTGCCACCTGCAGGCGGCTCGACCGGCGCGAGCGGTCGCAACGACCACCAGCCGCGTTGCTCGTCGGTCCAGCGCGGGCCGTCGGCCGTCGAGACGACAGGTTCGGATGGCGAATCGGGCCAAGGCAATCTTTGTTGAATCCACCGTTTGAGCACCTCAATTTCAGCGTCGCTCAGCTTACCGTCGGGCGGCATTTGCGGCTCGCTGACGTATTCGACGGCGCGGATCAGCAGGCTGTCTGCCGGGTTGCCCGGCATGGCGGCGGGGCCGCTGTCGCCGCCGGTGAGAATCGCCTCGCGAGAAAGCAATCGCAGGCCGGCCTGCGACTTTTTCTCTCCGTGGCAGCGCTGACATTTTTCGACAAGTAGCGGACGTACTTTGCTCTCGAAGAACGCCGCCGCATCGGCGTCGACCGTTTTACCTGACCACGCCTCCGGCAGTGCCACGCTTAGCCAAATCTGCGTTGCCGCAAGTGACACTAACCCGAAGCGTAAGCGAGGCGCAATAAGGCCAGTTCCTCGCTTACGCTTCGGGTTGGTGTGTGCGCGCAACACAGGTTTGGTCCGCTAGCCGAGGATGTCGTGGATCGGTCGTCCGCCGTGCCCGACGGCGATGGGCCGCCCGCCGCGATCGAAAACGGGCATCTCCGGGTCGATGCCTAACAGGTGATAAATGGTCGAGCAAATATCGCGAATGTGCACGGGGTTGCTTTTGATGAAGGCCGCTTGTGCGTCGGACGCTCCGTAGATCGAGCCGCCGCGGATGCCCGCCCCGGCCAGCAATACCGAGTAGCAATAGGTCCAATGATCGCGCCCGCCCTTCGCGTTGATTTTGGGCGTGCGGCCCATTTCACCCATCGTCACAACCAGTGTCTCGTCGAGCAGCCCTCGGCGGTCGAGGTCTTCGAGAAACGCGGAATACGTCTGATCGAAGTCGGGCAGCATCACCTTCATCATCGGAAAATTGTTTTCGTGCGTGTCCCATCCTGCCCGGCTCACTTGATAGCGGGCCGAAAAATTATCCCAACTCACGTTCACAAACCGCACGCCGCGTTCGACCAGCCGCCGGGCCAGCAGCGTCGACGAACCGAAGAGCGTGCGGCCGTAACGGTCGCGAGAGGCGTCGTCTTCGCGGCTGAGATCAAACGCTTCTCGCACTCGGGCTGAGCTGAGCATGTCGAAGGCCAGCCGCTGCTGGCGCGGAAAATTGCCCAGCTCGCCGCGCCGTTCGAGCTCGCGAAAACGATCGTCGAACTGCTCGACCAGCCGGCGGCGGCCATCGAGCCGGTCGAGCGTGACGCCTTCGAGCAGGTCCATGTCGGTCAGCCGCGGCTCGCCGCGCAATGGCTGCGCGTCATATTGCGTCTCGGGTGGGTTGTCGACATACGCCGTGCACTCCGTGCAAAACGGGTCGTAGCGCCGCCCCAAAAAGCCGCCATACGGCCCGGCCTTCTTGCGCAGCTCGCCCCAGCCCAACGGACATGGCAGATACGCATACGTCGGAAGTTCCTTCTGCTGATCGCGCTCCAGATAGGAGCAGACCGAGCCCATACTGGGCGGATCGCTGTCGCGGAATTCTTCGTCGGGCAGGTTGATGTCGTAGCCCGTGTACATCGGGATGTTGAGATGGCAGGCCGCCTGATGATACACGCTGCGGACGATGGCCGCCTTGTGCATCCAGCGGGCGGTGAGCGGCAGCAACTCGCCGACTTCGACGCCAGGCGCGCTGGAGGCGATCGGCTTGAATTCGCCCGCCACGTCACTGGGTGCCTCGGGCTTCAGATCGAACATGTCTTGCGTAGGCGGGCCGCCTTGCAGATAGAGCAGCACCACGCTCTTAGCCTTGGCCGGCCGCAGCCAGGCGTCTGCCGATTGTTCGACCGCCCCTAGCGACCGCGTGTTGAACAAGCCGCCCAAGAGCGTCAGTGCGCCGGCGGCCAGCGTCTCGCGGCGCGTAATGCCATCGCAGCTTGCCCGCGGTGTGCCCAGCATCGTGATCCAGCTCATCGTGTTGTCCTCGGCGATTCGAGTCCCGAAGCAGCGGATTACGGCATTGTCCACCGTTGTACCAGCAAACGGCCGTAATGCCCAGCGGGAAGGCCCCGCCGCGAACAAGGCGATTCAAGATCACAGCCTGTGATCTTGGTCATCGCTCGCCGTTGCCCGGCGCCTGCCGACGCACTCTATCGCGTAGGCCGCTATACTGGCGATCGTGACACGACCGCCCGATCCCTGCATCGTTCACGCCTTGCCGACCGCGCCGAAGTTCGTCGGCCGCGAGCGCGAACGATCTGATTTGCTGAGGTTTTGGGCTGACGAATTTACTGGAATTGTGGCGCTAATCGGCTTGGGCGGGTCCGGCAAGACCGCCCTGGCCGCGCAATTTCTCGACGAAGTGGTGCGCGCGTCGGAAGGGGCGCTTCGCCCCAACGGCCTTTTCGTCTGGAGCTTTTACCGTGAGCCTGATGCAGGGCAGTTCCTGCGCCAGGCGTTTCAGTATTTTTCGACGCCGTCGCCCGAGGGCGCCCGGGCACGCGGGCAGGGACTTCTGCACCTTTTAATCGAGGCGCTTGCCAGCGGGGCGCGGCACTTATTAGTGCTCGACGGGTTGGAGCGCGTGCAGTCGGCGGGCGAACCTGGCGCGGCCGAATTCGGCCGCATAGACGATCCCCTCTTGAAGACCTTGCTCCTGCGGGCAGCGCACGGAATCGGCCGAAGCATGGTTCTGATCACCAGCCGCTTCCCGCTGACCGATTTCGAACACTCGGGCGGGGCGGATTATCGCCACGTCGCGCTCGGCGGCCTCGACGCACCGGCAGGCGTCGAATTGCTGCGAAGTCGCGGCGTGCGCGGCGACGACGAAGCCCTGCGGCGGCTGGCCGAAAACTACGGTGAACATCCGCTGACGCTCGATCACCTCGGGGGCCTGGTTGGACAATTCCTCGACGGCGATCCGTCACGAGCGCCCGAACTCCCTTCGATCGATGCCACCGCAGATCCACAAGCCGCGCGACTATCGCGCCTGTTGCGCCAGTACGAACGGCATTTGCCGCGCGATGAATTGGAGTTGTTGATGCAGCTTTGTTTGTTTCGTCGGAGCGTGGTGCGGGAACAGTTTATTTCACTGCTGGTATGCTCGCCGCCGGTGCGAGCGCATACGGCCCGTGAAATCGCCGAGGCAGCCCAGCGCAGTGGCGATGTTGGCACGCTCGAGGAGCAAAAATGGCGATGGGAGCTGATTCAATCAGCCCGCGATGCGATGGAGGCCGCCGTTTTCGCGGCGCGGACGGCCGGTCCGGAAACGTCTTTTCGCAGTGACGCGATTGCGATTCTTCAAGAAGGTATTGAACTGCAGGCGAGAGCGATTGGCGATGAAGCGACTGAACTCGCCAGACGTTATGCCCTGGCGCCCGATTCTCCGCCAGACGACGAGCGACCGCTTTCGCTCGAAGACCGTGCGCGGTTCCGCGAACTACTGGCGCGCATGGCCCGGCTGGTGAGCCAGCCCACGGGCGTGAAAGTGTGGCAATCGTTGCGGCGAACGCTGCGAGATCTCGGTTTTGCCGAAGGCCCGGTTCGCCGGCGGCAGGTCGATTTTCATCCGGCCGATTGGGCAAAAGCAATCCGACGCGCATCGCTCGAATTCGCGCATTGGATTGCGAAAGACTACGTGTTGCGGCGGCTGGGTGAGCTTTGCCGACGTTACCAGACGAAATGGAGCCGAGCCGGCGCGCTGGCTCCGCTCGACACGCACGCCTTGAACCAAGCCATCGATTCGCTCGTGCGGCGTCATCTCGCGCTCTGCTCTGAACAGGGCGCGCTCGAAGTCCATCCCGCCGTTCGCGACCATTTCAAGCGGCTGGCAACCAGCGAGTCGCAAGCCGGGCACAATGCCATTCGAGAGCAACTCCTAAGCCTCGCCCAACGACCAGGCCTCCGGCTGCCCGAAGAACCAGCCACGCTCGATCTGATCGAAGAAGCCATTTACCACGCGCTCGAGGCCGGTCGGCCCGACGAAGCGCTCGCGCTGTACGAGCAGGTGCTCGGCGGCCATGCGCATCTGGCCTGGAAGCTGGGAGAGGTGGCTCGCGGGCTGCGAATCGTGCGCATGTTTCCGTGGCGAGAGAATCGTTGGGCGTTGGGTTGGTATCTGCGGTCGCTCGGTGAAATCGAGGAGGCGTATCGGCAGCACAACATGGCATACTTTCGATCTGACATACGCTTGCTGCAAGGGCGGCTGCCCGAGGTCGCGCAAGAAGGCGATCCGCACCGAACGGCCGTGGCCGCGCTTCTGATGGGCCAGACGCTACGTATCCCCGATCTCGAATTGGGTTGCGTCATTCCTCGTCCCCAGCTTTATCTCGTCCTTGGCCGCCCCGAACAAGCGTTGCTTGCGACCGAAGTGGCCGATCTCTACGCCGAGTTCGGCTGGGAGGGCGATCGCGCCCGGACGCAGTTGCTCCGTGCGGACGCCGAAGCCAGGCATTATCATTTGGCCGACGCCCGGCAAGATTTCGACCAAGCCGCCGCTTGGATTCTACATTCCGGATCGATGGAACATCTCGCGCTGATGCACCTGGTGCACGCCCGCCATCAGCGCATTTGCGGAAACTCATCGCAATGCGCCAAGGGGATTGCCGACGGGCTGAGCGTGGCGTTGCAATGCGGATTCGACTTATACCGTATCGAGCTGCTTTGCGAGCAAACGATCCTCCTGCTCGGCGAAGGTCAGGCGGAGGCAGCACAAGAGACCGCGCGCGAGGCGCTAGCCCTCGCGATCTCAGAGAGGTGCCAATTCGTCTGGGGCGCCCTGGGAGCCAAGCATTTGCTCGGAGAAGCACTCTTGAGAAGGCAGCGATATGGCGAAGCCGCCGCGATACTCGACGAAGCCCACGATGAGGCTCGGCGTCTCGGCCACCCGCGCGCCGAGGGCATTCGCGAAGCACTCGAGCGGATCCCGCGGTAGCGCCTCGGTTTACTTTCTTTTGTTTTCTTCGTTGCCTTCTGTTCAAAGACATCCCTGCACATCACCATCCAAGCTGTTACAATCGCATGCCAGCCGATGTAGGTGTCTCACCGGAGCTAGTTCATGTCGAAGTCGAAGGTGTTTGTTACCCGCCGTATCCCGGCGGCCGGGCTGGATCGCGTCGTGGCCGCCTGCCAAGCCGAAGTTTGGGCCGAGCAGCTTCCCCCGCCGCGCGATGTGCTTCTGAAGAAGATTCGCGGCTGCGACGGCGTGCTGACGCTGCTTACTGAAAAGGTCGACGCCGAGTTCATGGATGCCGCCGGAGGGCAGCTTAAGGTGATCAGCAATTACGCGGTGGGGTTTAACAACATCGACGTGCCCGAAGCCACCCGCCGCGGTATTCGCGTGGGTAATACGCCCGGCGTGCTCACCGAAGCGACGGCCGATCTGGCCTTTGCCCTGTTGATCGCCGCCGCCCGACACGTAGTGGCCGGGCATCGTTACGTGCTGGACGGCCAATGGAAAACGTGGGAGCCGCTGGGGCACATCGGCCAAGACCTGTACGGCAAGACCATCGGCATTGTTGGCATGGGGCGGATCGGCTACGCCATGGCCAAAAAATGTTTCGGCGGCTGGGAGATGCGCGTGCTGTATCACGACCGCTATGTCAGCGAAGCCGCCGAGCGCGATTTGAAGGCGGTGCAAGTCGATTTCGACACGCTCTTGCGGGAATCGGATTTTGTCTCCGTCCATGCCGATCTGAACGCCACGACGCAGGGCATGTTCAACGCGGCGGCGTTCAAAAAG
Organism: Pirellulales bacterium; assembly: GCA_035252155.1. GTDB lineage: Bacteria > Planctomycetota > Planctomycetia > Pirellulales > JAICIG01 > JAICLL01. The sequence continues at coordinate 8,185 of DATFDL010000787.1, read as the reverse complement.
ATGAAGCGCACGGCGGTGTTTGTGAACAGTGCCCGCGGCCCGCTGCACGTGCAAGCCGATCTCTATGCCGCCTTGAAAAATGGCGACATCTTTGCCGCCGGGCTCGACGTGACCGACCCCGAGCCGCCGCGACTCGACGATCCGCTCTTGCAGTTGCCCAACGTCGTGATCGCACCGCACATTGCCAGCGCCACTGTTTCGAGCCGCAACGGCATGGCCGAGATTTGTGCCGATAACCTGTTGCTTGGCCTCGAAGGCAAACCGCTACGGGCCTGGGTCAACGCGCCGACGGGTTGAGGTAGTTGACAGCGTCTGTAGGGAACGCCCTCTGTGGCGTTCCGTGTGGGGCGGCGCGACGTCGAATGGCAGTTCCCGGAACGCCACAGAGGGCGTTCCCTACAGGGCCGTACCTTGGGTCCCGATCTTGCCAGTCAGCACCCGCCGGATGAGCGACGGCGATACGAACGACAGGCAGGCGATCAACATGCCCAGCCCGAAGGGAAGGATGCGCAGCCCAAACGCAATGCCCAGGTGCAGCGGTACGGCCATGGCCAGCACGATTGGCCGCAGCCGCGGCGACCAGATCAGCACGCAGAAAAACAGCTCCCAATAGAGGACCGTCTCGGTGAGCAGCGCGCCCAGCACCGGCCAATGGGCGAGCCATTCGACCGGGAACGCATGGTACTCGGGGTTCGCCAACACATACCACAAAGCCTGGCCCGACCACCAGGTGACGCCCTGCAGCTTGCCCAGCGCGGAAAACAGATAGACCGCGCAGAGGTGGATTTGCAGCAAGCGAATCGCCAGGTTCGCCGCGACCGAGGGCTCGACGGGCGGCAGCGGCTGGCCGGTGCGGCGTCGGTGCCGCCACGCCGCCCACAACCGGTCGAGCGACCAGGCGCCGCCGCACGGGCCGATCCATAGATACATGACCAGCATGCCGTTCACCTGGTCGAGTCCGAACTCCGTCGCCCGAACACGATGAATGTACGCGACTACCGCCAAAAAGGCGGCTAGCGCCATCGTCCGGCTAAAGAGTCCCAGCGCGAGCAGAACAAAGACCGCCAGCGCCGTCAGATGCGCCGCCCACAACACCCGGCCCGACCAGGGCGGCGGCAACGAGTCGATCCACCAAAAATAACTCCAGGCGAAGCTCGCCTGGGGCTGGTCGTCGGCGCCGCGGGGCGTGAGCGTGTCGATGGCCTCGCGCGTGATCCAACTGTGCTGGCCAAAGAAATCGTCGAGGCCAAAGGTCCAAGTCGCGTGCGTGTAGAGCAACAAGACGCCGGTGAGAAGTCGGATCAGGCCCAGTGTGGCTGGGTCGGCCGGTGAAAACCAGAACCGGTTCCAGCCGCGCACCGCATCGACGGCCAGATCGCGAATGTAGCTTGTCACCAGGCTCATGGCCGGTCCTCGGGTGCGGCGTCCGGCGCAGGCTCGAGTGGTCCCCAGGCGCGCGGCCGGCCGAATACTCCCAGCCGATACTCACTGTCGAGCCGCGGGTCGTCGAGCGTCACGCCCTCGCGCACGTATTCTGGATTGGGAATCACATGCTCCATCAGATATAACGTCACCCGCTGTCCGCCATGCTTATCAAGCAGATGCCGGCCATACGAGCGGGCAAAGTCACGCTGCGCCCCCGGAAATGGCAGCCGCCGGGCCAGCAGCCGCGGATCGTTCAAATCGTCGTCGCCATGCGGCAGGGCATTCAGAAACTCGCACAGCACAAAGTGCCGATGATACCAGAGCCGCGGCCAGTGTTCGTCGGCGCGGGGAACAATGCCCTCGCGCAAAGAGCCATCGGGCATTTCCATCTCGTATCGCAGCCGATGGCTGGGGCCGGGGTCGGGGCCGAAGAATTTGTAGGCGTGGTCGAGATAAGCTGCCTCCAGATACGGGCGGAAAAACCGCACCAGCACGTTGCCCAGCACCGACGGGGGCATCGACAGCGGCCCCGCCACCAGGGCGAGCAGATGGGCCACCACCAGCAAGCTGACAAATGCCCGGGCTGGCGCGCCCCACCCGGGCGGGCCGGACGGTGGCATCATCCCCGTTCCTCGGCGACGTTCATCTCTACTTACCGGTTCTGACATGACAATGGCAACTTTGCCGGTAGCCCCGGCCCTTGTGGCCGGCTAGCGGGGTAATCCCAACCGTAACGCTGGCGCATTTTCGACGCCGGAACCGCCGTGCACGAGGCCCGGAGCTACCGACGGCGCGGCGGTCATTGTAGCGATCTGGCTTTGCCTCGAAAGCCTGACTTTCCTAGAATCGGGGCGTTATGCGATTCACCAAAATGCACGGGGCGGGCAACGACTATATCTATGTCGACTGCTTCGCCGAGCCGATGCCCGCCGATCCCGCCGCCCTGGCTCGCCAACTGGCCGACCGCCACTACGGCGTGGGCGGCGACGGGCTGATCCTGATTTGCCCGTCGAAAGTGGCCGACGTGCGCATGCGGATGTTCAACGCCGACGGCTCAGAGGCCGAAATGTGTGGCAACGGCGTCCGCTGCGTCGGCAAATATACTCACGATCACGGCCTCCGCCGCCAGACCACGCTGACGGTCGAAACCGGTCGCGGCGTGCTGACGTTGCAGTTGGAGGCGGCGGGCGGCAGGGTCGAGCGCGTCCGCGTCGATATGGGTGAACCGATCCTCGAAGCCGCGAAGATTCCCACCACGCTCGGCGGCGATCCCGTGGTCGACCGCAGCCTTTCGGTGGCCGACCGCGACCTGCAGGTTACCTGCGTGTCGATGGGCAATCCGCACTGCATTACTTATGTCGACAAACTTTCCGACGAGTGGGTGCTGGGCGTGGGGCCGCAGATCGAGACCGACTCGCATTTTCCGCGTCGCGTGAACGCCGAATTTGTCGAAGTGATTTCGCCCCGCGAAGTGCGAATGCGCGTGTGGGAGCGCGGTTCGGGCGAAACGCTCGCCTGCGGCACGGGCGCCAGCGCCGTCTGTGTGGCCGGCGTGCTGACCAAAAAAACCGAACGCAAAATTTTGGCGCATTTGCCCGGCGGCGACTTGGAGCTGGAATGGGCCGACGACGGCCACGTCTACCTGACCGGCCCGGCCGTCGAAGTATTCCAAGGAGAATGGCCTTGGGATGACCTTGCGAGGACGTCTTCTCCATCTCGGACGACCTAGGAAGGTCATCCTACGATTTACGCCTTCACGAAGAAGAGCCACACCGCTGCATGAAGCTTCGTCATCCCATCCTCGTCAAACTGGGCGGCTTGCTTGGCGCCACGGCCATCCGCGGATGGATGTCGACGCTCGATTATCGCGTCGCGTATTACGACCCGGCGGTCGATCCGGTCCATCCCGACTATGCCGGCCAAAAGCTCTACGTCTTCTGGCACGAATACATCTTGTTTCCGCTGGTGATGCGCGGGCATTGCAACCTGGCGATGCTGCTCAGCCGGCACGGCGACGCCGAGATTCTCAGCCGCACGGCGTATCATCTGGGCTTTGATTGCGTGCGCGGTTCGACGCGCCGCGGCGGCGTGGCGGCCTTGCGGGCGTTGTTCGCCAAGAGCCGCCATATGAATCTCACCATCACCCCCGACGGCCCCAAGGGCCCCCGCCGCGTACTGGCGCCAGGGCCGGTCTTTCTGGCGTCGAAATTGCAACTGCCGCTGGTGCTGCTGGGACTCGGCTACGATCGGCCCTGGCGGGTCAATAGTTGGGACCGTTTTGCGTTGCCTCGGCCTGGCTCACGGGCACGGGCCGTCGTCAGTCCCGCGTTGCACTTGCCGCGCGATCTCGACCGCAAGGGACTCGAACATTATCGCCTGGAGGTCGAGCGGTTGCTCAATCGCTTGACTCTCGAAGCCGAGGCCTGGGCCGAAGCGGGCAGCCACAAAGTATGCGAAGAGCCCGCTCGCCGCGAGCATCGGTATTCTCGCCGCCGACACGCCTCGCGGAACTCCGCGAACGATGCGATTTTAGATGCGGCGGTGACGCCAGTGGTTCCCGGCCTTGTGCCGGGCGAACGATTCGACGAGCTGGCCCCGCGCCAAGTCGCCTGAGGCTGCATCGGAGGATGGCCTTCCAGGCCGTCCAGAGTCGCTTTGCGCTCTGCAATACTGCCGCGGCGTTCGCGGAAGGTCGACAATGCTGCGCTACGGCTATCTCGAGCGTGAATGCGGCAATGTGGGACAGCCGCCCTCGGCTGTCTCGCGGTCGCCTTCGGCGACCACCGCACAGCCAAGGGCGGCTGTGCCACACCGGAGTCCGTTCCCTACAGACATTAGGCACTTGGCCCGGTCACGCAAGCGGCGCCCGCACGATGATGACATGCCATTTGCCGGGACCGTGCACGCCGGTAGTCAGCTTTAGCTCCAGGTCGCCTGTCTTGCTCGGGCCGGTAATCAAGACCCAGTTGCTGGGCAAGTCGGCCGGATTGAGTCGGGCGGGCGAGTCGCCAGGTGAAATGGCCGCGCGGTGGCCGCCATGTTCGACGCCCGGAAACAGATCAAACAGATCGCTTACGATTTGCTCCGCCGCGACCACGGCCACATGTACGGGCGGCGCCAGGCTGGCCAATCGTTCTTGGCCGGGGCTGCTGGCCAGCGCGAGCGTGCCCGACTCGGCCACGGCGGCCGTGACGCCCGAAATGCCGATCTCGGCGGTCAGCATTTGTCGCCGCTGCTCGGCCGCGTCGAGCGCGTGCAACGAATCATAGTTGATCGGCCGCACGTTTCGTTCGGTCAGGAGGCCGTGCAGCCCCAGTGCGTCGAGCGCCGGATGCTGCCAACATAGTGCGGAGCTCGGCTCGTAGCAATCGAGAAGCTCGGCCAACAGCTCTCGGGCCTCGTTCCACTCGACGGCCAGGCGAGCATGCCCTCCCACGGCATCAATCTCGGCGGCCAGTCGTGAAGGCAGATCTTCGCTGTCGGCGGCGGGCGCCGCCAGCCGCGCCGCCAGCTCTTCGGGCTGCGTGACGCGAAACGCACGTCCCGCCTGGGCCGCCTCACGCACACGTGCTAAAAAGGCGCCTCGATTCATGGATGATTGGAATGAATCCTGTTCTCCGACCACGTATCGCGAAACCGCTGGTGGGCAGGAGCGGGGAAGTCGCGGCTTGCCGTCCAGCCGTGCAGGCCGCCAGGCAAGCGACGCAACCAACGCGGTCGATCGCCCTTCGCCGAGCGAACTAAGAACCGGCTGAGCCGCGTGGCCAGCCATGTCCCAATGCGGTAGAGCGTTGGATGGCGCATCGTGATCGACCAAAGACGATAGGCCGCCGCTTCGGCGAAGCCGAGCTTGCCCGGCTCGTGGTGCAGTTGCTCGCGCAGTTGAATGAGCATCTCGGGGATGGCGATCTTCACGGGGCAGGCGGCCTGGCAGGCGCCGCAAAGGCTCGAAGCATGCGGCAGATGTTCGTTGGCCGCCAGCCCGTCATAAAGCGGCGTAAGCACCGCCCCGATCGGTCCTGCATAAACGCCGCCGTAGGCATGCCCGCCCACGTTGCGAAAGATCGGGCAAGCATTCAGGCACGCGCCGCAACGGATGCAGAACAGGCTTTCGCGGAGCGGGCCGGCCAGGATGCGCGAGCGGCCGTTGTCGAGCAACACCAGATGAAATTCTTCGGGGCCGTCGAGCTCGCTGGCGCGGCGTGGACCGGTGACAAACGACGTATAGATCGAGAGCTTTTGCCCGGTGGCGGCTCGGGCAAGGACTTTCAGAAATACCGGCATGTCGGCCAGCCGCGGAATGACCTTTTCGATGCCGACGATCGCGATGTGAATCCGTGGCAGGGCCGTGGTGAGACGAATATTGCCTTCGTTCGAGACCAGCACCACCGTGCCCGTCTCGGCGACCAAAAAATTCGCCCCGGTGATGCCCGCATCGGCCCGGGCGAATTCGGCCCGCAGCCGGCGGCGGGCGTAGGCGGCCAGTTGTTCGGCATCGGCCGGCAGTGGTTCGCCGGCATCGCCGCTGAGCACTTCGGCCACCTGCGGCGTGCGCAGATGAATGGCCGGCGCCACCAGGTGCGAGGGGCGATGTCCGGCCACTTGAATGATGTATTCACCAAAATCGGTCTCGACCGCTTCGATCTGCTCGGCCGCCAGGGCGGCGTTGAGATGAATCTCTTCGCTCGTCATCGACTTCGACTTCACCACCCGTTTCGCGCCGCGGCTGCGCAAGATGTCGAGCACGATTTGCCGGGCATCGGCCGCGTCTCCGGCGTAATGCACATGGCCGCCGCGACGCTCGACACTGCTTTCGAGCGTTTTCAGATGCTCGTCGAGGTTCGCTAGGGCGGCGTCTTTGATGGCCCGCGCCCGCTGGCGTAGCTCGTCAGCCCCGGCGAGCGCGGCAAAAGCGGCCCGATTGCGCTGGCCCAGCGTGTCGCCCAGGTGGGCCAACGCCAACTGTAGATTGGCATCAGCCAACGCCTCGGCGCTGGCGGCCTGAAATTCGTGATGCTCGTGGCGGGCGTAGCTGCTGCTCGTCATTGTCGAAGAAGATCGAGAGCGACCATCGCCACCGGCGCCAGGGCGACTACCACCGCGAATACCATGATGCCCGGTGGCGGCGGCACGCGACGGCTGCGCAGCACCACCGGCGTCACCAGCAAGGCCAGCAGCCCGATCACCAGCGCGGCGAACAGAAACAAGCTCGATAGAATCGTCAGCCGCGAATCGGGCTGGGGGCGGCCGATGCGAATGGCCGCAAAACCCAATTCGCAAACCAGCGTGGTGACAACCATCAACATCCAAGCGACGGTGAGCACCTCGACGCTCCGCGGATCGCTGACGGCCACCGCCCGTTTTCGCTTTTTCACGCGCTTGGACATCGAATCATCCCAAGTTCGATCTCGGGTCTTCATCATAGCGACGTTTCGGGCGGTTGCCGACTGGCGAGTGGCCGGATTTTTGGCATGCTGGCAAGGCGCCGATTGCCAAGGCATAATCTACCTCGCTTTCACTTATTGCATTCAAGGGCCGTAACCATGAGTTACCGCATGCTTGCCGCTGCCCGCGGTCCCGCGATTTGTCTTGCATTCTTTTTCTTACCGCAGTTGGCGACCGCCGATGAGGGACGTCTGAAGCCCGGCGTGCGCGGCCTCGCCACGCGAGCACCGGAGGGCATGAAGATCGACGGCGATCTGAGTGAATTTCGCGATTCGTTCTGCACGCCGGTCGGGTATTTTGAGCCAGACCTCAAAAACCGAGCCGCTCAATTCTTTTATATGTGGGACGACGAAGCCTTTTATGCAGGCTTGCGGACGCTTGACCAGAAGCAGGCCAACCCCGCGCCCGACGACCGGCTTTGGGAAGGCGACGGCGTCGAGTGGTATTTTGACACGCGCCGCGACAAAAATTTCCGCGGACACGATTGGGGACCGGGCGCGGTCCACATGTACTGGACCGGCTACAAAGGCGCCGAGCTGCGGCCGCGGTGGTGCCTGCGGCCCGACATGCTCAAAGCCATTCCCGGCACAGGCGTCGAAGTGGCCGCTCGCCGCACCAGCTACGGAGCCGAAGTCGAGTTCAAGCTGCCCTGGGCCAACTTTCCCGATTTTCAAGCGGCCCCGGATGCCGTGATCGCACTCGACGCCGAGCTCTGCTACGGCGACGGTGGCGGGCGGACCTACCGCACGTTTGCCTATGGCAGCCCCTTGTCGGTGCAGCAGCCCGCCTCACAGGCCAAGGTCCAATTGGTCGACGAGCTGCGACCGAGCGATTGGGCACAGTGCGGAGCGGTGATGACGCCCGTCCGCTGCGATACCGCCTGGTCGCAACCCACCAATGCCTTGGTAACCGGCCGCATGGCCCTTCCGCCGGAGGCCGACGTGGGCAAGATCGTCTTTCGGCTGCTCGACACACGGGGCAAAACCATCGGCGAATATGAAGCAAAGCGAGAGACGATCGATGCCGAGGGGCGGTTTTTTCGGGCCGAAGCGCAGTGGCCCACCGACGAAGCTCCGCCGGGCAGTTACTTTTTGCTCGGCATTGTTCACGATCGCGACGGGAATGAGTTGACGCGGGTAGCCCCTCGAATGGTGAGCGTGAATAACGAGCAGGGGTATTAGTGCGCCCGCTCGACGTCGACGCGTTTTGGCAAGTAAGAGCGGCAATCGCCTCTGTAGCGAACGCCCTCCGTGGCGTTCCGCGAAGGGCGACGCGGCGTCGACCGTAGGTCACGGAACGCCACGGAGGGCGTTCC
>DATFDL010000786.1:0-10708 GCA_035252155.1 Pirellulales bacterium | reverse complement strand
GTCGAGCCGCCGTCCGCGGAACGCCACGGAGGGCGTTCCCTACAGAAGCCGACCGGTGATCGGAATATAACTTCCTCGGACCATGCCCGACTTTGAGCCTGTACTGCTGGCCAACATCAACAAGCCCGACAGCCATACGCTGCGCGTGTATGAGTCGGGCGGCGGCTATACAGCCCTTAAAAAGGTGCTCAAAGAGATGGAGCCGGCCAAGCTGGTCGACCTGGTCAAGAGCAGCAATTTGCGGGGCCGCGGCGGGGCCGGCTTTCCGACCGGATTGAAGTGGACCTTCTTGCCCAAGGACCACCCGGGCCCGATCTACATGTGCATCAACGCCGACGAGAGCGAGCCGGGCACGTTCAACAACCGCATCTTGATGGAACTCGACCCGCACCAGGTGATCGAAGGCACCATTTTAAGTTGCTACGCCACGCGGGCCACCACGGCTTACATTTATCTGCGCTACGAATACCCGCTCAGCCTGGAGCGATTGCAGCAGGCGATCGACGAGTGCTACGCGGCAGGCTACTTGGGCAAAAACATTCTCGGCAGTCCTTTTTCTCTCGACATTTATCTGCACCGCGGCGCGGCGGCTTATATCTGCGGCGAAGAGACGGGGCTGATCGAAAGCCTCGAAGGCAAGCGGGCCTGGCCGCGGATCAAACCGCCGTTTCCGGCGGTCGAGGGCGTGTTTCGCAAGCCCACGGTGGTGAACAACATCGAGACGGTGGCCTGCGTCACGCACATCGCCAATCGCGGGGCCGACTGGTTCAAGTCGATGGGCGTGCCTTCCGACCCGAACAATCCTCGCGACCCCGGCAGCTATGGTCCTAAGCTCTACTGTTTGAGCGGGCATGTGAACAAGCCGGGCTGCTACGAAGCGCCGCTAGGGCTGACCTGCCGCGAGTTGATCGACCGCTTTGGCGGCGGGGTGTGGAAAGGCCGAAAGGGCAAGGCCGCCATTCCCGGCGGCATCAGCATGGGGTTGCTCACCGAGGCCGAGTTCGACACACCGCTCGATTTCAATGGCCCCGGCAAGGTCGGCTGCCTGGGGCTGGGCACGGCGGCTGTGGTGGTGCTCGACGAAACGGTGAGCATGGTCGACTTCTTGCACAACAGTTGCCGGTTTTTCATGCACGAGAGCTGCGGCCAGTGTACGCCCTGCCGCGAAGGGACGCGGTGGAGCGTCGAAATGCTCGAACGCATCAAGGCCGGCAAGGGCCGGCTGCGCGATCTCGATCTGTTGCTGGAAATCGGCGACACGATCGGCATCATTCCCGGCACGACGATTTGCGGCCTGGCCGACGGAGCGGCGTGGCCGATTAAAAATGCCATTCGCAAGTTCCGCCAAGAATTTGAAGATTACATTCGCCGGACGAATCCGAGCGGCTACAACGAGACAGCGGCAATCTTGTCGCTCGATCCGCGGCGGCATGCTGGGGAAGACATTGTCGCCATGCCGCCGTGGTGGCCGACGGCACACGCCCATTGATTGAATCGCAATGCCTAAAGTACTTGTTGATGGAAACGAAATCGAACTGGGCGACCATGAGCGTCTCAACGGCATTCAGGCGGCCGCGCGCGTGGGAATCGATATTCCGCGCTACTGCTGGCATCCGGGCTTGGCGGTGGTCGCAAGCTGCCGCATGTGCCTGGTTGAAACGGGTACGCGCAACGCCGAGACGGGCAAGATCGAGATGCTGCCCAAGCTGGTGCCCGCCTGCCAGACGCCCGCCAAAGATGGCACGGTGTTCGTCACCAACAGTCAGAAGGTGCGCGAGGCCCGTGCCCGCGTCGAAGAAGATTTGCTGTTGCGGCACCCCGTCGATTGCCCGATCTGCGACAAGGCGGGCGAGTGTTACCTGCAAGATTATCACTTCGAGCACGGCCAGGCTCAGCGGCGGGCCGACATTCGCCCCTTCACCAGTCGCCGGCGCGACGTGGGGCCGACCGTCACCCTGTTCGTCGATCGCTGCGTGATGTGCAGCCGCTGCGTGCGGTTCACCCGCGAAATCGCCGGCACCAGCGAGCTGATGGTTGTCAACCGCGGCAGCCACGAAGAGATTGACACGGTGCCCGGATTTCCGCTGGCGAACAAGCTGTCGGGCAACGTGGTCGATCTTTGCCCGGTGGGGGCCTTGGGCGACAAAGATTTTCTCTATCGCCAGCGCGTCTGGTTCATGAAGAAACATCCGGGCGTTTGCACTGGCTGCTCGACCGGCTGCTCGATCTTTGTCGAAGAGAACCAGGACCACGTCTATCGCCTCAAGCCGCGCGAAAATCCGGAAGTCAATCATTGGTGGATGTGCGACGAGGGGCGCTACGGTTTTCATTATGTGCATAGCGAGCAGCGGCAAATCGGACTACGGCGGCGCGACGCGACCGGCTTCACCGAGATGGACTGGTCGGCGCTGGCCGATGAATTGAAGGCCAGGCTGTCGAAAATGAAGCGATTTGCCGCTGTGCTCTCGCCGCATCTGACGGTCGAAGAAGCCTATCTTTTGGCCAAATATCTGCGCATGTTCGATCCCGATACGGTGCTGGCGCTGGGCCCGGTGCCCGTCGTGGGTGAAGACGAGCGATTCAAAAGCGGGTTCATCATCCACGCCGAAAAATGCCCCAATCGCCGCGGCGTCGAGGCGGTGATTCGCCACTTCACGGGGGATTGCGTGACGTTTGGCGACCTTTTGCCGCGTATCGAGCAAGGCGAGTTTCAGGGCGCGTGGGTGACGGGCGGCTATCCCACACCGCAATTCAGTGACGACGTTGCCAGACGCTTCAAGTCCGTACCGTTAGTGGTGGTGCAAGATATTTTTGCTTCGCCGCTTTGGGACCAGGCGACTTACCAGGTGTCGGGCGGGTCGTTCGCCGAGCGGGACGGCTCCTACGTAAACTACGCCGGGCGCTTGCAGCGGGCCACCTGGGCGGTGCGTCCACCGGCCGGCGCGTGGGTCGAAGGACAGCTTTACTGGCGACTGTTAGAGATGCCCGGTTTGTACAACTCCCGCAAGGTGCTAAGCGACGTGGCCGCGGAGATCCCGTACTTTGCCGAGGCCGGTCGCGAGACTCCGCCGACGGGAGTGGATTTGAGGTTGAATCAGTTGGCCACCAGTTAGGAGTTTGGAAAATAATCCCGGCGATACGAAAAACGTCTGTAGGGAACGCCCTCCGTGGCGTTCCGACGAGGGGCGGCGCGACGTCGATCCGTAGATCGCGGAACGCCACAGAGGGCGTTCCCTACAGAGGAAACCGGTACTCAGCCAGCCGGGGCATCGCCAAGGCTCTGCCCCAGCCACCGGCCGGTTAATGAACAAACTAGATTTATGGAAAAGACCTTCCTCATCGCAGCCCTGGTCAAAATCGCCCTGCTCATCGGAGGGCTGATGACCGCCGCGGCGTACCTGGTGCTGCTGGAGCGCTGGATGGCGGCCTGGGTGCAAGACCGCCTGGGACCCAACCGCGTGGGCATTCCGCTCACGAAGGTGCGGATGTTCGGGCTAGGACAGCCGCTTGCCGACGGGCTGAAGTTTATCCTCAAAGAAGAAATCACGCCGCACCAGGTCGATCGCGTGGTGTACACGGTCGCGCCCATCGTCATTCTGGCCACGGCCCTGGCCGCCTTTGCCGCTATTCCTTTCGGCAGCGTGCTGCCGGCCGATTCGGGCATTCCCGGTGTTACCGAGCAAATTCAACTGGTCGTCGCGCCGCAATTCGATGTGGGGCTGGTGTATGTGTTCGCGCTGGGCAGCATCGCCGTGTATGGCGTGTTGCTGGGCGGTTGGGCCAGCAACAGCAAGTACAGCTTTTTGGGCGGACTGCGGTCAAGCGCCCAACTGATTGCCTATGAGCTGCCAATGGGATTGGGCATTTTGGGCGTCGTGCTCTTCTCCGGCTCTCTGCGGTTGGAGTCGATCATCGGCGATCAAGCCACCAGCGGAGTCTGGAACATTCTCTGGCAACCGCTGGGCTTCGTCGTCTTTCTGGTTGCCGCCTTCGCCGAGAGCGCGCGGCTGCCCTTCGACCTGCCCGAAGCCGAGCAGGAACTGGTCGGCGGCTACCACACCGAATACGCGGGCATGCGGCTGTTGATGTATCTGATCGCAGAGTTCTTGCACATGGTGACGGCCTCGTTCTTGATTGTCATTTTGTTCTTTGGCGGTTGGCATTTCTGGGGGCTGACGGGGAGCGGCGATGAGGTGACCTGGCTGACGGCCATCGCACGCGTCATCGTGCTGATGGTCAAAGTTCTGCTGGTGATTTTGTTTTTCATGCTGGCCCGCTGGAGCTGGCCGCGGTTTCGCTTCGACCAGTTGATGAACCTCTCTTGGAAGGTCATGTTGCCGCTGGGGCTGGTGAATTTGGTGGCCGTGGCGGTGTTGGCCGAATTTGGCCGACCGGAGATCGCCGGAGTGAACCGCTGGTTGTGCATCGCCGCGATGTGGGGTTTTGCGATTCTGGTATGGGTGGTGGCTGGACTTTCGGCGCCGCTGGCTACCGACAATCGGCCCCGCGCTGATCTTTTTGATTCACGACGTGCTTTTAGCCCATGAAACCCGACGACCCCAACATTCACTGGATCGAAGAGCCGAAGCTCGGACTGGCCGGCAAGATGTATCTGCCGCTGTTCGTGCAGGGTTTTGCCACCACCACGCGTCACCTGTTCGGCCCCAAGGTCACCGTCAGCTTTCCTGAAGTGCGGCCCGATGTCGGCAATCCGCTCATCTATCGCGGCGTGCATCGCTTGAATAAGGACGAGCAAGGGCGAGTGAAGTGCGTGGCGTGTTTTTTGTGTGCGACCGCTTGCCCGGCCCATTGCATCGACATCGTGGGCACCGAAAGCCCCTGGCCCGACCGCGAAAAATATCCGGAGACTTTCGTCATCGACGAGCTGCGCTGTATCTTTTGCGGCATGTGCGAAGAAGCCTGCCCGGTCGATGCCATCGAGCTGACCAGCTTTCTCGACCTGACCGGCCGGAGCCGCGAAGAGATGATCTTCGACAAGGAAAAGCTGCTCAGCGTGTACGACCAGACGAAGGACACGGAGCCGATGAAATCGCACCACCTGGGAGGCACCATATGACGCCCGCCGGGCAAATCGCGCTGGTCACCGTGCTCTTGGCGGCGGGCCTGTGGCTGCAACTGCCGCGGGGCGGCGGGCGCGGTCGCGCGCTCGGTGCCGTGCTGGCCGCCGTGGCGGTCGGCATCTTGCTGGCCCGCGTCGTGCAAATCAACTCGACACATCCCGTGGCGGAGATTGTGTTCTGGTTGCTCGCGTTGACGACGATTGTCTCCGCCGTGGGCGCCGTGACAATGCGCAGCCCGGTGTATTGCGCGTTGTGGTTCGCCGTCACCTTGCTCGGCACCGCGGCGCTGCTGCTGTTCGATGGGGCGCAGTTTTTGGGCATTGCCACGGTTGTGGTTTATGCCGGCGCGATTTTGGTCACCTTCTTGTTTGTGCTGATGTTGGCCCAGCCGCAAGGACATACGTATTACGATCGCGTAGGCTGGGAGCCATTGCTTTCAGCCTGCACCGGCGCGCTGCTGATCGGGTTGTTTTCGGCGAGCATCTTTGCGCCCGCCGAGGCGGGAGGTGCCAATGTTAGCTGGCGCGTCGATCATGTGACGGCGGACGCTCGTGCAGCCGAGATCTTGAATGCCCAGCACATGGCCCATCTTGGCGGCCAATTGTTCAGCCGCTATCTAATCGCCGTGGAAGTGGCCGGCACGCTGCTTTTGGTGGCTCTGGTGGGCGCGGTGGCCATCGTCGCGCAAGGATCACCGCCCGTAGGTCAGGCTTTCCAGCCTGACGTCAAGTTATCACAACCAACCCGCGGAGGGAGGCTGTGATGGATGAACTCCAACTCCTCGATCGCTACCTGCTCATCGGCGCTTTGCTGTTCGGCATCGGCCTCGTCGGCTTTCTCAGCCGCCGCAACATGATCGTCATGTTCCTGGCGGCCGAAATGATGCTGCAAGGCGTGTCGCTCAGCTTGGTCGCCTGGGGCCGGTTTCATAACGACTGGGGCGGCCAAATGCTGGTGATTTTCATCCTGACCGTGGCGGCTTGCGAGGCGGGTATCGCCCTGGCCCTGGTGCTGATGCTCTACCACCGCAGCGGCAAACTCGACATCGCCTTCTGGCAAACGCTGCGCGAAGCCAACCAGCCGCGTTATGTCGATCAGCAATTGCCCGACGAACCGATCCAGCCCGAGCATTGGCCGAGCCTGCCGACCGCGGGCGTCGAGCCGCGACAACCGGTCGAAGAATTGATCCACCGCAGCCATGTCTAACCTTGAAACGTTGATGGTGCTGGTGCCGGCTTTGCCGTTGGCGGCCTGCCTGATCACGGCGCTGTTGGGCGCCGCGGTGCTCAAAGAGCGCTCGCACTGGCCCGTGATCGCCGGCATCGTCGGCTCGTTCGTGTGCAGTCTGTTCTTGTTGTTCGACGTGCTCGACATGGTGCGTGAGCAGCGCGGCCAGACGTCGGTGGGGGTCGAGCACGTCGTTACGCTCTGGACCTGGGCCGATATCAGCGACGCTTATCAGGCGGGCGGCGCCAATGGCGCACCGCGCCCCTTCGACATCGCCGTCACGCTACGGGCCGACCCATTGACGGCGGTCATGCTCTCGATGGTCACGTTCATCTCGTCGCTGGTGGCCATTTATTCCGTCGGCTACATGCGCGGCGACCGCGGTTATTGGCGGTTCTTTTGCTACGTGGCGCTGTTCGTGTTTTCAATGACCATGCTGGTCTCGGTGAGCAACTTCGCGCTGCTCTACGTGTTTTGGGAGGCGGTGGGGCTGTGCAGCTACCTATTGATCGGCTTTTGGTACGAGAAGCCCTCCGCCGCGGCGGCCGGCAAGAAAGCTTTTCTGGTGACGCGCGTGGGCGATTTTGGATTTGCCATTGGGTTGTTCCTGATCTGGACGACCTACGGGACGCTCAATTTTCACGACGTGGGCGCGGATGGATCGGTGATTACTAATGCGCAGCCGAATGAGGCCGCGACGGGCCGGCCACAAGGGCCGGGGCTACCGGGTGAAGTTTCCATTCGCGGCGTGCTGGGCCAGTCGCGCCTGGTGCTTCCAGACCAGGCGGGCTACGTGGGCGGCGCGGTGGGCGTGGCCATTTGTCTTTGCTTGCTCGCCGGAGCGTGCGGCAAGAGCGCGCAGTTTCCGCTTCACGTGTGGCTGCCCGACGCCATGGAGGGTCCCTCGCCCGTCAGCGCGCTAATTCACGCCGCCACGATGGTCACCGCGGGCGTGTACATGTTTACGCGCGTCACGCCGCTGTTGGTCGCGGCGCCCGAGGCCCGCGTGAGCGTCGCGGTGGTCGGTTGCTTCACCGCTTTGCTGGCCGGCATCATCGCCTTGACGCAGGACGATCTGAAGCGCGTGCTGGCCTACTCGACCATCAGCCAACTGGGTTACATGTTCTTGGGTGTGGGCGTCGGCACGTTGGCCGGCATCGTGGCGGGCATGTTCCATTTGTTCACGCACGCCTTTTTCAAGTCGTTGCTGTTCCTTTCGGCCGGCTCGGTGATGCACGCCATGGGTAACACCGCCGACATGCGCCGCTTCAGCGGCTTGCGGCGCATCATGCCGTGGACCTGCTTGACGTTTTTGGCCGGTTGCCTGGCGTTGTCGGGCGTGGTGCCCTTCGCCGGTTTTTGGAGCAAAGACGCCATCCTGGCGGCCGCCCATGAAGGCGGCGCTGGCTACCACGAGACCTACCAGGTGCTCTATTACGCCGGTTTGTTCACGGCGCTATTGACCGCCATCTATACGTTCCGCGGCTTCTTCCTGACGTTTTACGGCGAGACGCGCGTGCCGCCCGAAGCGGGGCACCACGCGCACGAAGCCCCGCCCGTGATGCTCGTGCCACTAGTCATTTTGGCCGTTTGCGCGCTCGTCGTCGGCGCCGTCAATTGGGAATTCAGTTGGCCGTTCGGGGCCGACGCGCTGTATCACTTTTTGCTTGCTACGCCCTCGCTGGCCTACGCCGCCGTGCCGCACGTCGCGCACGAAGCCGGCGGTTTGCACTTCGAGGTGCAGGCCGTCAGCACCATCACGGCATTGACGGGCATCGGCATCGCGGCCTTCTTGTATCTGGGCGATCGCCGGCAGGTCGCGGCCCTGACGCGCTGGACCAGCTCGATCTACGGCCTGCGGCTCTACCAGCTTTCGTATGGCAAATTCTTCTTCGACGGCATTTACAGCGTGCTGGTGGTGTGGCCGCTCTGGTTTCTGGCGCTGTTTTCGTATTGGTTCGATCGTTGGATTGTCGACGGGCTGGTGAACTTGCTGGGTAAATTGCCCGTAGCGGTGGGTTCGATGCTCCGCTCGTTGCAGAACGGTATGGTGCAATTTTACGCCCTGGCGATGGTGTTGGGCTTGTTGGTATTGGTGGGGACGATTTTGATGTGGCCGGCGATGTAAACTATGCCTAACCTGCTATTGCTCACGATCTTTCTCCCCCTGGCCGGGGCCGCACTCATCTGGGTGCTGGCCGAGGCCGGGCAGTCGCTCGCGCGGCGGATCGCCCTGGTCGTGTCGCTGGTCACGCTGGCCTTGGCCGGCTGGGTGACCATGCAATTCGATCCGGCCACTGCCGCTACAACCGGCATCGACGAGCCGTGGTTCTCGTCGAGCACCGTCGATATCCGCTTCAGCCTGGGACTCGACGGCATTAGCCTGTGGCTCTTCGGACTGAGCGCGCTACTCACGCTCACGTCGGTTCTGGTGAGCTGGGAGGCGATCGAAGACCGTGCTCCAGCGTTTTATTCTCTGTTGCTGCTGCTGGCGACCGGCATGCTGGGTGTATTCGCCGCCCGTGACATCATTCTCTTTTACGTCTTCTTCGAGTTCACGCTCATTCCGCTGTTCTTTTTGATCGGCATCTGGGGAAGCGAAGAACGGCGCTACGCGGCCATCAAGTTCTTTCTGTTCACGCTGGCCGGCAGTCTGCTCACATTCTTGGGGCTGGTGGCCATCGTGCTGTGGAACTATTACCACACCGGCGTGATGACATTTTCAATCGCCGCGCTGCAGTCCAGCCTGGCCGAGCACCCCATCTCGCAGCCGACGCAGCTTGTGCTGTTTCTGGCCCTGTTCGCCGGCTTCGCCATCAAGGTGCCGCTGTTTCCGTTGCACACCTGGCTGCCGCTGGCCCACACGCAGGCCCCCACCGCCGGCAGCGTCATCCTGGCCGGCATTTTGCTGAAGATCGGCAGTTACGGCTTTCTGCGGTTCAGCATTCCCATGCTGCCCGACGCCACGGCGCTCTGCATGCCGTGGCTGTTATGGCTGTCGGTGGCGGGCATCGTGTATGGAGCGCTCTTGGCTCTGGCTCAAAGCAACATCAAGAAGATGATCGCTTATTCCAGCGTCAGCCATCTGGGCTTCTGCATGCTCGGCACGTTCGCCCTGAACAAGCCCGGCGTCTACGGCGGCACGTTGCAGATGATCAACCACGGGTTGTCGACCGGCGGGCTGTTTGCGATCATCGGCATGATTTACGAGCGTTACCACACCCGAGAAATCGCCGACCTGGGCGGCCTCGCCCGCAGGCTGCCGCTGCTGGCCGCGTTCATGGGGCTGTTCACGATGTCGAGCATCGGGCTGCCGGGCATGAACGGTTTCGCCGGCGAATTCATCTTGCTCACCGGCATGTTTCAGCGCGGCTATGCCGAGGCGCCGCCGGTCTACACGGCCCAATGGCTGGCGATCGCCGTGCTGGCCGTATCGGGCGTGGTGCTGGGGGCGTGGTATATGCTCTGGCTGGTCGAACGTGTCTTCTTTAATCAGTTGCGAGAACCGGTGCATCATGGGCCTCCCGTGCGAGACATGAACTTCCGCGAGGTGCTGGCTTTGGCGCCGCTGTTGGTGTTTGTGTTCTGGATCGGTCTGGCGCCGCAGCATTTTTTGCGGCCGATGGAAGCCGATCTCGATCGCGTGCTCGCGGCAACCGCCCGACCCATGGAAGAACATTATCCAGAGTTCGAAAGTCGGCCCGTGTTGGTCGACTCGTCGCCTCGGCCCAGCCAGTTACGGTCGTCGGTGGCGTCACAACCGGGGCATCGCCAAGGCTCTGCCCCAGCCACCGGTGAAAAACCAATGGCGGCTCGCGACGACGCGCAGGAGGTGGCCCGTGTCGACTGATACGATCTATCGACTACTGCCCGAGGCAATACTGATCGTCGTGGCGTCATGCATTTATCTCGGTGGCGCCTTTGGGGGCGGCCGTCGGCTGTGGGCCGGAGTGGCTGTCGCCGCGGTGCTTATCGCCGGATTGGCGCTTTTTCAGCAAGGCCTGGCGGCTGACGCTTCGACGGGGCCGGCGGCAGTTCACGACGCGACGCTGGCGCTGGCCGCCGGCGGGAAAATCGACGGGCTGGGCCAATATGTTCGCTGGCTCGCGCTGATCGTGGGGCTAGCGCTGGTGCTCCTCAGTTCGCATCCCGACGACGACCTGCAAGCGCCCGAGCTCATCGGCACGCTGGTGCTGGCCGTGGCCGGCGCGATGCTCGTTGCCGCCACGCGCGACTTGGTGCTCATCTTCCTGGGCATTGAGTTGATTTCGATTCCCACGTATGTGCTGCTTTATCTCGGGCGGCGCGACACCACCTCGCCCGAAGCCGCCGCCAAATACTTTTTTTTGAGCGTTCTCTCGTCGGCGCTCACGCTCTACGGATTCAGCTTTCTCTATGGC
>DATFDL010000785.1:0-3082 GCA_035252155.1 Pirellulales bacterium | reverse complement strand
CGGCTTCGCGGCCGCAGGCCGGCACCGTCCGGGGAAATCTCCATCGTATCGATGACTTCGCCAAACGTAGCGGCCCAAGCATCGAAATGCTCTATCCCCCGGCTCCGCAGCCCTGCGGGATCGAGGAAGCGCTGCATGGTGTACATCTCGACCATTGTGTTGCTGATCGGCGTGCCGGTGGCAAAGGTGACGCCGTGGCCGGGATGCTGCTGATCGAGGTAGCGTGCCTTCATGTACACGTCGAAGGCGCGTTCGCTCCCGCCGGTCTGAAGGCCGGCCACACGCTCCATCTTGGTCGGTGTCTCCAGGTTCTTGAAATAATGGGCCTCGTCGATGAAGACGTGATCGACGCCCAGTTCATCGAATACCAGCCCATCGTCTTTCTTGTTCTCGGCCAACAGGTCTCGGAGGCGTTCTACTCGCGCCGCCTTTTGTTTCTCGATGGTCTTGATAAGGTTGTAGTTGGCTTTCCGGTCGGCAGCGTGCTCGCGGAGCAGCTCATCGTATTCGGCGATCTGCTCAGTGAGGAATTTCTCCTGGTACTCGCGCGACATGCCGATCCGCTCGAAGCTGCTGTGAGTCACGATGATTCCGTCCCATTCGCCGCTGGCGATCTTGGCCGTCAGAAATTTTCGGCGGTCGCGCGCCAGGTCTTCCTTGGTGGCGATCAACAGCTTGGCGTTGGGGTAAAGCTGCATGAACTCGCGGGCGAATTGCTCCAACAGATGGTTGGGCACGACGTACATCGGCTTTTTCACGAGCCCGGCCTGCTTCATCTTCATGCCGGTGGCGGCCATCGTGAAGGTCTTGCCGGCGCCGACGACGTGGGCCAGCAGCGTGTTGCCGCTGGTCATGCCCCGCCACACGGCGTCGTTCTGGTGCGGGCGAAGGTGGATCGCTTGGTTCATGCCGGGAAAGTCGAGGTGCGAGCCGTCGAACAGCCGGGGCCGCAGGTTGTTGTAGATGTCGTTGTAGGTCCGCACCAAGCGCTCGGTGCGCTCGGGGTCGCTAAACACCCATGAATGGAACCGCTCCTTGATGAGTTTTTGCTTTTCGCGGGCGGCCATCGTCGCTTCCTGGTTGACGACTTTTTCCTCGCGGTCGCCGTGGTCGATCGTGTCGTAGATCGTGGGCGTCTTCATGTTGAGCGCCAGTTCCAACAGCCAGGTGCCGTTGGCCCGCTGCGTTCCGAATTCCGAGGTGGCACCCACCGACACCTTGGCGCCATAAGCGGGGTCGATGCTCCAAACGGCATCCTTTTTCAGGTGGGCCACGGGAATCGACTTCGGCGGGACGCGAAAAAGCTGGGCGGCGAACGCCTGAATATCGGTCTCGGGTATCCAGGGCGCGCCGAGGTTGGCGTCAATATCGCCTGGGAGTACGTCCTCGGGCTGTACGGTCTGCAAGGCGTTGGCGTTGCGAGCGTATTGCGGCCCTGCCCGCTCGGCGGCGGCCAGCTTCGCCCGGACATTGCCCGACAGGTAAAGGTCCGCCGTCTGCCACGTCTTGGACTGCGGATCGTGGAAGATCAGGTCGCCTAGCTCGCTGATAATTGTTTCTTGCGGCTTGCAATAAAGCTCGGCGATGAAGGCGAGATCGACCGCACCGCGTTGGTTGAGCGATACCAAAAGCCCCTCTTCGGCAGACTGCACGTGCGTGACCGGCGGCTTTTTGCCGACCACGTCGCGCTGCATGATGGCCGCTTTGGTCGCCTTTTTGCCAACCTCGTCGTAGTCCTCCAACGACATGACCAGCATGGCGTCGGGGTCTTCGCGGAACTTGACGAGATTCGGCATCCGGCGGATTGTGGTGCCGTCAGACGTTTCACTGAACGTGGTCTTGTTGATGGGACCATAGGCCGTGACGAATTGGTCATAAGCCCGGTTCAATTCACGTCGGGCAAGGGTGCGATGTTCCTCGGGCCAGCCTTCGTTTTGCGATTGCAGCACCCGGCGGGCGCGGTCGCGCAGGCCGATCAAGGCGGCGAGCCGCTTGCCGGTCATCGTTCCATCGGCCTTGAGCGTTGTGCCGCCGTAAACGACGCTCACCCCCTGCCCGCCTTGCAGTTGGTGAATGGTCTTGTCGGGAGCGATAAAAAAACTGCCTTCGTCGATGTGCCGGTCGGGCGGCGGCGGGACGAAAGCCGGTGCGGTGGAGACTTTTGTTTCCGGATCGCTGGCTGAAACCGAGGCGACATTCTCAGGTAGCCTCCGGACCGCCTCGTCGAGCTGTTTTACAAGGTCGCCATTCGATTGGATGCTGTAGCCGTCGGCATACAGCCGGTTCTTGCGGCTCCACTTGCCAAGAACCATTTCCGGGTGCCGGACGAAGTAGCGGTTGATCGGGACTTCCTCGCCTTCGATCTCGATGGGACGCGAGCGGTCCCATTCGGCCTCTTGGTGGCGGGCAGGTTCACCGGGCAACCGCTTGCGAAAAAACACGATGTCGGTGACGACCTGCGTCCCTTCACGGCGGAACGCATCGGAGGGAAGCCGGATCGCTCCCAAAAAATCCGCTCGCTCGCCCAGATAGTCGCGCACCGCGGAGTTTTGCTTATCGAGCGTGAAGTGGCTGCTGACGACCGCCAGCACGCCGCCCGGCTTGAGGGAGTCGATGGATTTGCAGAAGAAGAAATCGTGCAGCGAAAATTTCTGGCCGGCGTAGTCGATCTTCACGTCGGCAAACGGCACGTTACCGACGACCGCGTCAATGCGGTTTTCGGGCAGTTTCGTATCGCGGAAGTTTTCGATGCGGATGTCGGCTTCGGGATGGATTGCCCGCGCGATGCGCCCGGAAAGGCTGTCCATCTCGATACCGATAAACCGCATGCCCAAAGGCGCCATACCGAGGAAGTTTCCGACACCGCAGCCGGGTTCAAGGACGGTAGCCGTCCGTGGAATGCCAAAGCGGTGCAGCGCTTTGTAGATCGTTTTGGCGACAAGCGGGCCGGTATAAAAGGCGTTGAATGTCGTGCGCTTGGCGCTTGAATACTCCTCGTCGGTAAGCATCGACTTAAGTTCTTCGCCGAGGGCCTGCCAGCCCTGATCTTTATAGCGCCCGGTAACCGGATCAGGAAAAAGCC
>DATFDL010000784.1:0-23963 GCA_035252155.1 Pirellulales bacterium | reverse complement strand
TATCCCATGATCTTGCGATCGGCCCTCCAATAACTCGGCCCGTAGGGCGTCGCGCCCATGATGAACGACTTGGAAGACGACGAAGAGCTTGAGCCGCGCCGACTGTAAGTCGGACGAGGCTGAGCCATCGTCTCCGAAGGCGCGTACGAATATCGGCGAACCCGCCGTGGCTGGACGGCAAACTGCCCCGGTGTGGTGACGCTGTCGCGCCAGATCCAACCCAAACGTTCCCCTCCATCGACCGTGACTCGGGCGCCGAGCCACGGGCCTTGCACCTCGATGATCTTGAATCGCTCTCCGCGCCCCAACGTGCCGAGAGTCTTTTCTCCAATCTTCAGCGGAGTGGCGTCGCTGTTGACCACCGCTTCGTCGCCGGCCTTTAGCGCGGGTTCCGAAGCGGCTGTGCTTGTCGTCTTAAGGACCAATATAATCAGGAGGGCGCTCACCGCCCATCCGAACGAGTTTATGTGTAGATTGCGCATGGCAATACCCTTGAATAAAAAAGTGGTGTTTGTGTGCGTAGGTCAGGCTTTCCAGCCTGACTTCGGCCGGCCAGAAAAGGCTGACCTACAGAGCCGGATGTGACAGGAAGCTGCCACGCCGCACAGATCGAGGGATGATCGCGGCCCCCGATCCACGCTGCGAAGCGTCTTCCATCGGTCCGCTAAAGCACGCGCCGTGCCGCATGCCGCGAGATGGCTTGCTGGCTCGTTGCAACGCCGTGCGAGACAAGCGGATGCGTCTCAAGAATGACGGGCGGGCGGCGGTCTGAGAAGCTGCTGTCTGCGCCGGTCGTCCGATGCCTGCGCTGGATTTCCGGCGCTATTCCGAGGCCGCCAGGCCGTGCTTCTGCACCTTGTCGTAGAGCGTGGCGCGCGGCAGGCCGAGCAACTTGGCGGCCTTGGCCAGGTTGCCGCGCGTCCGCTCCAGCGCCGCGCCGATCAACCGCTGCTCGATCAGCGCGACGAATTGTTCGTAGGCGCCAGGTCCGCCCTGCGTGCTGAGAAATCGCTCGACCAGCCCGCGCAGGGCTTCGTCGGCGTCGAACGCCGGGCCGCCCTGCTCTTCGCCTGCCAGGGCTTGCCCGACGTCTTCGGCCTGGATCGGATGGCCGCCGGTGAAAATCAACAGCCGATGGACGCAATGTTCCAGCTCGCGCACATTGCCGGGCCAGTCGTAGTTCTGCAGGCGCTTCCGCGCGTCGTCGGAGACGGGCGGCGTAGCGATTTGCAGCTCGCGAGCAAACCGCTCCAAGAAAAAATCAGTCAGCCGCGGCACGTCGTCGCGCCGCTCGCGCAGCGGCGGCAGGCGCACCGTCACTACATTGAGTCGATGGTACAGATCCTCGCGGAACCGTCCGTCGGCGATGGCCTGTTCCAGATTGCGGTTGGTGGCGCTCACGAGCCGCACATCGACGCGGATGGTCTCGTTGCTGCCGATGCGTTGCAGCGTGCGGTCTTGCAGCACGCGCAGCAACTTGGCCTGCACGGCGGGCGAAATGTCACCGATTTCATCGAGCAGCAGCGTGCCGCCGTCGGCCTGCTCAAGCTTGCCGATCCGCTGCACATACGCCCCGGTGAAGGCCCCGCGCTCGTAGCCGAACAACTCGGCTTCGAGCAGCGATTCGGGGATTGCCGCGCAATTCACCACGTACAGCGGCCGATTGGCGCGGCGGCTGTGCTGATAGATGGCGCGGGCCACCAATTCCTTGCCGGTGCCCGACTCGCCGCGGATAAGCACCGTGGCGTCGGTGGCGGCCACTCGCCCGATGAGTTTGTAAACCGCCTGCATGAGCGGGCTTTGGCCGATGAGGGCATCGTGCCCCGGAACGACGGCCTCGGGTCCCAAAGTCACCTGGCGGTCCATCAGCCGCGCTCCCTGCACGGCCCGCTCGACCAATCGGAGCATCGCTTCGGGATCGAACGGCTTCAATTCGTATTCAAAGGCGCCGCGCTTGGTCGCTTCGATGGCGGTTTCGACGGTTCCCTGTCCGGTCATCACAATCACTGGCAGCCGCGGGCGTCGTTGCTTGATGCGACTGAGCGCTTCGAGCCCGTCCATGCCCGGCATGCACACGTCGAGAATCACCGCGTCGGGTGGGTCGTGTTCGATCAACTGCAACGCCGCGGGGGCGTCGCGCGCTGTGATGACGTCGTGCCCCTGTACCGAAAGGAGTTTTTCGAATGCGGCCAGCACGTTTGCTTCGTCGTCGACTACGAGTACTTTGCTCACCGGGTCGCCTCGCCTGCGATCGGAACCCAAACCGCGAAACATGCGCCCGGCGTTGTGGACCGTTCGAGCGTCAACCGGCCATTGTGCAGCACCATAATGTTCGCGGCAATGCAGAGGCCCAGGCCGGTGCCGTGCGTTTTGGTCGTGAAAAACGGTTCGAAGATCCGCTCGGCGATCTCGTCGGAGACGCCCGGACCGCTATCGCACACCCGAGCTACCACCATCGTCTGCCCAACCTTGTCGGTTTCAACCGAAGCCGAAACCGCCAACTCGCCGCCGGGCGAAGTGACCTCCAGGGCATTGTCCAACAGGTTGACCAGCACCTGCCTTAGTTGGTCGGGATCGGCCATCACCGCAGGCAGATGATCGGCGTCGTCGCGCCGCAGCCTTACTTGCTGCTGCTCGATGCGGTGCCCGATCCATTGCAATGTCGTGTCGATCAACTCAATCAGGTCGCAGGGCCGGGGCCTCGGCTCGGCCGGTCGCGAAAAGTCGAGGAAGTTGCGGACCACATTTTCAAGCCGGGCGATTTCGGCCGCCACCACGTCGAAGGCCTGATCGACATCACCACGAGTTGGCACGGCACTGCGGATCCAAAACAACCACATCTTCAGCGAAGTGAGCGGGTTGCGGATCTCGTGAGCCACACTGGCCGCCAGCTTGCCCACGGTGGCCAGCTTCTCGGCTTGCAAGAGCCGATTGCGGCTGTCGCGGAGCGTCGTGCGGGCGTCGGCCACGTCCGACATCAGCAGCCGCAGATAGGCGCCGACCGCCCGCAGCTCGTCGTCGTGAATCCGGACGGCGCTGCCGTCGTCGTGGGCGAAGCTTTCGGCTTCGGCCACCATCCGCCGCAAGGGCCGCAGCACCCCGTGTACGAATTGCCAGAACAACGCGGTGCCCAGTCCCAGCGTCAGCGCCGCGCAACCGGCCACCATCCAGGTATCGGCGCGTATTCGGCGGCGAGCCCGCGCATCGGCCTCTTCGACCGATTGCATGTTGGCGGCGATGAACTCCTTGCAAAGCCGCGAGGCTTCGTCGTGCAACCGGCTGACGTCGGTCAACAATACCCGCCGGGCAAGGTCGACCTGCCCCTCGTCGAACATCCGAATCACCTCGCGGCGTTTGGCGTCGTGCTGCTCGTAGACCTGTTCGAGCTGTTGCAGAATCTCCCGCTCTCGCTTGGTATGGGCGATGGCCCGCGCTCGCGTCGACCAGTTCTTGAAGGCGGCCTTGCGGGCTTCGAGTTGATCGAGCCAAGCGCGGTTGCCCGGCTCGAGGATATACGACGAGACCCAGCCCTGTTGCCCCAGCAGAGCGGCTTCGAGCTCGCCGGCCACGCGCATGCCAGGCAGATTTTCCTCGGCGGTTCCTTGCAACAGGTTGCCGATTTTCCAGGCGGTCAGCAGTGAGGCGCCGCTGCTCAACAGCGCCAAGACCAGGACGCCGACGATCGAAACAAAAATCCGGGTCGAGAGCTTTCTGGGCATAGAGGGCACGCGCGCCTCACCGCGGCGGCATGCCGGGCGGCCGCAGCCCCGGGTCGCCCTCGAACGACTCGCGGATAAAGTCGAGGTCCATGCCCGTCGGATTGCGGCGGACCGCCGAGAACAGAACGTCCTTCAACACAAAATCTCGCGGAATGTGAGTGTTGAGCTGCTTGAGCACGTCCGCATAGCCCGCCAGCGCTTGGTGGATGCTTTCGGCCCCGATCGTGTCGTCGATGAATTGAGGGAACTCATCCACCGTCTTGCGCCAGTGCCGGAAGGCCTCTTCATATTCCTGCTGGGCGGGCACCAGCCGGGCCAGGTCGTAATCGGTTTTCGCCTGGTAAATCAGCCGCCGGGCTTCGAGCGCCGATTCGGTCTTCTCCATCTTGCAGCGATTCCGCCAATAATTGTAATTGACCACGTCGCGATCGCGATGGATCACGTTCTCCAGCACCTCCAAGCGGTTTGCCTCGGCCGCCAGTTTCTGGGCCTGCTCGCGATGCGACTTTTCGACCCGCTTGGCCACCTCATCGTGCAGGACCAAGATGCTCATCGACGCGCCGTAGACCAGTTGGTGCTCCTCCTCAGTGCGCGACTCCGGCGGCGTGTCGAGCGCGGCCCGTACTTCGGGCGGCAACTTGCTCCGCTTCTCGCCCGCGATTTTGTCGCGCAGGCCAGGTTCCACCGCCTCGAGCTGCGCGATGACCTTGGCCTTTCGCTCTTGCACGGCTTCTTCTTCCGCCAGCCGAACAATCAGATTGTCGCTGGTTGGGACTTCGCGCATGCCGTACTTGATCCAACGATCGTAGGCGTCGGTCCACCCCAGCCGGGCTTTCTCCTCAAAGACGCCGTCTTCCTCCAAAGCCACGGCATAGTCGATCTGGCACATCGCCGGTTGGCTGAAGAAAACGAACGGATTCATCGCGTGGATCGAGGCCTCGCGGTCCTCAACCAGGGCGATCGCCTGCTCGAAGTACTCTTGGCCCACCAGCCAGTTGTCGCGGCGGTCTTGTCGGCGCAACTGCCGATCATGAGCGGGAAACTCTTCATCGTCGTCGACGCGGAACAATTCGCGAAACTCCTTCTTCTCATCGGCAACACCCATTTTGTGGGCCGTGAACCAACCGACATCGTAGATGAGCCGCGGTTCCAGCTCGTTATATCGCGTACCCTGCTGCAGGTACTTGATGCCCTCTTTGATCCAAAAATAGCGTTGGCGGTAGTCGTCGAACTCGACCGAAATATTGTACGAAACGTTCCAAGCCTGATACCGCCACACGATGACGAAATGCGGTTCGAGCTTCGACAATTGGTCGAGCGCGGCGCGCATTCCCTCCCAGTCTTCTTTCATCTTGGCGGTATTGGCCTTTTCCCACAGGATGTTGGCGGCCACACCGCGCAGTCCAAGCGTGGCCAGCTTGATCGTTTCGCCGGCCGCGTCAATTTCGCCCAGGTTCGCCTCGCTGATGCCATACTGGGTGCGCAACTGCGCCAGCTTGCCGCCGGGACTGCCCGCTTGGTTAGGCTGGTTGCCCACCGCCACCGTCGCCGGCTGGCTGAAATACGACAGCGGCAACAGCAACGCCAAGATCAACAAACCATACACCAGCTTGCGAACGAGCGCTCCCCGGTTCATTTCGCCACCTCGCGCAATTTGAAGAAGAGAAAGCCCAGCAGCATCACCGGAATGAAGTAACCCAGGCCGGTCGTCAAGTGGATCGCCAGCAGGTCGCCCGAGATGTTGTACCCATCGGCGACGTAGTTCACATCGTTGAGTTCTTGAAAGTTGGGCAAAATCCGCGAAACGACGAACAACGGAATGCGGAGAATCTTGTCGAGCATCACCGCCACGGCGCTGGTCACGTCGGTTTCGAGCTGTTCGGTAAGGTTCTTTTGCTGACTGATGCGGAGCACCGACTCGACGGGGCCGCCGCCCAACGATTTGTTCAGCGCCAGGTTTTGCAGAAATGACACAAAGAACCCGCCGACGATCGAACCCAGCGTGGCGAGCATCGCCACCGGCCCGTTCAAAAATGTGCTCCACATTACGCCAAAGGCGGTGACCAGCAGCATTTGCAGCCAGATCGCCACGTAGCCTTTGGCGAAATTAATCCAGGGTGTTCCCTCGCGCCGCAGCAAATAGACCGACGGACGGGCCAGGCCATAAAACTGCGAGCGCTCGAGGCAGCGGATTTCGATTTCCAGCTCGCCGTCGTCGGAAACCACATCGCGAAACAGATCGATCTCGCGGCCGTTGGCGTCCTTGAACTGCGCCGGGATCTCGTGCCGGTCGATCGCGTATTCGGCGGCCCGGAAGTTTTTCAACGTAATCGGCTCGTTGGGTTTGGTGGGGTTGCGCAGAGTGATCGACCCCAACACAGGCTGATCGATCGTGCCTTTGAACGTGCGGAACACCCGGATGGACAGTTCGAGCACGATGCCGTTGGGAAAACCGTCGCGGGTGACGCCGGTGAACTTCCAGATGCCTGCCGCCGGCGAGCCGCCTTCGATGTAGCTATGATAGGTCCACTCGTTGCCGACGTTGATTCCTTTCTCGGCCGGCTTGCCGCCGCGGTCGCGAAACATGAGCGTGCCATAGACGGGCACCCGCGCCCTAAGCTGGCCGAGCGGTGGCCCCAATCGGTACTCGGTCTCGCCGTCGCGCGAAACGGCCGTGATCTCGTGATAGTGCCCTTGTTCGGGCTCGGTTTCAGCATGTCCCTCTTGCGCGAGTAACTCAATTTGGTCAGGCTTAATCACGTGCCGGTGGCGCGCCGTCGTACCGGTTTTGTTGGGCGGCACGAGTCCTTTCTCCGTCGGCGCTTTGGGTGCTAGATCGTCGGCCGTCAACGTGTGGGCGTGATCGAGCGTCCGCACCACGAAGACGTAACTGAACAAACCCATCACCAGCAGCAAGCCAGTGCTCACCGCGGCGAACCCGAGCGTGCGCCCCAGCACCACCTCCGACGGACGCACGGGCTTGGTGACAACGGTATAGATCGTTTTGCTCTGCAGGTCGGCCGGCAGACTGAAGGCACTAAGCACCAGCGCCAGAAACAACACCAGATAGCTCGTGGCATTGATCACAAAGCCCAAATAGAGCTTGGCCGGGTCGGTGCGGCCGGGATCAAGAAACCAGCCGGCGAACAACAAAATGAGAATGAAGAGCATGAAGCCGACCAGCACGCGGCGGCGGAGCGCTTCTTGCACGGCGAGCCGAGCCAGCGCATAGACGCGCCGGGGCGAGGTATGGACGACGTCGTCGGTCACCCCCGCCAGCGCCTTGAAGATCAGGTCGCCCGACTTCGCCGGGCCGTGCCTGACCGTCAGAAAGATGAAGCTGCCCAGCAGCCCGGCGACCAGCAAGAGAAAGTTCGTAAGCAGCCAAATCCAGAGAGCGCCCGGCGTCAAGCCGGCCGCCAACAGCCACTCGAAATACGGAGGGAATTCGTTCTCGATAATCATGTTTGCAGCGGCCCCTCGGTCATCCTTCGACCCGCGCCCGGCGGCCGGGACGCGCTTCGCTGTCTTGCACGATGCTCAAGAACAACTCTTCGAGAGTGCTGGTCGGGTTGTCCATCGAAACCAACTGCCCGTTGTGCCGGGCGATGACCGAGCGGATCTCTTCCTTGGCGGCGTCGTTCAGCCCCGAGGCCCGGATCTCGGTAACATCGCGGATCTTCAACAAGCTGTCGACCCGGCCCAGTTCTTTCAGCTCGCCCTGGTGCAAAATGGCGATCCGGTCGCAAACGTCTTGCACGTCGGCCAGCAGGTGGCTGCACATTAGCACGGTCTTGCCGCGGTCGCGCAGTTCCAAGATCAGGTCTTTCATCTCGCGGCAACCGATCGGGTCGAGGCCGGTGGTCGGTTCGTCGAGCACGATCAGCTCCGGGTCGTTGATCAACGCCTGGGCCAGGCCAATGCGGCGGGTCATGCCCTTGGAATACTCCTTCAACTGCCGCTGCTTGGCCCAGTCGAGCTTGACCAGGTGGATTAGCTCGGCCGTGCGCTGCCGCCGCACGTCGGCCGGCATGTCGAACAGGCGGCCGTAAAAATCGAGTGTCTCCTCAGCGTTGAGAAACTTGTAAAGGTACGATTCTTCAGGCAAATAGCCGATCCGCTCGTTCTTGGTCACATCGGAGGCTTCTTTGCCGAAGACCAGGGCCTGCCCGCTGGTGGGGAAGAGCAGCCCGAGCAGGAGCTTGATGGTGGTGGTTTTGCCCGAGCCGTTGGGTCCGAGCAGGCCGAAGATTTCACCGCGCCTTACGACCAGGTCGAGAGCTTTGAGGGCCCGCACCTTTTGCCGGCCCCAAAAGTCGCGATAAATCTTCGAGAGATTGCGCGTCTCAATGACCACGTCGGTGCCAACCGGCGCCTCCGCGGCGATGGGGGCGTCGAGCGCCACTGCCTGTGATTGCATCGTGAATGACTCGATAAAAGAACTGACCGATTTGCTTGTCTTACGCAGACACCCCGGCTTGGGTTCGCCGGAATTGAGTGAGATTCTCACTATAAAACCGCCGCGAGGCGGATTCAAGCGGCCTAACCCTTTTGACGGCCGAGCCGCGGGACGCTAAGATGTGGGGCTTAAATCGAAAACGCTCCCCAATTGCCGCACCCCGTTCGTCGCTGAAAAACCTATGTCGCGCATGCCCGATGGCGGTCGTAATGCTCGCTTCGCCAACAAGAAGCGGTCGAAACTCACCACCCGCGTCAAAAAGAAAGACCCGATCTTTGTCGATGGCGTGCGCCCCCGGCCGATGTATGTCGACTACAAAGATCTGGAGTTGTTGACCAAGCTCATCAGCCGTCAAGGCAAGCTCATGGGGCGTCGCAAGAGCGGTTGCACGGCGGCCAGCCAGCACGCCGTGGCCAAGGCCATCAAGCGGGCCCGCTTCATGGCCCTGCTGCCCTACGTGGCCGATTAGTAGAACGGAATTCATTCCGTTCCGTGGTAGAACGGAATTTATTCCGTTCCGTCGTAGCACAGACTTCAGGCCGTTGCCTTGATCGAACGGAATAAATTCCGCTCCACGACGAGGCGGCAAATCCGCTACGACCGGAAAATCGCTTCTTTCGCTCCACGGGCATTCCCCGCCGCTTCCCCAGCTTTCCTTGAGCGGCAACCGCCAGAGGGATATGATTCTGTGGATGAAAGCCTTCGACTCGACAGGTCTGTACTTCAATCGCGCCGCCGATCTGATGGATCTGTCGGAGAACATCCGGCGTTTGCTGCTCACGCCGAAGCGCGAAGTGCAAGTACAGGTGTCGATCGAACGCGATAATGGCGAGATTGCCACGCTCATCGGCTACCGCGTGCAGCACGACGACTCGCGCGGCCCCATGAAGGGGGGGCTGCGGTTTCATCCCGATGTCGATCTTGACGAAGTCCGCTCGCTGGCGGCCCTGATGACCTGGAAGACGTCGGTCGTCAATATCCCTTATGGCGGCGCCAAAGGCGGAATTGCCGTCGATCCGACGAGCCTCAGCCCGCGCGAACTGGAGCTGATCACCCGGAAATTCGTCGATGGCATCCACGACCTGATCGGCCCCGACATCGACATTCCCGCCCCCGACATGGGCACCAACGACAAAATCATGGCTTGGTTCATGAACCAGTACGCCAAATATCACGGCTTCAACCCGGCCTGCGTGACGGGCAAACCGGTCGAGATGCACGGGCTGCCCGGCCGCGAAGAGGCCACCGGCCGCGGCGTGGGCATCCTCACCTTCAAACTACTTAGCCGGCTGGCGCGAAAGCCGAACCAGACTCGGGTGGCGATTCAGGGTTTTGGCAACGTCGGCTCGCATGCGGCGAAGTTTTTGCACGAGGCCGAGTATAAGGTAGTGGCGGTGAGCGACGTCACCGGCGGCTATTATCGTCGCGAGGGACTCGACATCGCCAAGATGCTGCGCTGGGCCTTGGACCATCGCGGCACGCTGAGCGGTTACGCAGATGCCGACCAGATCAGCAACGAGGCGCTGCTCGAGCTCGACGTCGATCTGCTGGTGCCGGCGGCGCTCGGCGGAGTGATTACCAAGCAAAACGCCGGGCGGATCAAGGCCCCGGTGATTATCGAGGCGGCCAACGCCCCGATCGATTTCGAGGCCGACGACGCCCTGGCCGCACGCGGCGCCACCGTGCTGCCCGATATTTTGGCCAATTCGGGCGGTGTGACCGCCAGCTACTTCGAATGGGTGCAGAATCGGCAGCGTTATCAATGGGGCCTGAGCCGCGTGCGTCAGGAGCTCGATCGCGTGCTGACCGACGCCTTTGAGCAGGTCTGGCAATTGGCGGTCGAGCGCAAGGTAAGTTTGCGGGCCGCGGCGTATATCATTGGCATCGGCCGGGTGGGCCGTGCCACGGTGCTGGGAGGCATTATATGACGACCGAAACGGTGGCGTTGGACCTGTTCAAGCAAATTCCGATTTTCCGCGGCCTCTCGCCCGACGAGTGCGGGCGGCTGGCCGACGTAGTTTCGCTCCATGAGTACAACCCCGGCGAGATCGTCATCAAGCAGGGCGAAGAGAGCCAGCGGCTGTGGGTGCTGTTGGAAGGCAAGTGCGAGGTGTTTCACCACATGGACGGCGAGGCGGCCGACCCGAAAACCAGCGGCGACCGACCCAAGGGCGTCAAACCGGGCGAGCCGATCGTGCTGGCCACGCTC
The DNA here is from genome assembly GCA_035252155.1 of Pirellulales bacterium. Taxonomy (GTDB): domain Bacteria; phylum Planctomycetota; class Planctomycetia; order Pirellulales; family JAICIG01; genus JAICLL01. The sequence continues at coordinate 13,576 of DATFDL010000784.1, read as the reverse complement.
GAACCGTACAGCAACTTTGGCGAAATGTCGTTCTTTCATCCCGCGCCGCATTCGGCCAGCGTGCGGGCCAAAACCGCCGTCAAGCTCTTGGCCATCGAGCGCGCGAAATACGACCGCCTCTGCGAGCGCGAATCGTCGGCGGCCTGCAAACTGGCCATGAACACCGTGGCCAGCCTGGCCGACCGTCTGCGCCGCATGGACGAATGGGTCGACGAGCTGGTTTCTCGCGGTCAGGCCAACCAGCGCGTGCCCGAATGGAACCGCCTGCGGGCCACGCTCTTCGACGGCTGGAAGCTGTAAACTTACTCGGTAGTCCCGGCCCTTGTGGCCGGCAGGACGGCGAGCAGCGCTTCGGGCAGGCATCGCCCACCACTTGGCCCGATGCGCACGGCGCTGCGCATTTTGCCCCAGCAGGGGGAGTGACGGTCAACAGCGCCTCCGCCACTGGTTCTGTCGGTGCCGTGCGTTGCTTGCGTCACGCGGGCAGGGCCGCGAGCTGCCGCCGCGCTTCGTCGGCCACAGGCGGGCCGGGGGCCAGGCGCAAGCAGTTGCGGAACGCGGCCGCCGCTTCGCCCGCCGCGCCGGCGCCGCACAGCGCATAGCCCAAGGAAAGATGCATGACGGCCGCGCCCGGCCGTCGATGAACCAGCATCAACAACGCAGATGTCAGTCGGCGGACGGCGACCAGCCGAGAAACCCACATCCCATAGAGCCGCTCAAGTCGCTGATCTTTGGCTTGGCGCACCAGCCGCCGGGCCATGAGACTCAGTGGCAAGATTCCTGGCGGCGGATCGTGAGCGACCCGTGGTTTGCCGCCGAGGTGGCGGCCTGCGCCCGCCGCGCGGTCCGCCACGTCCACGCGCCCCAGGATCTGGCCGACGACGTGGCGGCCGAATGCCTGCTGATCTTGGCGGAAGAGCTGCGCGTTTCGCCCGACTTATGCGTCGACGTCGAACGGGCCGAACGCGATTTCGCGGCCTGGATGGGCACGATCATCCGGCACGCCTGCTCGAAGGCGCTCGCGCGGCTTCGGCCGTCGCCATGCCCCGCACCGCTGTTGGGCGTGGAAACCACCGGAGATCGGTTGGCAGACCGAGACCGCCAGATCGACTTGCTGGCGGCAATCGACCGGTTGAACGAACCGGAGCGATCGATCATGCACTTGCGGCTCGCCGGCCGTTCGCTCACCGAGGCGGCCTACCTGCTCGGCCTCAGCCGCAAGCGGGCCGACGCCGCCTACCAGCGCGGCCTGCGGCAACTGGAACGCGCCCTGCGAGCTTACCGTCCGCCGCCTAAGACGTAGGCTCCAAAGATGCCGGCCTAGTCAGAACGTCCACGAGATGGTGTGGTCTGGGTCGAGGGCGGTTGTGACGGAGAGCAACCGCCCTTGATCGTCATAGCGGTACGTCGTGGTCAGCGGCGATCGCCCGGCGTCGTAGATGGCGCGCTCCGGTTCAGCCGTGGCAGGCCACAGCCAGGCGGAGAGCGGTGCCAGCACTGCCGCCAGCGCCGCTCGGAACGACTCGCGCCGCGAAAATGCGATTCGCATGGTTTCAATCCTCCGAGCGTTGCGCGCAAAGTGATCGCCTCGAATCAATCGGACCTGTCCCGTTTGCCTGCCTGCCCGTTTGATTTGATCGTCCCGTTTGATTTGCTCTCTTCGGCTACTCCGCTTCCTCGATGTAACGCGTGCAAAATCGGAACACGGGTGCCCCGGAACGCGAATCAAACGCCTCAATAAAGAGCCCCCTGTAGGCTTCGCCGAAAACAATGACATGATTGCCGACGATCTTTAGTTCACATGATGCCCACCAAGGTCCGCTGACTCCGCCTCGGAGCGGCCCGGTTCCCCACCCCATCGCACGCCAAAGCTCTTTGCCATCGAGCGTAAGACAGGCTAACCCGAACGAGCCATCGAAGTCGCTGCCAATGGCGAAGTACAGTCGCTCGCCATTGGATGTTATGGCAGCCCAGTCTCTCGAGTTGACGTCCTCCCTTTGCAGCATGGTCCGCGGAATGCGCCCCAAAAGATGGTCCTCCTTCCACAGGAGCCAATCGCCTTCTAACTCGGGCTGGGCGCGAGACGGAACCGTAAGCCGCTCATCCCCAAGCTCAATTGTATGACGTTCAAACAGGCGCTCATCCACGTCGGGCCATCGCCCTGGCAGGAGTCGGCGCGCACGATTATCATCGAATCTAGAGGCGAGAAGGCACGCCTCCCACCACGCAGGAACCGGTGCTGTTACACGCCCCTCGACGAATCCGAGAAATCTCACCAAAGGTAACCTGTCAGGGCGCTCGGTGCACCTGACCTCCGCAAGCCGCCAGGCGGCCTTGAGCGCGATCGTAGTGCTTTCATCGCTCGTCAGCTCAGACATGGCGTCCTCATCATCCCTAAGGAACACAGCACGATACGCCGCAGCAACGTCCTCCGGCATCTTTGACGAGCGCCCACGGAATCCGGACGCGATAACCTTTAAATCACTCAGTGGTTCTTGCGCGACTGCGCAAAACTCGCCGAACAGCAGGAGGAGGAGTGCGCTCACAAATCGAAAAGTCCGCACGACGGCCTCGCGATAATCACTTTCCGCCAAGGCCGGGGTCACAGGTCGCTTTACAAACACGTTCGATCTCCTTGCAGCATTTCGTCTGCTCGCAACAGTTGAAAAGAAGTTCATATCGCCTGGTGACTGCCGCCTCAGCCGGGGCATTGTTCCAAAATGGCGGATCCGGAGGACCAGATTTCGCCGGAAGGTTCCCAGAGGTCGTGCCGCACTTGCCCTGACCAAAGGTTTGCCTAGGTTGCCAAAGACCATCTTTACTCTTTTTTCCAATCAGACCTAAGTCACCGGTGTCCGCAAAAAGGAAGAATTTAATCGTGCCGACCTGTTTTACAGCTCCGCAGAAGTTACCGTCGCAAGCGTAAACGGCCCGGTCCGTGGCCTTTCCCCAGTTTCCCGGGGATACGGGAGTCGCGTAGCCCTCCCTAACGGGCCACACTTCGAAATACGTTGCGCTCGGATTCATTGGCGGGTCGGTCGGGCACGCGTTCGCATTACAATCGTCCGGGCAGGGCTGGATGTCGCAATAGACCTCGACCTTCTGCACAATATAACCAATTGTTTTTGATGACTGTTCCGTTCCTACCGCTTTATCCAGCTTAAAGTTCCAATCACACCTGTTGTTCACCCCGCACTTCTTATCGTTCACCTCCGGCGAAAGCGCAGTAACTACCAAGCGCCCATCCGGGTCGATGTAGCGCAGCGGAGAGTTCCGACAATACACATACATCGTTCCCAAGAAGTACTGCCAAAGTTCGTCGCGCGCGGTAAGGCGACCGATGAGCGACTGGAGCCACCGCGATTGCAGAAGGTAGTTGCCTAGGTCCGCGCTGTAGAAATAACCGAGCCTACCTATAAAGCGGAACACGTTGGATGTCGAGCCACTTGCGGCGATGCTATCTCCAAACGCCTTGGCCAAATAACTGTCCGTGATATTTTGACTGCCGTCGGTAAGGCGCGTCGTCGATCCGAGCGGGTCGAAAAGATAGTAGCTCGCGATACCAACCCGCCTCTGGCTAATCAAATCGCCATATTCACCGTCCGACTGCGTATAGACGACCTGCACGACATTGTTTTGATCTATCTCCTCGACAATCTTCAGGTCGTCCCAGACCTGTTTGCTCGTCCCAGAAGAATCCTGCCGCTGGACGCACCGACCATCACCGTTATAGGCGAACGTATTCACGACGCCGGTGGCCAAGGCCACTTTCGTCAGCCGGTTCTCGTAATCCCACGTGTTTGTCGTCGTGCCGCCCCCGGACGGCGCGATTTGCAGGCGCTGGTTACCGCTCGCATCGAAGCCGAATGTCGTGGCGCCGGTGTTGTCGACGTACTTCTGAAGCTGATTGGCGGCATCGTACGAATACGTCGTGCGAATCGAATTATCGAGCTTGAGGCGGCGATTTCCGGCCGGGTCATAGGCATACGTGGTGTCGTAAGAATTGGCCCCATTCCGCCTCTCGCGCGCGAGCTGGTAGGTGGAGTCATATGACCAAGTCACAAGCGTGCCGTCTTGCTCGATTCGGGCCAGACGATTGTTGGCCGGGTCCCACGTATCGCGATAACTGGTGATCGTGGTGCCGCTCGAAGTGAGGTTCGTCAGGCGCACCACGCGATTGGCGTCATCGTAGGCGTAGCTTACGCGGACCAGGTTCGCCAGGCGCTGCAGCGTGACGCGAGAATTCGCGTCGAACTGCCAGGTGGTCCGCTCGGACTGCGGGTTAATGACGAGCGTGTTGAGGTTTGTAGGCGAATAGCCGTAGGTGAAGCGGCCGCCGCTCGGCTCGATCATCCAGGCGCGTCGGCCCGCGGCGTCGAACCCGTAGGAGATAGTCATTTGGGCCGGATTGGTGACGGCCCGGGTACGATTGAGCGAGTCGTAGAGCGTGGTGTAGCGGCCGGTGCTGTCGGCTAAAACCGTGCGATTCGAGACTGCGTCGTAGGCCATGCTGACCCTCGACCCATCCGGGTATTGCCGCCCCGTCAAGCGCGAAAGATTGTCATGCACGTAAGTCGTACGGAAACCTCGGGCATCGATCCGCAAAGTTTGCTCCGACGCCGCATTATAGGCGAATGTCACCACACGCGAAAGCGGATCAATTTGGCGGATTTGCCGCGAGGCATCGTCCCAGACAAAACTATAACGATTCGCACGGGCGTCGACCAGCGCTGTGCGCCGCCCGGCGGCATCAAACAACTGGCTGACGCGGTAACCCAGGGCGTTCACGGTGGCCACCGCCCGCCCCGTGACGTCGAAAACGGTGCTCGTTCGGTTGCCGTTCGCGTCAATCACGGCCACTCGTTGTCCCGCCGCATTGTACGAAAGGCTGGTGCGGTAGCCCAAGGGGTTAATCGTCGCGCGGACCCAGCCCGCCGCGTTATAGAGCGTGGTCGAGATTTTGCCGAGCGGGTTTTGAATGGCTATCTGGCGCGAAGCGGCATCGTAAGAAAAGCTGTGGCGATCGCCCGCGGCATCGATCGTGGCCCGCGTTCGGCCCGCCGCGTCGAGCAGACTGGTGGTGATGTAGCCCAGCGCATTCTGAACGGTGATTTGCCGAGACGCGGCATCATAACCCAGGCTGGTCCGGTATCCGAGCGCGTCGACGGTGGCTTTGACCCGCCCGGCGGAGTCGAACACCGTGCTGCTGCGGCGGCCCAGAGCGTCGAGCGACCAGGTATTTTGCCCAGCGGAATCGTACCCCAGCGTGCTGCGGTTGCCGAGCGCATCGATGGTGGCGCGGACTCGCCCCGCGGAATCGTAGAGCGTGCTGCTGCGCCGGCCCAGCGGGTCGACGGTGGCGATCGGCCGCGAAGCGGCGTCGAAGACGGTGGAGGCGCGATTGCCGAGCGGGTCGATCACGGCCTTGGCCCGGCCGGCGGCATCAAAGACCGTGGTGCTGATCTTGCCGAGGGCGTTCGTGCTGGTGATCGGGCGCGAGGCGGCGTCGTAGCCGGTGGTGACGCGATTGCCGAGCGGATCGACCGTGGCGCGGACGCGCGAAAGCGAATCGTAGACCGTGCTCCAGATCTGGCCCAGCGGATTTTGCCGCGTGACCTGCCTGCCCGCCGAATCGTAACCGAGCGTGCTGCGGTAGCCCAGTTCGTTGACGGTGGCGCGGACTCGGCCCGCCGAATCGTAAACCGTCGTTTGGAAAAACCCGAGCGGATTCTGGACGGCCACGCGCCGCCCGACGGCGTCGTAAAACAGGCTGCTGCGCTGGCCGAGCGCATTGACGGTTGCGCGGACTCGGCCCGCCGAATCGTAGAGCGTGGTCTGCACCTGGCCCAAGGGATTTTTCACCGTCACGCGGCGCGAGGCGCTGTCGTAGCCGAACGACGTGCGGTTGCCGAGACTATCGACCGTGGCCACCAGCCGCCGGCTGGAATCGAAGACGTTGGTCATCACGAAGCCCAACGGGTTCTTCACGGTCACCTGGTTGCCGGCGCTGTCGTACCCCAGCGACGTGCGATTGCCCAGCGCGTCGATCATGGCCCGCGGCCGGTTCAGACTGTCGTACAGCGTGGTGCTGACCTGGCCGAGCGGGTTTTGCACGGTGACGCGATTGCCGGAGCGGTCGTAGCCCAGCGTGGTGCGATTGGCCAACGGATCGATTACCGCCCGCGCCAGGCCATCGGTCGTATAAACGATGCTGCTGGTCTGGCCGAGAGCGTTGGTGAGGGCGGTCCGTCGCCCCGCCAGGTCGTAACTGTACGAGGTACGGAAGCCGAGCGGATTAATTAAAACCCGCGGCCGATTCACCGCGTCATAGAGCGTGGTGGTGACATTGCCGAGTGGATCGCGCACGCTCACCTGTTGCGAAAGACTGTTGTAGCCGAACGTCGTCCGCTGGCCCAACGGGTTCACGCGGGCCGAGCGGCGGCCGAGCGAATCGAACAACAGCGTCGTGCGGTTGCCGAGAGGGTCGATGCGGGCCCGCGGCGGCCCGCTGCTGGCATAGAGAAAGCTGGTGCGGTTGCCCAACGGATCGACCACCGCCCGCAGGTTCGAGGCGCTGTCCCAGAGGTGCGACGTTACCGCGCCGAGCGGGTCGACGACCGTCTTGAGCCGATCGGATGAATCGTACGTCCACGAGAACCGGCCGCCTAGCGGCGGCTGGATGCCGGACAGGCCCAGCCGCCCGTCGGAGAGCGTGGTGTAGCTCATCGAGGTGGGACCACATGGAAGACACTCGCTCGGCCTACTGCATTCGCACGCCCGAGCACGAAAGCTATAAGCACGCCCTGCGCGGCATGGGTCTGGACGAATTCACACGCGAGCTTTGCGTGTGGCGGCCGCTCGCTGTGTAGGCGTCAGGGCAACGCGGCATCTTCGCCGCCGGCGATGGTGCTGAGGCCCTTCAGTTTGTCTTGATCGAACCAGTCGGGCAAGAAATGGGCTTGCCCGTCGACCGTGAGCACCATGGCGCCGTCGGGATGCTCGCTGGAGATTTCCTCACCGCGGGGAGCATTGATTGTAAAATTCATGCTGCCCGCCGGCAGGTCGCGGGGCTCGAGCCAGTTGATGTCGGCCCCGCTGACCTCGACCACCAGCAGCGTGCCGCGGGCGCCGTCGGTGAGGGCGGCCGGCGCGGTGCTCGTCGCCCCCGGAAACGCGGTCCGCCGCCCGACCAGCACCACGTAACTGGTCGTCGAAGAGCTGCGGTCTTTCTCCGACGGGCAGCGGTAGACCGAAGGCATCTGCGAGTGCAGCAAGCGATTGTTGGGGCCGTTCCAGGGTTCGTCGAAGCGATAGCGCGCGGCCAGCGGCGGATCGAGATACGGCAGCAGCAACGCCCGCCAGCTATGCAGCGGCTGTCCCCGCTCGTCGGCCGCATAGGCGGGCGGAAACGATTTATAGTCGTTGATGTATTGCTGCATCGCCGCTCCGATGCGGCGCAGATTGGCGGTGCATTGCGAGCGATGCGCGGCCTCGCGCGCGTTTTGGATCGCCGGCATGAGCACCGGCAAGCCGATCAGCCCCCCGCAACAGCAGAGCGCCACGAGCCCCGCCAGCGCGGCCACCGCTAGGTTGCTGGTCAGCGACCGCGGCCGCGGCAGCGAAGAGGGCGACTCGACACCGTAACCTACCTGCCCGGGCAACGGCACCGTCACGGTTTTGCCGCACCGCGCGCAGGGGCCGGCCTGGCCGGCGTATTCGTCGGCCGCGTTGGTCTGATAACCGCAGTGCGGGCAGGTGAACAGAATCGACATCGTTGCCTCGACCGGCCGCCGCGGCGCGCCTGTTCGATCGCCGCGACTGCCGACTCTACCGCACGCCGCTGGCAGTTGCAAATCCAGCGCGCTGTACCCCGTGGTAATCCGTCACGCTGCCTCGATAATGACTATTGCTGGCGTCGCCGGTGAGTGCCACGGCATCCGCCGCGGCGCGAATCGGAATCGGGCCGAAGCACCAGGCAAGTCGCCGCGGCGGACGCCGTGCCGCGTCGGCTCTCAAGTCGAACTTGAATCGCAAATCCGCACGGCGTCCGTCGCAGCGGCCGCGCTTGTGCGTATTGCGACGACAATCGCGCTGCGACGGATGCCGTGACACCCGCCGCAGCCGTTCTTCCATCCTGCGTATGACTTGGAGCGAGTACTAGGTCGAACACCGCCGGGCGGCTATGATGGCAATATCGTAACGACCACCAATTGCCGTACTTTCGCGTTTTCCGATGACCGCCCCTCGCCGCGCTCAACACGCCCGCCGCCGACCGCCACGTGCCGGCGATCAACCGCCGCGGCGCCGAAAGCAGCGGCGCGATGCACGACCAGGCGATGAGCCGTCCGGCCAGCGTCTGCAAAAAGTGATGGCCGCGGCCGGCATCGGCAGCCGCCGACGTTGCGAAGAGCTGATTTTGGCCGGGCGCGTCGAGGTCGATCGTCGCGTGGTCCGCACACTGGGCACGCGCGTCGACGCCGACCATCAAGAAGTGCGCGTCGACGGCACGCCGTTGCGGCACACGCACCGCGTCTATTATCTGGTCAATAAGCCGGTCGGCGTGGTCTCGACCAACTTTGATCCCTCGGGCCGGACGCGCGTGATCGACCTGTTGCCGCGAACCGCCGAGCGGCTCTTTACCGTCGGCCGGCTCGACCAGTCGAGCGAGGGGCTGATTCTGGTGACCAACGACGGCGAATTGGCGAATCAGCTTGCTCACCCGCGGTACGGCGTGCGAAAAACTTATCATGCCTTGGTGGCCGGCCAGCCCGAACCCGAGGTGCTCGAACGGCTGCGTCGCGGCGTCCACCTGGCCGAGGGCGTGGCCCGCGTGGTGAGCGTGAAAATCAAAAAAACGCTCGGCAAGAGTACGCTGCTCGAAATGGTGTTGGCCGAGGGCCGCAACCGCGAGATTCGCCGCATTCTGGCGAAGGTCGGGCACAAGGTGCTCCGGCTGAAGCGCGTGGCGCTGGGCGAGGTGCGGCTTAAGGAACTTTCGCCCGGTGAATTCCGCCCCTTGCGGCACGACGAACTTCGCGCATTGCGGTCCGAAGTGCGACCCTCGAAACGCCAGCGACGCCCCGATTTCGACCGGCCGGCTGAGGCCGTAATGTCCGCCGACGAGCCACGCCGCCCCCGGCGCCACGGTCCGCACGACCGCCGCCATCGCCGCACGAGATACGGTGGATGACATGCATGCTGGTGTCCGGTGGCTGGGGCAGAAGCTGGCCGGTTCGAGCGTGTTACTACGGAACACGGGTCGGCGGCCAGCGATGCCCCGGTGATTACCAGCCGGGGCATCGCCGCGATCTAGCGCTGTAGTCGAACAAGTCCGTAGGACGCGGCTCTGCCCCAGCCACCACTACGCCAATTTTGCTCACTTGAGGAATCCGACTCATTACCAGTAATTCAGCTAATAACATCGCACCGGCCGCCACGTGTTACGCCGACCGCGCCTGGCACGGCGCTGTCAGCGTGATCGAAAATGTGCGATTGGCGCGCGATACCTATCGCGTGCGCTTCGATTGTCCCGAGCTTGCCCGGCGCATCGTGCCGGGCCAGTTTGTCATGCTGCGACTGGCCGATCACAACGATCCGTTGCTAGGCCGGCCGCTGGCACTCTACGACGTTGTGCTCGATCGCTCCGGCGCGGCGAGGGGCATCGACCTGGTGTATCTGGTCATGGGCAAGCTGACGGGCAGGCTGGCCCATTTCGCGCCCGGCCAGCGGCTCGAAGTCTGGGGACCGCTGGGCAACGGGTTTCCTGCGCAACCGGTCGAGCATCTGATCATGGTGGCGGGCGGCATTGGTCAGACGCCGTTTGTCGCCTTGGCAAAAGAGTTTTTGGGGCGACAAGCCTACGGCGATCCGCCGCGGCAGGTCACGCCGGCCGGTCGGGTGACGTTCTGCTATGGCACGCGAACGCGAGATTACTTGGCGGGGCTTGACGATTTCGAGCGGGCCGGTGTCGAGCTCCACATCAGCACCGACGACGGCAGTGCGGGATACCGCGGCTTCGTCACTGATCTGTTGAAAGACGTCTTGCACGAATCGGCCGGCAAGCGGCAGTCGCGCCGAGTGGTTTGTTGCGGCCCAGAGCCGATGATGGCGGCCGTCGCCGAATTGACGCAACAGGCCGGCGTGGAGTGCCAACTATCACTCGAAACGCCGATGGCTTGCGGCATCGGAATCTGTTTTAGCTGCGTGGCCAAAGTGCGCGACGGCGCCGGCGGCTGGGACTATCGCCGCACCTGCGTCGAAGGCCCGGTCTTCGACGCGCGGTCGATCGTGTTTGAGTGAATCCGCCGCCCGATCACCATCGCATCAACCGGTTGCTCGCGCCGATAACGATCGCACGACACCACGGCCACCTCTTGCCAATTGAAGGGCAGCGGCTTGCGCCGGCCGCGCACCGAGTGGAAGCAAAAGTATTCAAACTCCGGCGGCGGCGAATCTGCCTTCGGCCAATCGAGCCACGGAATCGTCTCTCCATAGTGATAGACGAAGGGATGATGCGCGCGTCCCAGGCTGACCAATCGCACGTCGTCGGGCAGCAACCGCTTGACGGCCGCCACCTGGCCGGCAATGTCTTCGCTGCGTCGGATGACGTCGTTCATCCACAAGCCGTTCCAGGTGAGCCCCAAGAAGACCGCCAGCGCGAGCACCGGCGCCGCCTGTGGGTCGGCACGACCTCCGACAGGGCGAGGAGGCGACACGGCGAGGGGGCGAGGTTGCATTGCCGGACTTTTCCAAACGATCCACGCGCACATAACCGACAGCAACACATACACGCCCGCGAATGACCACGATTGCCGCACTGGCGTCTCAGCCAGCGCCAGCCAACCGGCCGCCAGCACTACGCCGGCCGCGGCGAGGAACATCAGTGCGGAGGCCGCCATCCAATAGCGCCGCCAAAAGGCCGCCAACCAATCGGGCGATGCCGACCACGCCCGGCCGATCACCATCGCCACCAGCGGCGCGAAACACGGATAGAGCGGCATGAAGTATCGGCCGCGGGCCTGCGGCGCCAGCCAACAAGTGGGGAACGCCGCAGCGATCGCCAGCCCAAGAAACACCGCCGCATCGCGGGCCGCGCCGAGCGAGCGGCGGAAATCGCGCCGTGCAAACGCCGCCAGCCAAACCGACCAGGGCAGCAAGCAGCCGGCGATCTCGCAGGGATATTCCAACAAATGCCGAATAACCGGCCAAGGCTGCGAATAGTCGAACCGCGCCGCCGAAGTGTGCCCCCAGGTTTGCAACACCACCTTCCATTCGACCGCCCGCGAGTAGGGCACTTGCCAGGCGGCCACGATGGCGACCATCACGCCTACACCCAGCAGATGACTGCCGCTGAATAAGTGGCGCCAGTCGCGCCGCCAGGCCAGATAGAACACTACGGCGCCGACAAAGTAGACCGGCCCTTGCGGTCCCTTGGCCAAAGCCGCCAGCGCCGCGAAGCCGTAGCCCAAAATCCAAGTAAGCAGGGCGGGCCAGCCGCGCGAATAACCCAAATGCCACAGCAGCAGCGACGCGCCGACCAGCAGCGTGAGCGTGGCCTCGGTCTCGGCCAACATGCCGAGCTGCAAGATTTGCCCTGAGGTGGCGTAGGCCAGCCCGGCAACCAGCGCCGCGTTGCGCCCCAAAAAGCCCCGCGTGTAGCCATAGACAAGCAGTGAAGTGGCCAACGTAGCCAGGGCCGTCGGCAAGCGCACCGCGACGGCGCCGGTGCTGCCAGTAATCAACATGCTGAGAGCGATCAGCCAGTTGCCCAGCGGCGGCCGATCGGGAAAGAGCCGGCCCTGTTCGCGCGGCACGACCCAATCACCCGATTCGAGCATCTCCATCGCTACACGGGCACGCCGCGTTTCTTCGCCGCGCAGGGTGAGATCGCCCAGCCGCGTGAAAAAAATCGCCCCCACGATCAACGCCAGCACCACGGCCTGCGGTTCGAGCCAGCGGAAGGCAGCCGGGGGCGTCGTAGGTTGCAAGATTGGTGGCATACCTGGTTTCAAAGGGCTGTCGGACGTTTTGCGGAGGGCCAGTTTTAACATGCAAACAGGTAACGATTGCGTTCGACGTCTGTAGGGAACGGACTCCGTGCCGTTGGGTGAATTACGATGCGACGTCGCGCCGCCCCTCGGCGGAACGGCACGGAGTCCGTTCCCTACAGAGGCCAGCGCCGATTTTGTCCGCCAACCCCCATCAAAATCGCCGGCAAGTCTCGCAAAACCGGGCAATTCCGGCCAGACGAGTTCTTGTGGCGCCCGCGTCTCGCCTGTCCCTGCCGCTTCAGTCCGCAACGCCCAACTGCTACACTGGCAACCATGAAGAACTTCATCTACGTATTGCTGTTTGTCGGGCTTACCGCGCTCTGTTGGGGCACCTATGGACCGATGTTGCGCGTGGGCCAAGACGGCATGGGCCATAGCCATTGGCGTCCTTTTATCTGCGTCGGCGTGGCCTATTTTGTGATCGCTATCGTCGTGCCCGGCTTGCTGCTGCGGATGCGTGGCGAACGCGGCTCGTGGACTGCCGGCGGAACAATGTGGAGCCTGATTGCCGGCGTGGTCACGGCCCTGGGCGCGTTAGGCATCATCCTGGCCTTCACCAATGGCGGCAAACCGATCTTTGTGATGCCGCTGGTGTTCGGCTGCGCTCCGGTGGTGAATACGTTCTATACGATGTTCACGACGCGCGACCATGAGAAACCGAGTCCCGTCTTCCTGGCCGGCCTCATTATCGTGGCCGCCGGCGCCGCGACGGTGCTCGTTAAGAAGCCCTCCGCGGTCGAAGCCAGCCAGGTCGTGACCGTCGAGAAAACGGCCGCGGCCGACAAAGACCACGCCAAAAACGAAGTGGCAGCCAAAACCACGGTGCAGACCACGCAATCGCTCACATGGCGGCAGATGGGGCTTGTGACGCTCTTCGTGGCCATGACGGCGCTCTGCTGGGGCGTTTATGGCCCCATGCTGCACAAGGGACAAATGCTGATGCAAGGCAGCCGCTTGCGGCCGTTAATCTGCGTCGGCATCGCTTACTTTGTGATCGCCGTGCTTGTGCCCGGCGTCATTCTGTGGTTCGTGAGCGAGCATGGAGAGTTTACTTTCACCGGGTCGGTGTGGAGCCTGGCGGGCGGAGCGGCCGGCGCCGTCGGGGCGCTGGGCGTGATCATGGCTTTCAATTTCGGCGGCAAGCCGATGTACGTGATGCCCTTGATCTTCGGGGCGGCGCCGGTGATCAACACGTTTGTCAGCCTCGCCGGCAAAAACGTGGGAACCGTAAGTCCCGTGTTTTACGCCGGCTTGATCTTGGTGGTCGTCGGTGCCGTGACGGTGCTGGTGTTCGCGCCCAAGTCGCATCACGCAGCGGGCAAGTCGCCCGCCGTCGCCCCTTCGCCCGCCAAACAGCCCGTCAACGCCTAAGTGGAGCGGCATGTGGCACTGCCGCCCTCGGCTGTGCATCGCCGACGCCCGTCGGCGTCGCGGAACCAGCCGAGGGCGGCTCGCCCACATGCGGAACGGCACCCCGGCGCGCCGGGGTTCCCTACCGATGCAACTCACGGAAGCGTGTCTCAACC
>DATFDL010000783.1:0-4511 GCA_035252155.1 Pirellulales bacterium | reverse complement strand
GCCATTAAATCAATTCTCCTTTTCCATCCAGTGCATCGAGATTCTATCCGCCGTCTAGGCCGGTCGGAAGCGCGGCCAATGGTTCTGGCAGATCTAATGGCTGCCATGCAGAATGAGCGTGCCGCTACGACCTACGAAACCGGCTAGGGAACACCGCATGGCAATGACCTTCGACGCAACGCTCAAAGATATGGGCCGTGAAAGCGCTCAGAGCTTTCTTGCGGCCTTCGATCGGCCGCCTGCCCTGCCGGTACGGCTATTAAATGTTGATCTTTCCACGGTCACGCGCGCGGCGGATCTCATCATCGGGCTGGGCGAACCGCTTGTGGAAATCGTTCACTTTGAGTTCCAGTCGAGCGCCGCAGCGTGGAAGCACGCCGACTTGCTGGTTTACAATGCGTTGCTTTACGCCCAGCATCATGTGCCGGTTCATACCGCGGTGAGTTTGCTTCGGGACGAAGCGGCACATACCAATCTAACGGGCACAATTCACTACGCTGCCCGGCCTGAGCATGGTAAAATGGATTTCGGCTATCAGGTGGTCCGCCTGTGGGAACGACCGGCCGAGGAATTACTGACGTTTGACGTTGGGGTAGTGCCGCTGGCAATCCTCGGGCGATTGCCCGATGGCGTGCCGTTGGAGGACGGCTTGGCGACCATTGCAAGGCGCATCGTTGAGCGTTTGTTGAGGGACTCGCCGCGCGAGCAGGCAAAAAGGCTGCTGACCGACGCCTTGTTGTTGGCCGGCTTGCGGGTGCGGCGCGACATTGCGCGCAGAATATTTCAAGGAGTTCACGTCATGCAAGAGTCGGACACTTATCTCATGATCCTTGATGAAGGACGAGCAAAGGCGACGCGCGAAAACCTCATTGTCGCCGGCGAAATGCGCCTGCGGCCGTGTGAAGAAGCGATGCGTGAAGAACTTGCGGCCATTGCCGACCCAGATCGCTTGAGACGGATGTTTCGCCGCGCGTTCGATGCCGAAAGTTGGCGGGAGATTCTTGATACGCCGTAAGGCAATGTCGAAGTCCTATCGAACGATCGCCGCATTCGTGGCGCAGCCCAACGCGGAGTTTCTCTGCAAGACGCTACAGGCCGAAGGCTTCGATGCGAGGGTGATCGATGGCCCCGCGGTCGCCTCTGAGGCCGTACCCGACATTCATGTTTTCGAGGTGCAGGTTCCCCGAGATGACCTTGAGAATGCGGGCCCGGTCGTCGCGGCGACCCACACGCCCTCCTCCGGTCCGCGGAAACAATTTCGCTTGCGATCGCTGTTGCTTGCGATGGCAGCCGCCTGCTTGCTGGTGGCTCTCGCGCATGAGTTCGGAATCGGCCCATGGGGGCGGGCTATTTGGGGCCTGGTATTCGTGTTTGTCGGCGTCGAAGTCATCGTCATGATGTTGGTCATGGCGAGCTTGGGGCGTGCGAGTTGGCGCTGGACCCGCGCGCCCGGCCGGATTGTGCAATCGTACGTTCAGCAGACCGGAAACGGCGACTACAAAACGTGCATCAGCTATCGTTACCAAGCCGATGGGATCGATTACGATTCCGGCACCATCAGCCACATCGGCAAAGCCATATCCGGCATGCGCGATTCGTATGAAACTTATCGTGCGGAGATATTGCGGTTTCCCATCGGTCTTGAGGTCGACGTTTTTTACGATCCGAATCAACCGCCGGTCGCGGTGCTTGAGCGCGGGGCGAAGGCCGGCGATGTGGTGGCCTGTTGTTTATTCGGCGTTGTGTTCATCATCGCGGGCGTCGCGATCGTCCCATGGTTTTGACTTAGATGGGAGGGGCGCGGTATGATGAACAGAAGCGAATGGCCTCGCCATCGCCCCGCCTGTTTCGAGGCATGCGCGGTACACAAGCGCTGCGCGTGCCGCCCGCCCAAAGCCAGTGACGATTTTTTCCGCGATGATTCAGCTCGCCTATTTCCTCCGTTCGCCCGCGATCGTCGCGCTGATTGCCGTTGGCGGCGCGCTCGGCCAAACACGGGCTGAGGAGCTGCCGGGGGCGGCGGATGCCGCCAAGCCGGCCACAAGGGCCGGGGCTACCGAGTCGGGCTCGGAGGCGTTTTTTGAAGCGAAGATTCGGCCGCTCTTGGTCGAGCGCTGCCAGAAGTGCCACGGGGTCGAAAAGCAAGAGGCCGGGTTGCGGCTTGACCGCCGCGATGCCGCATTCAAAGGTGGCGACAGCGGGCCGGTCATCGCGCCGACCGAGCCGGACAAAAGCCGCCTGATCGAAGTCGTCCGCTATGACGGCGACACGCAAATGCCCCCGTCGGGCAAGCTACCCGATGACGAATTGACCCTGCTGGTGGCCTGGGTCAAGCAAGGCGCGCCGTGGCCGGCGGACCGTGGCCAGACGCAACCTGCCGACGCGGCAGGTGATTCCGCGCACGCCACCGCGAACCATTGGGCGTTTCAACCGCTCACTCGGCCGCAGCCGCCGGCGGTGAAGCAACCTGACTGGTGCGCAACGCCGATCGACGCCTTTGTGCTGCATGAATTGGAGGCCAAGAAGCTGTCGCCTTCGCCGCGGGCCGACCGCCGCACGCTGTTGCGCCGGGCGAATTTCGACCTGATCGGGCTGCCGCCCAACGCCGCGGAGGTCGAAGCGTTCGAGCACGACGACTCGCCCGACGCCTGGCCGCGGGCCATCGACCGGTTGCTGGCTTCGCCCCATTACGGCGAGCGGTGGGCGCGGCATTGGCTCGACCTGTCCCGCTACGCCGATACGAAGGGCTATGTGTTCACACAAGAACGGCGTTACCCGTTTTCGTACACCTATCGCGATTACGTCATCCGCGCGCTCAACGAAGACCTGCCCTACGATCGCTTCGTCGTCGAACAGCTCGCGGCCGACCGCCTTTCGCTGGGCGATGACCATCGCCCGTTGGCGGCCCTGGGATTCTTGACGCTCGGCCGGCGATTCATGTTCAACACGCATGACATCATCGACGACCGCATCGACGTGGTCTCGCGCGGCCTGCTGGGGCTGACAGTCACCTGCGCTCGCTGCCACGACCACAAGTTCGACCCCATTCCCACGGCCGACTACTACTCGCTCTATGGCGTCTTCGCCAGCTCGGTCGAACCTGACGAAGGGCCGTTGTTGGGCACGCCCGAAAACTCGGCGGCCTACGAACAGTTCAAAACTGAGTTGGCGGCGCGGCAAAAGGCTTACGACGATTACCGGACCGAAAAGCTGAACGAGCTCGCGACAACTTTGCGTTCGCAGGCCGGTGGTTATTTGATGGGCTTGGTGCGCGAGCGGCCGGGCGAACCGGCCGCAGAAGAACCGATGATGTCGTTCAGCAAGGGGGAGTTGCGTCCACGGCTTTTGCAACGCTGGCGGGAGTATCTGGCCCGAACGGCCACCACCCATCATCCGGTGTTCGCGCCGTGGCACGAGCTGGCGGCGATTGGGCCGGCTGAGTTTTCGGCGAAGTCGGGCGCGATCTACGACCGTCTGGCAGGCGCGCCCGACGCGGCACGGTCGGTCAACGCCACGGTCGCTCAGACATTGGCCCAGCGGCGGCCCGTTACCATGCTCGACGTGGCGGTCGTTTACGGCGAGCTGTTGGCGGGCGTCGATCAGCAGTGGGCCGAAGCACGGGCGGCAAAGTCGGCCTTGGAAAAACTGCCCGATCCGGCGGCCGAGGAATTGCGGCAGGTGCTCTATGGCGACGATTCACCGGTCGCGGTGTCGGCAGAAAGAGGATCGCGGCTGCTCGACCGTGACGTACAGGCGCATCTGACCGAACTGAAAAAGAAGATTGAAGAGTTGGAGGTCAACTCGCCCGCCGCGCCGCCACGAGCCATGGCGCTGTCCGACGCCCCTACGCCGACCGAGCCGCACATCTTCATCCGCGGCAACCCCGACCGAGCGGGCGAGCCGGTGCCGCGGCGGTTTCTGCAGGTGCTCTCGCAGGGCGAACGGCAGCCATTTCAGCAGGGCAGCGGGCGGCTGGAACTGGCCCAGGATATTGCCAATCCCGAAAATCCGCTCACCGCGCGGGTGATGGTCAACCGCATTTGGCTGCATCACTTCGGGCAAGGGCTGGTGCGCACGCCCAGCGACTTCGGCACCCGCAGCGATCCTCCCTCGCATCCCGCTCTGCTCGACTGGCTGGCGGCCAAGTTTGTCGATAGCGGCTGGTCGATCAAGAGCCTTCATCGGGCGATCATGCTCTCGAATGTCTATCAGCAGACCAGCGACGAGCGGGCCGAGTGTGCCGCGATCGATCCCGAGAACCGGCTGTTGTGGCGGATGAACCGGCGGCGGCTGGAATTCGAGGCGCTGCGCGACAGTTACCTGGCGGCGGCCGACCGGCTCGATCGTAGGCTGGGTGGACGGCCGATTGATCTGTGGGCACAACCATTCACGGCTCGGCGCAGCGTGTATGCCTATCTCGATCGGCAGGATTTGCCCGGAGTGTTCCGCATCTTTGACGTGGCGAATCCGGATGTCTCGAACGACCAGCGTCCGCGGACCACGGTGCCGCA
>DATFDL010000782.1:0-4935 GCA_035252155.1 Pirellulales bacterium | reverse complement strand
AAATGCCTGGGCAACAAAAAAAGGTGCTACCCACCAAGCCCATTGAGCGCACCGAGAATTCAGCGCGCGAAGAGCCGGGATTGTGGCGTCGAAGCGCGGGGCACACGGCCCCGAGCTACCTTGCCCTCTTGCCGTGTCGCTCCCCGCGCTTTCAGCCTATAGCCGGGTCATCGCCACGGCTCTGCCGCAGCCACCAGCTTGTTTGTCAGCGCGACGCTGGTTCGACCACACGGAACGGCACGGAGTCCGTTCCCTACAGACGTCGCCTTAATCACATCCCCATTCCGCACTCCGTTCCCCAGCCACCAACGTCGCAATCGAAAATCCAAAATCCAAAATCCAAAATCGCCCGTCCCTAGCCCCTCGTCCAATGACCAAACCAGACATGCAAACTAAGCAACACCGTAAATCGCCCCGTCCTCTCGCCCCCAGCCAACGCGATTGCCGCATCTATGAACGACATGTTTTGCAGGGCGAAACGCAAGACAAAATCGCCGCCGACTATCATCTCACACGGCAACGCGTGGCGCAAATCGCCGGCAATGTCGAAGGGTGGATCGCAGCGCACCCGGAACACCCGCTGGCCAAAAGCATCCGCGTGCGCTGCACAAGACGCTGGGAGGCGCTGTGGGCCGAAACGATGGCCGGGTTCGAGCGCAGCCGCGAAAATCGCGAAGTCACCGTCGAACGCACCTCGCGCGCCCAGGCGACGAGCGGCTTGCGCCAACCACAGGTGACCGTCGTGCAAGAACGCACCATCCGGCAGCATCCCGGCGATGTGCGGTTTTTGCAGGTCGCCCTACGCGTGGCCGATCGGCAGCAACGGCTGTGGCCGAAGGCCGACGCAACGGCGCTCGAGCCTAGGAACGCCACAGGAGGCATTCCCTACAGAACCGGCGGCGCCGCCGTCCGCTTCCCCTTTCTGCCCGCCGGGCTGTGCGACCTGGCTGACTTGGCCTGTAGTATTGCGAGCGACCCCGATAAAAACCTGGCGCGCGAATTTGAAACGCGCTGCGCGGAGGCCTTCCGCTGTCTGGGTTTTACGGTGCAGCAGCTCGGGCAAGGCTGCGGGCGCGTGGCCGATTGTCTGGCGCTGGCGCCGGCCGATCGCTTTGGAGTGATTCTGGACGCCAAGGTGCGGCGCGACGGATACACACTGGGCACCGACGATCGGCAGTTCTGCGAGTATGCCGCGCGGCACAGCCGCGAGCTGGCGCAGTCGGGCATCGACCGCGTCTACTTTGCCGTCATTGGCAGCGGTTTCCGACCCTACGACCTCGAGAATCTCGCCGAGTTGATGGCCGCCGAGCCGATTCGCAGCGTCTCGTTCGTCGAGGCGCAAGCCCTGATGCGGTTAGTCAACGATAGCATTGCACAGCGCGACCACTTTCGCCTGGTTGACATCGATCGGTTGCTGTTTGGAAATAAAATCATCGACGAGTAAAGCAGCGGCAGGCAAGGCGCTTGCATCAGCGGATGTCGATGTTTCGCGGTGTCGCCGCAACCTGGGCCGCATGATAACGTTGCGACACGCAAGCGACGCACAGGGGCCTTGTTCTTCGCAAGCAAATCGGGCGGAAGCCGGCTCAACGTACCAGCCTGCTTTATCGTTACAAGCATGCGCGAATGACAACAGAGTTGATCGTCGTTTCTCGCCGGCACGGAGCTTGCATACTGGCCGCCGCCGTCACCGCGAATCATCATGGAAAAAGCCCGGGGGCGGTGTGTTGCACGGCGTTGCGCCCGCGGAACGGCCCGCCGTCCGTTTGTTATTTGGGCGAGCCTGTCGAAGAACCATCGGAAGTTGGAGGCACCTCATGTCGTTCGCCCGGCATATTGCTTCGCGGCGGTCTGTTCAGCGGAAAGGAAATCACACGCGGCCAGCGCGTTCACGCGCATGGTCGCGGTTCGAACGCCTCGAAGACCGGCGGTTGCTGACCACCGAGTATCTGCAATACGCGCTCGTCTCGGATCAGCCCGGGCATGCGTTGATCCAAGATCCCAATCTGGTCAATCCCTGGGGAATCGGCCTCAATCCGTTCAGCGGCGATTTTTGGATCTCCGACAACGCCACGGGAGTCTCGACGCTCTATGGCGGCGATGCGGCGGGCACACCGCTGGTGCGGTCGTCGTTGGTGGTCGGCATTCCCGGCGGCCAGCCTACCGGGCAGGTGGCCAACACCACCAACGACTTTACCGTGAGTGCTGGCGGCACCAGTGCCAGCGCCGACTTTTTGTTTGCCGGAGCGACTGGCAACCTCAGCGGCTGGAATACGAATGTGCCGCCGCCGTCGCCCTCCAGTTCCGCGCAGCTCGTTAGCACCACCACGGGCGCCGATTTTACAGGGCTGGCATTGGGCCAGACCGGGCAGCAGGGCAACCTGCTCTACGCGGCCGATTTTCATAATAGTACGATCGATGTATTCAATTCGTCGTTCCAGCGCGTAACCTTGTCGGGCTCGTTCACCGATCCGAACCTGCCCGCCGGTTTCGCGCCATTCAATATCGAAAACATTGCCGGCCGGCTGTTTGTGACCTACGCGGCCCAGGATCCGACGCGCGAGCACGACCTGCCCGGCCCCGGCAACGGCTTTGTCGATGAGTTTGACGCCAACGGCAACCTGATGAGCCGGCTGATCGTCGGCCAGCCGGGCGTGAGCACCTCGCCCTTGAACTCGCCGTGGGGCCTGGCGCTCGCCCCGACCGGCTTCGGCGGCTTCAGCGGCGACCTGCTGGTGGCCAATGCGGGCGACGGGCACATCAACGCCTTCGATCCGGTTTCCAGCGCGTTTCTGGGCGCGGTGCTCGATCCGTCGGGCAACCCGATGTCGATCGACGGACTGCGCGGCATCGCCTTCGGCAACGGCAGCAGCGCCGGCAACACCAATGTGCTCTTCTTCACGGCCGGACCCAACAGCCATCAGCACGGTATGTTCGGCTCGATCGCCACGATCGACGGCGATCCGCTCGATTCGGTCGGCGCCGCGTTCGCGGCCAACGCAGGCACACCCTTCAACGGCGTTGTCGCCACATTTTCCGACGTCAACATCTCGGGCAATTTTCCCGTGACGATCAACTGGGGCGACGGCGGCGTTTCGGCGGGCACGGTGACCGCCATCGGCAGCAACCGGTCTTTGGTGAACGGCACGCACACCTATAACAGCACGGGATCGTTCAACGTCACCGTCTCGATTTCCGACAGCCAGAGCAATTCGACGGTGGCGACCAGCACGGCCGTGGTCGGCGGCACAAGCAGCGGCACGCTCAGCGCCAGCGGCGTAGGCGTGAGCACCCCGGAAGGTACGGCGTTCAACGGCGCCGTCGCCACCTTCACCGATAGCGACGGCAACACGTCGGCCGGCGTTTACACGGCGACCATCACCTGGGGCGACGGCGCCACCACGACCGGCGCGGTTTCGGCCTCCGGCAATGGTTTTCAAGTGACCGGGCAGCACACCTACAGCGACGAAGGCAACGCGCCGGTGATCGTGACCATTCGCGATTCTGACGGCGCCACGGCCACCGCGACCTCGACCGCCGCCATCGCCGAAGCCGACGCCTTCACCGGCCAACTGATATCGAGCGAATTGACAGAAGGCGCGGCCAGGACCGTCACGGTGGCCACGTTTCACGATGCCGACACCGCGAGCCTGCCCGGCGATTTCTCGGCCACCATCGACTGGGGCGATGGCACCATCACCACAGGCGTCGTCAGCGGCGGAGCGGGCACGTTTTCGGTGAGCGGCACGCATGGCTACGCCGACGAAGGTACATTCACGGTTCGCGTGACGCTCGCCGACGACTCGCCAGGCACGGCGGCCGTCACTCTGACCGGCCAAGTGACGATTGCCGACGGCGATGCGCTCACGCCCATCGCGGCCAACTTCACGCCGACTGAGGGCCTTGCCTTTAGCGGTGCTGTGGCGACTTTTTTGGACGCGAACTCGGCGGCCAAGGCGAGCGATTTCACAGCCAGCATCGACTGGGGCGACGGCACGACCACCACCGGCTCGGTCGTCGGCTCGGGAGCGACTATTTCGGTCACGGGCAATCACACTTACGCCGAAGAAGGCAGCTACCCGCTTCGTGTCGCATTGGCCGATGATGCGCCCGGCACAGCGAGCGGCACGGCCAGCGCCAACATCAACGTCGCCGACGCCAATTTGTCGGCGACCGCTGTGCCGGTGAATTCGACCGAAGGCATCACGTTCTCAGGCACCGTGGCCACGTTCAGCGACGCCAATCCCGCGGCCACGCCCGGCGATTTTACCGCCATGATCCGCTGGGGCGATGGCGCGACCACTACGGGGGCCGTAACGGCCAACGGCCCGGGCAGCTTCAATGTCACCGGCCAGCATGCGTACGCCGAGGGCGGTTCTTATTTGGTCGACGCTACCATCGCCGACACCGGCGGCAGCCAGGCCAGTGCAGTCGGCGCGGCAGTCATCGCCGATTATGCGCTCACGGGCTCGACGGTGGGCGTCACGGGCGCGGAAGGCGCGGCGTTCTCCGGTCCGGTCGCCACATTTGTCGATGCCGACCCCGACGGCGGCAACCCCGGCGAATACACGATATCCGTCAACTGGGGCGACGGCGCGACCACCACGGGCAGCGTGACCGGGTCGGCGGGCCACTACACGGTGTCGAGTGGGCACACCTTTGCCGACGAATCGAACGGCGTCACGGTCACGGTTCGAGACGGCGGCGGCGCGACGGCGACGATTCGCTCGCCCGCGACAATCGCCGATAGCGACGTGTTGAGCGGGACGGGCGTGACACTGTCGACGACCGAGGGGCAGACGCTTTCGGCGACGTTGGCCACCTTCACCGACGCCAACACCGCGAATTCGGCCGGCGATTTTTCGGCCAGCATCAACTGGGGCGATGGCACGACCAGCAGCGGCGTGGTTTCCGGCGGGGCGGGGAACTTCACGG
>DATFDL010000781.1:0-10606 GCA_035252155.1 Pirellulales bacterium | reverse complement strand
CTCGAGGCGGGTCGCGTCGGCATACAGCCAGACCGCCTCGGGCGGAAGCGAAACCGACAGCTCATGCCGGCGCTGCACGATGAGCGGCCGCGCGGTCTCCACGGCGTGCTCGACGACGCTCCTAAAATCGATCGATGCCCGTTGCAGCCGAATTCTGCCCGTGGTGATGCGCGAGACTTCCAGCAGGTCGTCGATCAATCGCGTCAATCGCTCGGTCTGGCGTTCGATGATGGCCGTGGCTTGTTGCTGGAGCGGATCTTCCATTTCTTGCAGGCGGAGCATCTGCACGGCGTTGATGATCGGTGCCAACGGATTTCTCAATTCGTGCGAGAGCATCGCCAGAAACTCATCCTTGCGGCGACTAAGGTCGGCCATGACTTCGGCCTGGAGCTTTGCCCGCTCCAACTGGCGGCGCTCGGTCAGGTCGCGGGTGATCTTCGAGAATCCGCGCAGCCTGCCCGCCTCGTCGCGCAGGGCGGTGATGACCACGTTGGCCCAAAACTGGCTGCCGTCCTTGCGCACCCGCCAGCCTTCGTCTTCGAAGCGGCCATTGGCCGTCGCTCGTCGCAGTTCTTCGTCGGGCCAGCCGCGCTCGACCGCCTCGCTCGGATAGAAACTCGAGAAATGCCGGCCAATGATCTCGTCGGCCTGGTAACCTTTGATCCGCTGCGCGCCGGGGTTCCAACTGGCGATGTTCCCCTGAGGGTCGAGCATAAAGATGGCGTAGTCGTAGGTTCCTTCGACCAGCAGGCGGAAACGTTCTTCGCTCTCCTGCAACGCCCGTTCGGCCTTGCGGCGCGCGGTCACGTCGCGGAAGACAAGTACGACGCCGTTCACGTTGCCTTGGGCGTCGCGGATCGGCGCGGCGCTGTCGTCGATCGGACACTCGGAGCCGTCTTTGGCGATCAGCAGCGTATGGTTGGCCAGGCCGACGACCACGCCTTCCCGCAAGGCTTTGACGACGGGATTCTCGACGATTTCGCCGGTTTCCTCGTTGACGATCTTGAAGACCGTTTCCAGCGGCTTGCCCGACGCTTCGTCGAGCCGCCAGCCCGTGACGGCTTGCGCCACGGGGTTCATGAAGGTGATGCGGCCTTCGGTGTCGGTGCTGATGACCGCGTCGCCGATGCTCGAAAGCGTGACCTGCCACCACTGGCGTTGTTCATCGGTCGCTTGGTTGTCTTGCGTTGCCGACACGCCCGTCTCCGTCGCCTAATCGTCAAACAACTCCTGCGTCCGCTTCTTTTTTTCCTGCTCGGTGGCCTCGAGCACGCCGCCTTCAAGCTTGATGATCGACTTCAATTGGTTCAACACGTCGACAAAGTTTTCCCATTGCGACATCTGCTCGAGGATTTTCGCCATCTGATCGACCACCGCTTGTTGTTGCTCGCGGGCGGCGGTGAGCGATTGGTCGGCGCCTGCGGGATCGGCCGCCACCGCCTCCAACGCCGAGCGAAGCTCGACCATTTCGGCGCCGTGCAGTTGCCGGATGGCTTCGATCACCTTGGTCTTGAGCAATTCTCGCGCCTGAACGCTGCCTAATTCGTTCAAGGCCATCTCTTGCAGCGTGGCGTCCAAGGCGTTGGCCACCTGCCAAATCTGCCGCGCGATCACCTGATGCTTGCGCACGAGAGCAAAAGCCACTTCGGCCGTGGGCAGGCCAGCTAAAGGCTCGGTCTGCGATTTGGCCGTCTCGAGCGCCGCGGCGAACTTGGCCCGCTGAGCCCGTTGCCGCATCAAGATCTCATAAAACAACTCTTCGGGGGTGACCACTTGGAAGGTGAGCCAGCGCGACGCGCCGGTCTGGCTACCCTGAGCGCAGTTGTCGACGGCCGCCCCGCGCAGCTTGACGATCGTGCCGGGCGCCACACTGTACTCGGTGAGACCAATCATCGGTTGAATCTCGAAGTCAGTCGGCGGGTTTTCGGGCACGCTGGGCGGCAATTCGAGCGAAACCTTGTGCAACTTGGTTTCGGGCTTTTCTTCCTTGGGCACGGTGGCTTCGATCTCGGCGGTCAGGCTGGTCAGGCCAAAATCGTCGCTGGCGTGCAGCGCGAGCGGAATGCGCGCCTGCGGCGTCACCCGGCGGCCCACGCCCGACGAACGTGCCAACACGCGCGGTGGGCGATCAATGAGCAGGCCGATCGACAGATAATAGGGCTTTGACTCCAAATTACCCTCGCTGCTGATCAGCGATATCTCCAGCGTTTGTGGTTCGCGCATCGTCCAGCGAGCGAGGTAGTGCGTATCGTCGCGGCGCTCGAGCGGGGGAGGGCTGCCCTCTTTGGCCGACAGCGTGGCGGCGGCCAACGGCACGCTGCTGACAAGCTGCAACTCCAGCTTAGTATCGGGCAAAAAGAGCAATTGCGCATCGGCGCCTTCCGGCGTGTGCTGCTGCGCCTCGTCGCTGCCGGGCCGCCGCGCCAGCACCACGAGCGAGCTGACCGTGGGGCGATCGATCGGCTCGACGCGGATCGGCCCAAACCAGTCGTCGCCGCCGGTCACCGAAACGTCGAGCGGCTCGACCACTTGTGGAATCTCGTAGCGAAATTCGCTGCCGCCGTAATGTGTAAAGTTGCCTACCCGCGAAAAACCGCTGGCCGCCTCATAGCGAATGCTCACCTGCTCGGGCAGCCGGCTCGTGGGGGTGCCGAGCGACGGAATCAGCAGCGTCTCGCCGCGTCCACCGAGCTTCCAAGCGCCCGAGCGGCCGGAAAATTGCGGCTGGGCCGTGACTTCCAGCGGCAGCGATTCGCCGCGGGCGACCAGCAGGCGGCCGTCGTCGCCCAGCCCGACCACCGAAAGATAGGTGTGCTGCGGCCAACGCTCGTGCGAAGCCAAAAACCAGCGCCGCTCCCAGATAGCGGCCGCTTCGGGACAGGCGTAATAAAAGCCGCCGGCGGCCAGCGCCGTGGCGATCAGCAAAAGCCACTGCCGGCGATGAGCGCGGCGATCGAAGGCCGACCAGAGATCGGCCTGCTCCAGCGCCTGGGCGTGTTCCAAGACCGCGGCTTGCACCATGCTGGGCGAGGCCAGAATGCGCGACTCCAGCAAACCGGGCAACTGCAAGACGGCGGCGACCCGCTGCCCGACGCCCGGCACGCGGCGGTCGAGAATGGCCGCCAGATCGAGATCATCGAGCCGGAACAGCAAGGGCGACAAAAGATGCCGCCATGCGACCCAGGCCACGCCGACCGCTCCCACGGCCAATAGCGTCATCCGCACGGGCAAGCTCAGCCGCAGCAGCCAATCGAGCGCCAGGCTCGCCGCGCAGAATAGAAAGACCGCCGCCCAGGTCCAAGCGGTCCCGGCCAGCAGCAGCCGAGCGCGGACCCGCCGCCGCACGGTCGCCAAGCGCCTGCGCACGGCGTCGCGCCGCGGACGAAGGGTGTCGAGAATTCCACGAGTATCGAGGGCCAAGCTCATGTCAGGCCATCCGGTATTTCTTGCGCAGCAGCCACTCGGCGGTCAACAGCACGACGACCGAGCCGAACAGCAGCGGCGCGTTCCAAACTTCGTCACGATACGGCAGCACCCGCTCGACTTGCTTCACCTGAAAGGCTCCTGGAACCTTTTCTTTTTCGGTGAGGGCGAAAACCTGCCCGCCGCTGTCGCGGGCAATCTGTTCCAGCAACGGGCGGTCGAGCGTGGGGTGGTCGCGTTCGGCCTGCGGCGGCTCGACGTCGAACTGCAAGGTGGCGGGGCGGATACCGCCGCTTTCCAGGTCAGGCGCCATGCTGGTCGGCACGACGCGCACCATATACGAACCGGGCTCGGAAGCCGTGAACGAGGCTTCCAAAATGCCCGGATCGTCGGCTTTTGCCTCAAACTCCAGCGGCGCGGTGCCTTCGGCGCCCCAAGTGGCGTCGCCACGGAGGTCGGCCAGCGTCGCCGAGGGGTCGCCGCCATCGACCAATTCCGCCCGAATCGTCACGCGGTCGCCGGTGCGATAGGCAGTGCGGTCAGTGGCGAGCTTGAACGGATATCCGCCGCGGAGCACCTTGCTGCGTCCGACGCGGTCGATCAGCCGCGCCCAGAACCCGTCGAAATACTCTTCGTGCAGATAGCGCCAGCGATAGGTGCTGTCGAAACCGATGAAGACGGTGCGGCCCGGCCCATACAGATGCGTGGCCAAGAGCACGTGCCGGCCGAACTGGTTGCGCATGCGCGGATCGCCGTGCCGGGCCAGCACGGTGGCCCCGGGCTTGGCCCGCGTGACGGGGAAATGCCAGAACATGCCCGGCAGGCTGGTGAGCACCTCACGATTGCGGCTGGGTTCGGGGGCGAACTGAAAGACGCGGTCGGCGCTGCCTTCGGGCGTGAGCTCGAGCGTCCAGGTTTCGAGCGAGCTGAGCCGCACGTCGGCGGCCGATTGATACAAACCCGGCTCGCGCACCACCGGCAAGATGCGCAGCCAACTGCTTTCGGGACCGCCGGTGCCCAGCGACGAGCCGTCGCCCGCCTCGGGGCTGAAAAGCTTGTTCGCGTTCAGCTCGCCCGCGATGTAAATCAGCCCGCCGCCCGCATTGCCCACAAACTTGGTGAGCATCTCGGGCCATTGCGGGCCCAGGTTGCGCATGTCGGGATCGAACAGCACGATCGTATCATAATGGTCGAGCTCTTTTTGATTGGCCGGCAGCCGGCGGAGCGGTCGATGCCCGACGTGCTCGTAGCCTTCGCCCGCGCTTTGCAGCCAACTGGCAAACTCCAGGGCGGTATCGCGCAGCAGGGCGTTGCGCAGAAACTGCACCTCCGGGCCGGGATAGCCGGCGATCAAAAGCACGCGGATGCTCTGCCGCACCACTTTCACTTGGGCGCTTTTCAGGTTGTCGTCTTCGGTCAGCTCGGGGCCGGCGTCGGTTACCTTCGCCCGGAAGTCGCGCTGGCCCAGCGCCTCGGGCGTGAAGCGGAAGCCGACTCGCTTCACCAGCGAATCTTCGCCCAGGATGATCGGCTCGCGGCCGATCTCTTTCCACGAGCCGTCGTCTTGCAGTTCTTCGAGCACGACGCTGGCCGGCGCGTCTTTCAGACCGCGCGATTCGACGAGCACCGAGATGTCGACTGGATCGCGCAGAAAGACGACCGGGCTGACCTCGACGCCTGCTAGCTTGGCGTTGCGCGGGCCCTCGGGTGTGCCGGCGGCCAGCGAGACGATCGGCACGCGGGCCTTGCCGGCGGCCAAGGCGGCCGAGCGCGGCTCGGCGCCCGAGTTCGATTGGCCGTCGGTGATGAGCAGAATACCCGCCAGTTCTTGCCCGCGGTGCAAGGCCAGGGCGTCGTTGATGGCGTCGCCGATGCCGGTCGAGGGGCCGGTGGCGTGCAAATTGACGGGCCGTTGCCCCGGTTCGAGAGGCTCCAGCTTGCCGGCGAAGCTATACGAAGAGATCACGCGGCCGTCGGAAAGTTTTTCCCAAAGTTCATCGACGACTCGCTGCGACAGGTCGAGCCGGTTGGTCGCCCGCAGCTTGGGTACATCGGCTTCGCCGCCGGGCGTGGTCAACCCGATGCGCGTGGCGGTCTCGCGAGCCGACGATTCATCGGAATACGGATCGGCCAGATCCATGCTCTGTGAAGTGTCCACCAGCACCAACAGCCGCGAAGGAATCAGCTCGCGCTTGGTGATGACCACCACCAACTCCAGCAGCATGAACACGACGCAGGTCAAAATCAGCCCGCGCAGCGTGGCCAACGTCAGCCTGCGTCCCAGCCCCAACGACCGTCCTTCGAAGCGGTAGAGAAACCAGATCAGCCCAATGGCCACGAGCCCCGCGGCGACGGCCGCGGCGGCCGCCATGCCCTGCGGCAGTGATTGAAATTCCAAATGCCACTGCGTATCAGGACCGCGCACCCAATCGGGCGGCGCCTTGATGCCCAGCAGCCATTCGAGCCAAGGATTCATGAGCAGGGGTCGGGATTCGAAGCAGGGGTCGGGGGTCAGGATTCGGGATTCAGGGGAAGAGTTAAAGTTCCGGAGGCTGGGGCAGAGCCTTGGCGATGCCCCGGCAGTGTCGCCTTTCGCTCCGCGAAAGTACGTTTCTTTCGCGGAGCGAAAGACGACAATAGACGACGACATCTACTCATGGTTACCGTTGCCTGCCGGTCCAAGTTGCGAAACACGATTCAACCACTAACAGGCCGAGCATGGTCATGGCCAATGTGCGCCAAATCTCTTGGCCGCGGACGGCGATGGGCGTGTCGCTGGCCGAGACGGCGTGAATGATCTCCGGCTGAAAACCGCCCCACAGGCCGCGAAGCTGGTCGTCGGCGATCCGCGCCAGGTCGCTCTCGCGCCCGTCGGGATCGACCGCCACCCAATCGAAGCGGTCGCCCGTGGGCACGATGTTCCACAGCAGACGATACAAGCCCGAGCGGCGCGTGTCGTTGTAGACCAACGTTTGAGGATGGCGGCGGCTGTCAGGTTTGTCCGATGCGACACGGGGTCCGCTCCCCTGTAGAACGGAATTCATTCCGTTTGCATTTGCCGCTGGCGGAACGGCACGGCGTCCGTCCCCTGCAGAGGCTTTGTCCGTTGCCTCCTCCACGCGCAGCGGCTGCGGCTTGTCGGTGCGCGGGTTGTCCCCGGTGTCGAACAGCTCAACCGTGGGCGGCGGTGTGCCGACCTGCTCGCCTTCGGCCACGGCGACCTTTAGCGGCTCGCCCGAGATGAATACCCGTGTTTCAGCATCCGCCCGCGCAATGCCGGTCGCGGACTCGCGCATCGCCAACACATAGCTCGGCTCGGTCGGCCAATCGCTCCAGAGCTTGTCGGCGGTGATCGTCCAGAACAACACCCGGCCGCGCCCAAAACTTTTTTCCAAAACGGCGGGCGAGGCGTCGGCATTGTTCCACCGCGCCAAGACGCGCACCTCGGGATGCTCTTGTTCGCCGCGCACTTGCAAGAATCGCCGGACCTTGATCCGCTCCAATACGGCCGGCTTGAGCTGCGCCAAAATGTCGAGCGGCCCCGGTGCCCTGCCTTCGAGCACTAGCCCCGAAAACTCTTCGTCGGCGTTGGTTTCGGGCAAGGCCGGCAGTAGTCCTTCGCCGTCGCGATAGAGAAGTTGAGCGTAGCTGGTCGGGTCGATCTGCTCGCCAGGGAAGATCATCAGGCCCGTGCCGGCGGCCACCTGGCGCTCAAGCCGCTCGACCTGATCGCGGGCAAGGCCACCCACGTTGGCCAAGACGATCAGATCGGACTGGCCAGCGGGCAGCGTGGCCCACTCCGAATCGGTGACCACCTGTACGTGGAAGGCATCGGTATCACCCGCCCCGATGGCCAAGGCCAACGCCAGAAAATCGACCTCGCCCGCCAACGGTTCGCTGGAAGGTTCTCCGTCGACCAGCAGAATATTGACTTGTTCTAGGGCGTTGGTCACGCGCCAGCGGCGATTGTCACCGGGCAGATCGTCGGCTGGCAACTCGAATTCAACATAGTGTAAGCCCGGCTCTTGAAACGTCGCGGCCAGCGGCACGCGAGCCGTTTCGCCCGCTGCGATCGTCGGCAATCGCGCCACGCTGGGTTTGCCGTCGATGGCCCAGGTGGCGTCGAGCGCCGTCAGCTCTCGCTCGCTGGCGTTGTGAATCACCGCCTCATAGTGAGTGGGATTGCCGACCATCGCCAGGCGGTCGAGTTGCTTCAGATCTTCCAGGGCGACGTTGGCGGTACGCTCGCTGCCGACGTCGAAGATGCGCATCTCCAGCCGGGCGGTGGTCCAGCGGCTGCCGATGGGGCCGACGGTGTCGTCCCAGCCCGAACGCCGCAAGTCGGTGATGAGCGTCAGCTCGCGGATGGGGTACGAGCCGCTGATGATCAACTCGTCCATGGCCTGCATCACCGGCTCCCAGGCGGCGAAGGTGTCGCTGGGTTTGAGTTCGTTGATAAGCTGAATCGCTTCATCCGGATTGGCCAGCTCGACTTCGCGCAAGAGCGGCTGCTTGGGCTGCGAGGCGAGCACCAACGTGAAGCGGTCTTTGGGTCCGACGTTTTCGAGCAGCTTAACGGCCAGTTCCTTCGCCCGGTCCCAGGCCGAGCGGCCGCCTTCGCGGTAGTCCATGCTCAGCGAATCGTCGAGCAGCAGCACCTGACTGGTGCGGCTGCTGCCGCCCAGCCACTTGCCCAAGCCGGCGGCATGGATCACGGGCCGGGCGATGAAGAAGAATAGCAGTAGAATCAACAACGTCCGCAGCGCCAACAGCAGCAATTGTTCGAGCCGAATCCGCCGGCGGTTGCGCTGGATCGACAGCTTCAGATAGTGCATCGGCGCCCACTCGACGCGCCGAAACCGCCGCCGGAACAGCAAATGAATGATGATGGGGATCGAGGCCAGGGCCATTCCCCAGAGCAGCGGCGTGTTGACGAAACCAAGCGAGTCCATGAAGAAATCGAACGATCTTAGGTCGCGCTAGTGCGGAATGCGGAATGCGGAGTGCGGAGTATACCGACCGACGGCTGTAGGGAACGGACTCCGTGCCGTTCCGTGACCTGCCCATGGACGTCATCCCGCCCCCTCCGGAGCGCTCCGCCGAAGGGCGGGGCGACCTCGCGCCGCCCCACTGCGGAACGGCACGGAGTCCGTTCCCTACAGACCCATTCCCCATTCCGTACGTTACAGCGTTCCATGTTTATGTTGTCCGAAGGGCTGCAAGCGTTCACGGGCGTGCAAGTAATGGCTCAGCGCGTCGCCCAGCGGCTGGTCGGTGCGCATCAGCAAATAGTCGATCGCCCGTGAGCCGCAGGCGCCGCGCACGCCGTCGACAAACTCGTTGATCGCCGCCTTGTAGGCGTTGCGAAAGGCCCACGGCTCGGCGTACAGCTCTTCGCTGCCTTCGATATCGTGAAACAGCACCAGATCGTTGAAGGGCAGCTCCAACTCGTCGCGGTCGAGCACGTGCAAAATCATGATCTCGTGGCCGCGGTATTGCAGCCGCGAGAGTCCGTCGTAAAACGAGTCGAGATCGGTCAGCAGATCGGAAATGATGATCATCAGTCCGCGCTTGCGCACTTGCTCGGCCAGGTCTTGCAGCACGGGACCAAGCTGCGTCTGGCGGTCGGGCTGCGAGCTTTCGAGCTCTTCGACGATCCGCACCAACTGGGCCTGCGTGGCCGCCGGCGGCAGCAGCTTGCGGCGCTGGCTGTCGAACAGGGCCAGACCCACGGGGTCTTGCTGCCCGACCAGAAGCGTCGCCAGTGAGGCGGCTATCGTGGCGGCATAATCGAACTTGGTGAGCGGGCCCGAGCCGTACCGCATCGAGGCGCTGGCGTCGAGCACGATATGGCAGCGGAGGTTGCTCTCTTCTTCATACTGTTTGACGTAATAGCGGTCGGTGCGGCCAAAGACGCGCCAGTCGAGCCGGCGCAGGTCGTCGCCCGGCGAGTACTCGCGGTACTCGGCAAACTCGACGGCGAAGCCGTGGAACGGGCTGCGGTGCAGGCCGGAGATCGTGCCCTCGACCACCCGCCGCGCGCGGAGCGTCAGCCCCGCGATTCGCGCCAGCACATCAGGATCGGAATACTTGGGCGAGTTGGCCATCGGCCTGGGCGGCTCCTGCGCGTTCGGGGATGTCTTCAAGCAAACGGTGGATGATCGAATCGACGTTCTGGCCTTCGGCCTGGGCGGCGTAGGTCGTCACCAGGCGGTGCCGCAGCACGGGCGGGGCCATGGCGCGGATGTCTTCGATGGTGACGCTGGTGCGGCCTTCGAGCGCGGCCCGCGCCTTCGAGGCCACCACGAGCGCCTGCCCGGCACGCGGTCCCGCGCCCCAGGCGATCCACTTCGAGACATACTTGGGGCTGCCCTCGTCGGTGCCCCGTGTGGCCCGCACCAAGTGCATGGCAAAGTCGAGGCAATGATCGGACACGGGCACGCGGCGAACCAGCGCCTGCAGCTCGGGAATCTCGGCCCCCGATAGCACCTTGGTTACGTCGGCCGCGTCGATGCCCGTCGTTAGCCGGTAAATTTGCCGCTCTTCGGCCTGACTGGGATAACCGACGAACACCTTGAACAGGAAGCGGTCGAGCTGTGCCTCGGGCAGTGGGTAGGTGCCTTCCTGCTCGATGGGATTTTGCGTGGCCAGCACAAAGAAAGGATCGGGCAGCGGATAACGCTGCCCGCCGGCCGACACCTGCCGCTCTTGCATCGCTTCGAGCAGGGCTGCCTGCGTCTTGGGCGGCGTGCGGTTGATTTCGTCGGCCAGCACCACGTTGGCGAACACCGGCCCGTGTACATAGCGCAGTTGCCGGGCGCCGGTCGAGCGATCTTCTTGCAAAACCTCGGTGCCGGTGATGTCGCTCGGCATCAGGTCGGGCGTGAACTGAATGCGGTTGAAATCGAGCGACAGGCAATCGGCCAGCGTGCTGACCATCAGCGTCTTGGCCAGCCCGGGCACGCCTTCGAGCATGCAGTGGCCACGAGCGAAGATGCAAATCATCAACTGATCGAGCACTTCGTCCTGGCCGACCACCACTCGTGCGATCTGCTGGCGCAGCTTGGCATGGGCGTCTTTGAGTTTGGCCAGGCCGGCCAGGTCAGGATCGTGGGGAGAGTCGTTCACAGGAGCTTCCTCGAGGGGATTTTGGATTTTAGATTTTGGATTTTCGATTTGCTAA